>DATHNB010000336.1:0-22300 GCA_035486495.1 Ferruginibacter sp. | reverse complement strand
CTTTCTAAAAATAATAACTGTGCTGTAACGATATTCGCTACTTCGTCTGATACAGGATAACCCATGAAGATGATACGATCCATCATCAAACGACTGTATACATCCATTACGGCGATGTTCATCGGTCTTTCTTCAATGATGTTTGGTGTAAGATTGGTTACATTGTGTTTGATATAACTATCTAATGTATTACTGCTGATCCCTCTGTGCTTTACAGCGTATTTTTCAAATTCTTGTCCAAAGTTCATCTTATATAAATTTATGGTAACAAATATAGTCGATTGACAAACCCAAATATTGTGCTATAAAAAAAATGCGACAAAAAGGCGGAAAGTTTTTTGTCTGAACGTGGATTTGGTAGGATTGGATGGATTGTAAAGTTTGCTATTATGGGATATTTTATTTTTTCAATCATTCTAAACATGGATAAAAACTGAAGGGATTTAGAAAAGATGCAATGAATTTAAAGATCTCCTAATCCATCTAATCCTCCCAAATCCACGTTCAGACAAACAAAAAAGCCGAAACTTTTATGTTTCGGCTTTTTATTATTAGTTAGGCTATTGTATTAATGTTGGTGATTGTGCTGCATTGCAGTCAATTCTTCTCCTGTAACTTCTTTAACTGTAGACTTAGCATTTTCCTGAGCCCAGTTAAATAGTTTTTCAGTTAATAAGCGATGGTAGCTGCTTTCAACTTGTTTTTCGTCTTTCATCATTCTGTCGATGTAGCTATCTAACCAGCTAACATCTTCACCCAAACTCATGTTGCCGAAGTAACGCATTACCTCGTTTTTCATATTATCTCTTAGTTCTTGCTGATCAACCTGAAGATTGTTTGACTTAACTAATTTATCGCTGATCAATGTCCATTTTAACTGGTTGCTGAAAATTGGAAATTCCGCTTCTGCTTCTTCTGCAGTCTTTGGTTTTTCGCCACCGTTTTGTAACCAGCGTTTCAAGAATGATTCAGGAAATTGAATTTTAGTTTCATCTATCAAATAATGATAGATTTGATCGTGCAATTGGTTTTTGCTTTGTGCATCCCAATGGCTCTGTATTTCTTCTCTTAATTTAGTTCTGAATTCATCTTCTGTTGCAATTGCTTGTCCAGGGAAGACTTCATTAAAAAATTCTTCGTTCAATTCTCTTTTTTCTACGTTTGCTTCAGTAGCTTCAACGCCTTCTTCCAATTTAGTTTTGCTACCTCTTACCTGCATTTTGCTGATCTCATCCTGCACCATTTCCGGTGTAACTTTCACGATATGATTAACCAGTTTTGCTTTATCAAGTGCAGCTACTTCAAAATTCGGTTTTAGGCCAATTTCAAAGCCAAATTCGTAATCAGCTGGGTTATTTACATCCATTGCACGGATGTCAGCATCCAGCGCTAAAGGCTGAGCAAAAATGTCAGGTTTTTCGTTACCTAAGTAACTATATAATTCTTTTTCTACTGTTTTAAGGATCTCGTCAGTAAAAATAGAAGGACCGTACATTTTTTTGATCATACCGGCTGGCACCATTCCTTTTCTAAAACCGGGAACATTTACAGTCTTGCTGTAATTCTTCAAAGTCTTCTCAAATACAGGAAGGTAATCGTCCTTGCTCACTTTTACGGTTAATTTATCATTCAATAAACCGATGTTTTCTCTTGTAACTGTTGCCATAATTGAACTTTTAGCGCATGGGCATAGCCCTTAAATTTTAAAAAAGCCTCCCCTTCAGGGGAGGTTTGGAGGGGTTATTTCGTCCGGATGATAGGGGTCGAACCTACATGAATTGCTTCGCTAGATCCTAAGTCTAGTGCGTCTGCCAATTTCGCCACATCCGGTCATTTAGTTAAGTGTACTTGATAGATACTTAGCAAATGGGTTGCAAAAGTAAGGCATTTTGGAAGAAAAAGTAAACTCATAAAATATAATTTTACTTTTCTGCTCACTTATTTTTAAGTAAATTCGTATACACACATGGAAGCAGTAATAGATAAAACGATTAAATACAATCTCAGCGAGGAAGAAGAGAAAAAAGAGATCCTCAGGCAGTACCGTGGACTACTGAAAGAGTTGAAACCCAAGCTAAAACAAGGTGATAAGGAGCTTATACGAACAGCTTTTGAAATAGCGGCCGAGGCCCATAAAACCATGCGCCGCAAAAGTGGCGAACCTTATATTTTGCATCCTGTGGCCGTTGCAAAAATTTGCGTGGAAGAGATCGGGCTTGGTGTACGTAGTACTATTTGTGCCTTATTGCATGATACTGTTGAAGATACAGATGTAACACTGGAAGATATTCAGCTTGAATTTGGTGTTGAAATAGCAAAAATTATAGACGGGCTAACCAAGATCAGCCATGTTATAGATAATAATACTACGCAGCAAGCGGAAAATTTCAAGAAGATATTATTAACGTTAACTGATGACCCAAGAGTAATATTAATAAAGCTGGCCGATCGTTTACACAACATGCGTACGATGGACAGCATGAAGCGTGAGAAACAATTAAAGATAGCCAGCGAAACAATCTACGTTTATGCGCCACTCGCGCACAGGATGGGTTTATACGCCATCAAAACAGAAATGGAAGATCTTTCCATGAAATACCTGGAGCCTGAGACTTACCGCGCTATTGCAAAAAAATTAAATGATACCAAACGCGAGCGTACACGTTACATCAACGATTTCATCAGACCTCTGAAAGAAAAATTAGAGAAAGCAGGTTTTACATTCGAGATACAGGGACGTCCGAAAAGTATCCATTCCATCTCTAACAAAATAAATAAGAAAGGCGTTCCTTTTGAAGAAGTGTATGACCTGTTTGCGATACGTATCATTGTCGATTCTCCTGCGGAAAAAGAAAAGGAAGATTGCTGGAAAGTGTACAGCATGATCACGGACGAATACAATCCTTCACCAGAAAGGCTGAGAGACTGGTTAAGCAATCCCAAAAGCAATGGTTACGAAGCGTTACACACTACCGTTATGGGACCACAAGGTAAATGGGTAGAAGTACAAATACGTACCAAACGTATGAATGAAATTGCTGAAAAGGGTTTAGCAGCACACTGGAAATATAAAGAAGGAGCTACTGATGAAAGTCGCTTCGACAAATGGTTTCAGCAGATCAGAGAAGCTATTTCTAACCAGGAAGGCAACTCATTAGATTTTTTACAAGATTTTAAAACATCTTTCCTTGCAGAAGAAATTTATGTGTACACGCCAAAGGGTGATGTAAAAATGTTGCCGATTGGTGCTACTGCTTTAGACTTTGCATTTATGGTACATAGTGCTGTAGGTAGTCGCTGTATAGGTGCAAAAGTGAATCATAAATTAGTGCCTATCGGCCACAAACTACGCAGTGGAGATCAAATAGAAATTATTACAAGTGCTAAACAAAAGCCCAGCCAGGAATGGTTGAACCAAGTTGTCACCAGCAAGGCTAAACAAAAAATAAAAGACACCCTTAAAGAAGAAAAAAGAAAAGTAGCCGAAGATGGCAAACATATTCTTCAAAAAAAGCTGGATCATATTAATGGAAAAATAACACAACATAATTTAGAAGAGCTAGCTTCTTTTTATAAGCTTAATTCTACGCTTGACTTGTTGTATGATATCGCCATTAAAAAAATCGATCTTAAAGAATTAAAAGACTTTACTGCATCAGGAGATCGTTTATTTTTCCCAAAACCTGCTGTTAAGGAAGTTGTTGAAGAAACAGTAACGGCCGATGTTACTGCAAGAACATACAATAAAAAAGATGCGGAACTAATTATTTTTGGTGAAAGTAGCGATAAGATAATGTACACTCTGGCCAACTGTTGTAAGCCAATTCCCGGTGATGATGTATTTGGTTTTGTAACAACGGGTGAAGGATTGAAAATACACAGAACTAATTGTCCGAATGCTGCAAGATTATTATCAAACTACGGACACAGAGTTGTAAAAACGAAGTGGGCTAAAAATAAAGAAATATCATTCCTCACTGGTTTAAAAATTATTGGTTTGGATGATGTTGGTGTGATACATAAAATAACCAATCTTATCAGCGGCGAAATGAAATTCAATATTTCTGCGATGACGATTGAAGCAGTTGATGGAATTTTCCGAGGTAATTTAAAAATATTTGTACACGATAAAGAAGAGCTGGATGAACTGTGTAAACGTTTGATGGCGCTTTCTGGAATTGAGAGAGTTGATCGGTACGATACAGAATAAATTAAATACAAATTTTCAATGTTCAATTTTCAACGAACAATGTTCAATGGAAAGACGCTTTCAAAATTGAAAATTGAACATTATTTTTATTGATAGTTGTACTTTGAAATACTTCCCTCTTTTGTAACTATAACTTGTTGTTCCGATTGTAAATAATCAATCACTTTCCACAGTTTATCCTTACTCACCCCTTTCATCAATAACAGTAAATCTTTGATCGAGACTGATTTTCCTTTTATACTTTTAAAAATTTCATCAGCAATACTATCAAATTCTTCTTTGCTTATATTGAGATTTTTTTCTTTGATACAATTATCACAAATGCCACAACGCTTGCTGATTGGGGCATTGAAGTAATCGGCAATAACCATACTTCTGCAAGCATTTGTTTCTTGAATATACTGAACGATCGCTCCTACTCTTATTTCAAATTTTTCTTTTCGTTTTATAAAATTCTCCAAGTTGATCTTAAAACTGTCATTGTACATTCTGTTTTGCAACAATGTCATTTGAGGTTTTTCTTTCTGCGGAGCATAATCGATAATCCCTTGCTGTTTTAACTCAATTAATTGATGTGTTACTTCATCCTGTTTTTTATGAATGAATTTTGCTAACCTTGATTCGTAGATAGTTGTCGGGAAATCGAATATGCCTTCATACGAACGTAATAAACCTTTTATTAATGGTTCATATTGCGGTGATCGTTTTTCAAATTCTTCCAGTTGTTCTCTTGTAGCCGTAAACGTTAGTGTGGATGGTTTAAAAAAAACTTCATTGTAACTAATAATATCTTCCTGCTCCATCGCTTTGATAGCATAAGTAGCTGTTAGGATATTTATTTTAAAGGCAGCTGTAAATTCTGCAATATCAAAATCGTAATTCGTCCATTCGCCGCCACCGGCTGCTATTTGTAAGTAATTCATAAAAGCAGTGTACACGTTTTTTATTTCTGCTTCTTTAGGAAAACGAATATCGCTTTGTAATTTCAGGTCTTCTACTTCTTTATCACTGTACAATAAAACCGCATAGGCTTTTTTACCATCGCGTCCTGCCCTGCCTGCTTCCTGGTAATAATTTTCTAAACAATCCGGTACATCATAATGCACAACTACTCTTACATCCGGTTTATCTATACCCATACCAAATGCATTGGTGCAGGCCATTACACGTGTTGTATTATTGATCCAGCTTTCCTGTCTTTTATTTCTTTCTTCGCTATTTAAACCTGCGTGATAATGATTGGCGCTGATGCCATTCATCATTAACAGATCAGAAATATCTTTTGCATGCTTGCGGCTCTTGCAATATACAATTGCACTGCCTTTTACATTGGTCAGTATCTCTAACAATTTATTTTGTTTAGATGCTGCATTAAAAACACTGTAAGAAAGATTTGCCCGCTCAAAAGATTGCTGAAAACGCTGAGGGTCTTTCTTGAAAGCAAGTTTTTCACAAATATCATCCTGCACTTCTTTTGTTGCAGAAGCTGTTAATGCAAGCACAGGAACTTTAGGCATACGCTCACGCAAAGATGCAATGCGTGTATACGGCGGCCGAAAATCGTAACCCCATTGAGAAATACAGTGCGCCTCATCAACAGCAATTAAATTAATATTCATTGAAGCCAGATGTTCCAAAAACAAACTGGTCTCTAACCTTTCCGGTGAAACATAGAGAAATTTATAATGACCATGAATTACGTTTTGTAATGTTTTTTTAACTTCAGAAAAACTCATACCCGAATAAATAGACACAGCGGGTATTCCTTTCTTCTCTAAATTCTCCACCTGATCTTTCATCAACGCAATCAGCGGGCTGATCACTAAACACAAACCATCCTTAGTCATTGCAGGAACCTGGAAACAAATAGATTTACCGCCGCCAGTCGGCAATAACGCCAGCGTATCTTTTCCTTCCAGAATTGCATTAATGATGTCTTCCTGCAACGGACGAAAAGAATCGTAGCCCCAGTATTGTTTTAAGATTTGATGTGTGTCCAATATTTTTAATTGTAAGATTTGACAACTTTTAAAAAGTTGTCAAATCTATTTCCCTGCTAAATTACATTTTCAAAAGGTATATAATTAAAATGACCCAACCACTTAAGGATGAGCCATTTTTTCATATCGCAATATAGTTCGGGGTATTATTTATTTGTTGCTGAATCCTTATTGAATTTTGCTTCCGCATCTTGCGCTTTTTTAAAATCTAATATCACCGAATTAATGCAATATCTTAAATGTGTTGGTGGCGGACCATCTTCAAATACGTGGCCTAAATGCGAGTGACACCTTCCGCACATTACTTCTGTACGATGCATTCCGTAAGTATTATCAGGTGCATAAATAATGCTTCCTTTTGATATTGGTTCGAAAAAGCTTGGCCAACCGCAACTGCTCTCAAATTTTCCATTGCTATTAAATAATGGATTACCACACACCGCACAATAGTAAGTGCCACCTTCTTTACTATCCCAATATTTACCAGTAAACGGCCTTTCTGTACCCTTTTCGCGTGCTACATTATAAACATCTGCTGGCAATATTTTCTTTAATTCTCCATTATCAAGCGTAACCTTATTTGTATCTGTATTTGAATAGAATGGATTATCTTTTTTATCTGTACTCATATTGTCATTTTTATTTTTATCGGAAAAATTACAAGCGCTTGATATTATCATCAGTAATAATGTCGAAAACAGTAGTAATCTTTTCATCGTATTATGAACGTAATTACGACTCAAAAGGTTTGCTATATTATTGGATAATAGCAGTTCTTTAACATTTTAGAACGGGTGAAAAAGCTCTTTTCAAATATACTGAAAAATTAGCTTTATCCTTTTAACTTTGTCTCATTACTATGTATACGCAACCACAAATAAAAGAATTACAAGCTTTAACAACTTTGTTGTTAAAGACCACTGACCAGCGACTACTGACCATTGATGTGATTGGTGATTTACGAAAAGTATTATGGTTTCATGAGAACAGATATTATGTGCAGAACGATCCTCTGATCAGTGATTTCGAATACGATACTTTATACAAACAATTAGAAAAGATTGAAAAAGAGAACCTATCTCTCATAACAAAAGATTCTCCAACACAAAGAGTTGGTAGTAGCTTAAATACTTCGTTTGTTACGGTGCAACACTTAGTACCGATGCTAAGTTTAGAAAACAGTTATAACGCTGAAGACTTACTGGATTGGGACAGAAAAGCAAAAGAATTAACCAAGCTTGAAGAAGTAGAGTATTGTGTAGAACCAAAATTTGATGGCGCCAGTATTTCTCTCATTTATGAAAATGATCAATTGGTAAGAGCTGCTACACGTGGTGATGGTGTTGAAGGTGAAGAGATTACTAATAATATTAAACAAATAAGATCCGTTCCGCTTTCTGCAAAGTTTTCTGCTTATGGTATTCAACAAATAGAAATACGTGGTGAAGTATTAATGAATAAAAATAGTTTTAAAAACTACAATGATCAGTTAGCTGAGCAAAATTTACCGCCGCTGGCAAATGCACGCAACGCCGCTTCGGGATCATTGAGAATGAAAGATCCGAAAGATGTTGCTAAACGAAATTTGGAAGCCTTTTTGTATAATGTAAGTTATAGTGTGGATGATCAACGACTAACGACCGACCACCAAAAGCCACAATCTCATTCGGCAATGTTGGAGATGCTTTGGGACCTTGGTTTTAGAAGTCCGAAAAAAGAAAAGAAGGTATTTAAAGGCATTCAAAAAGTAATTGATTATTGTCTTGATTTTGAAGCCGGAAGAGATACGCTACCATACGAAATAGATGGTATGGTGATAAAAGTGAACGAACTTGCTCTGCAGGACAAGATGAGTCAAACAACACATCATCCACGTTGGGCGATCGCTTTTAAATTTAAAGCAAGACAAGGCACCAGCATTTTATGCAAAGTAGAATTTCAGGTAGGCCGCACCGGTAGTATTACACCTGTTGCGAAGATTGATCCTATCCTCGTTGGCGGTGTTACCATTTCTTCCATCTCATTGTTTAATGAAGATGTGGTGAGAGAAAAGGATCTTCGTATAGGCGACACCGTTTTAGTAGAAAGAGCCGGAGATGTTATTCCATATATAGTAAAACCATTGGCTGAATTGCGAACTGGTAAAGAAGAACAAATTGTCTTTCCAAAAAAATGTCCTGTTTGCAATGATGAATTGTTCAAGCCTGAAGGTGAAGCTGTTTGGCGCTGTATCAATATTAATTGTGCCGCGCAGGTTGTAGAACGCATTATTCACTTTGTGAGTAAGGATGCAATGGATATTAAAAGTTTTGGTGACGCCAACGTACGCAAGTTTTATGAAATGGATCTGTTGAAAGATATTCCGGGAGTTTATGAATTGGATTTTGACAGCATTTCAAAACTGGAAGGCTTCGGGAAAAAATCAATTGATAATTTAAAGGCCGCCATTGAAAATTCTAAACAACAACCTTTACATCGTTTGTTGTTTGGTTTAGGCATTCGATATGTCGGTGAAACAACCGCTAAAACATTGGTACATTCCGTTGATCATTTATTAGATTTTAGAAATTTTTCTGAAGAGCAATTGCAATCTTTTGATGAAGTAGGTATTAAAGTTGCCGCCAGCATTTATCGTTTCTTCCATATTGATGATAATATTCACATGCTAGAGAAATTGGAGAAATTAGGCGTTCAGTTAAAGAATGAAAAAAAGCAACTGGTTGAGAATGATAACTTTGCCGGACAGACTTTTCTCTTCACCGGAACGATGGTACAGCTTAAACGCAGCGATGCAGAAGAAATGGTAGAAAAGAATGGCGGCAAGGTAGCCAGCGGAGTTAGCAGCAAACTAAATTACCTGATTGTAGGTGCAGATGCAGGTAGTAAACTGGAAAAAGCCCGTAAAATCCCCACTATAAGGATCATAAACGAGGAAGATTTTATAAAAATGCTCCCTGTTTAACAAATTTTATTTTATATTTATAGCGAAAGGATTTTTACAGCTTTGTAAAAATGCCCCCTATTGCTTACTATCAAATTAAATTGCTGCTATTATGATAAAGAAAATTGCAGGTGAAACCTGGAAACAATTACAATTCAGTGGTTATAAAAATCTTCGTAAAAAATATGCGGTTTCAACATCAGGCCGTGCTGCCAGTTATTCAGAAGATTTAATGGAAGATGGTAAACTATTGAGTGGCTCGTTAACTTCCGGCTATCGCACACTTAATCTTCATGTAGAAAATGGTAATGGTACTATTTATTTACATAGAGAAGTGGCTAAATTATTTTGCAAAAAAGCTTCTCCTAAATACAAATACGTTATCCATCTTAATTACAAAAAAGCAGATAACAATTATAAAAACCTTAAATGGGCCACGCTGGAAGAAGTAGGCGTTCATCAACAAAAAAGTCCTGAGAAAATAGCTTACAAAAAAAGACAGGCGAATAAAACAGAAGGCCTTAAACTCAATGCCACTCAGGTAAAAGCTATCAAAGAAACGATCAACAATCCTAAACGTAAACTTACCTATAAACAACTGGCCGTTAAATATAAGGTGAGTGAAATGACTTTATATAGAATTAAAAGTGGCGAGAACTGGAGCAAAGTAAAATAGGTTCTTTGCTGATCTCCTTAAAATTATTTACGAGGTATTGATATTTTCAATACCTCTTTTTTATTATTTATTTTTTCAGACAAAGGTGCAAAGATCAATAAGTAAAATAAGTTGAGCCTTTGTGTGAAATTGCCTAACTTAATAAAAAGAATTATTCCAATGCTACAATCAACTACGATAAAATTTCTACAACAACTTAAAAAAAATAACAACAGACCATGGTTTGAAGAAAACAGAAAATCGTACGAAGCAGCAAAAACAGATTTTACAGCTTTCGTTGATCAGCTAATTGCAGGCATTACCAAATTTGATGCTCCTATTGGCGAATTAAAAGCCAAAGACTGTATGTTTCGTATTAATCGTGATGTTCGGTTCAGTAAAGATAAGAGTCCTTATAAAAGCAATATGGGCGCATCTTTCTCGAGAGCTGGTAAAAAAGCAGATGAAGCAGGATATTATTTTCATTTTGAGCCCGGTGCTAGTTTTGCTGGTGGCGGAATTTATATGCCACAAGCTCCAACTCTTGCTAAAATAAGACAAGAGATAGATTATAGTTTCGACGAGTTTAAAAAGATCACAGAAAATAAAACATTTAGAAAATACTTTCCAAAAGGATTAGAGATGATTGATATGCTATCAAGACCACCAAAAGGTTATGACGAAATCAATCCGGCGATTCATTACCTAAAAATGAAAAGCTTTTTTGTAAGCGCGCCTTTTACAGATGCAATGTTGCAAGAAAAAAATATATCGAAAGAAATTATAAAAACATTTGAAGCAATGAAACCATTGATCGACTTTTTTAATAATGCGGTGGAATAACCCCCAACCCCCTGAAGGGGGCTTTAGGCAAGAATACAATAGAAAAGCAATGAGTTGAGGAGGATGAAAAACGATATACTGTTGAAATGTGCGACGCCACTGAAGTTGAATAGTGGCATAATGTTTGGCTAATAAAAATAAAAACTATGTGGAAAGAAGAAAATAATAAACTCTATAAGAAATTTACTTTTAAAGATTTCTCTGAAGCTTTTGCTTTTATGACAAGAGTGGCGCTTGCTGCTGAAAAAATGGATCATCACCCAACATGGACGAATACATGGAATACTGTAGAAATCTGGTTATCTACACATGATGCAGGAGATGTTGTAACAGAGAAAGATAAACAGCTCACGAAAAATATTGACGCTATTGTGTAACTGGCTCATCCTTTTTTCTTATCAGCATAATACCAGCATTGGTGCTAAGATCTGCACTAAAGAATTCTTCATACACCGATTCTCCATCGTGAATCGTTAATAGACCTGTATTAGGCGGTATGCTACCCAGGTTTTCTGCATATAATATCAATAATAAAGAGTCAGGCGTATCTTTTGTGATATGGATAGTTTTGCTATTCGCTTTTAGCGTTAACATCTGTTTCGAAAAAAGTAATTGTCCGTTCATTACAACACTAACAATATCACCATCAACTATACCATTATCATATAGCGATACGATCAAACTATCAGATTTATAATATACTTTTTGAATATTATCATAATCCATTTTTCTTTTAGTAACATCTGCGGCTGGTGGCATTTCCGGAGCAGGAGCAGCTTTTTGTTTTTCTAAATTAGCGGCTGCCATTGCTGCCGCATTTTGATCAGCAACCTTTTGGTCTTGCTTAGCTTTCGCCAGATCGTCTTTTTGCTTTTGCTCTGCAGCTTTTTGCGCTTGTTTAGCTTTAGCCAGATCATCCTTTGCCTTTTGATCGGCAATAGCTTGTGCTTGTTGGTTAGCCTTTACACTGTCTTCAGATTTATTTGATGGACCTGCCTTCACTACAATATTACCATCGATCTTATTATGCGCCTCGTCAAATCTTACCTGGTTAATTACCCTTACTTCATCTAATTTTTCTGTAATGTAAGTTGGTATGTAATCGCTCTTACGCTGAACGCTTAGAGTTCCGGTTACAGGGCGATAAAATTTTGTAACGTTTGTGTTCCATGTACCCGATAAAGTTCTTACAGTATCTGTATTTTGTAAAGTAAGCACGCTATATTGATGTATATTTTTAGGAGGGTTAACCGGATAACTATTATCAATTAATTCAACATCTTCTATGAAGACCTTTCCGTCTTTCATTTTTATTTTAACCTTCTTTACGCCAATACCTATCTTTCCGTCGAAATCAAATTCTGTGTATGAATAACCAACCAGATCACCTTTTTCTTTACTTATAGCTAGTTCGTAATGAAGCGTTTTTTTTGTAGTATCATTATATAATATTCCCTTCCAAAGACCCGTTAGATCATCATTTTGCTGTGCTAAAAGTTTTACAGGCAATAATGATATCAATAGAAAAAATACGAAAATAATCTTCTTCATAAACAGTGATATTGTAGTTAGTTTAATTAAAACTAGCCATTCATAGAAGTTAAAAATTCGACATTGTCTTTTGTACCCTTCATATTCTTAAGCAATGTATTCAAAGCTTCTTCAGGATTCATATCTGCCATGTGTTTACGCAAAATCCACATTCTTTGGAAAGTATCTTTATCTAATAAAAGATCATCTCTACGAGTAGATGATGATACGATATCGATCGCAGGGAATATTCTTCTGTTAGATAATCTTCTATCTAATTGAAGTTCCATATTACCTGTTCCTTTAAATTCTTCAAAAATAACCTCATCCATTTTACTACCGGTGTCTACTAACGCTGTAGCTAATATCGTTAAAGAACCGCCGTTTTCAATTTTACGTGCCGCACCAAAAAATTGTTTTGGCTTTTGCATCGCATTTGCTTCAACACCACCCGATAATACTTTACCAGATGAAGGGGCCACCGTATTATGTGCCCTTGCTAAACGAGTAATACTATCTAATAAGATAACCACATCATGTCCGCATTCAACCAAACGTTTTGCTTTTTGTAAAGCGATGGTGCTAACTTTTACATGTTTTTCTGCCGGTTCATCAAAAGTAGATGCGATAACTTCCGCTCTCACACTACGTTCCATATCTGTTACCTCTTCCGGTCTTTCATCAACCAACACGATCATTAAATAACATTCAGGATGATTTTCAGCAATAGCATTTGCTACTTCTTTCAGTAACATTGTTTTACCCGTTTTTGGCTGGGCAACGATCAATCCACGCTGTCCTTTACCAATTGGTGTAAATAAATCGATGATCCTTGTGCTATAATTATCAGCCTTAGTGGTAAGATTTAATTTTTCGAAAGGAAATAAAGGTGTTAAATAATCGAATGGTACCCTATCTCTAACTTCATCCGGAGATTTACCATTGATCGTTTCTACTTTTAATAAAGCAAAATATTTTTCGCCTTCTTTTGGTGGACGAACAGATCCATAAACAGTATCACCTGTTTTTAATCCGAATAATTTTATCTGAGAGGGTGATACATAAATATCATCAGGAGAAGAAAGGTAGTTGTAATCACTACTTCTTAAGAATCCATATCCATCAGGCATCATTTCCAACACACCTTCGCCTAAAATAATACCGTCAAATTCAATATTGAAAACAGGTTGTTGGCGCTGTTGAAATTGTTTTGTTGGTTGCGTTTGCGCAGAACCGTCGTATTGTACTTCTGGTTGTTGGATATCTTCTTGTTGCAATAAAGAGGCAATCGCTGCAGGAATAGTACTATCCTGATCAGTCAATGGTTGTAATTCTTCTTCTTCCTCAGGAATCTCAACCTCCACTTTTTTAACAGGCTTTTTTGGGGTCTCAGCCTTTTTAATAACCTTTGGTTCTGGTACAGTTTTTTCCTGCATCACTTCTGGCTCTTCAGTGCTATTTATAACAGCTGGTTTTATAATACGTTTGCGTTTTGGCTTTTCCCCTTCCTCGTTGTTAGTAGCTGCGGTCATAATAGCTTGTTTATCCAGAACTTTATCTATAAGTTCTTGTTTGTCTAAATTTTTAAAATTGGGAATGCTAAGTTGTTCTGCAATATCCTGCAACTCAGGAACGAGCATGTCGTTCAATTGTGATATATCGTACATAAGAAAAATGAAAATGATTTTTTCAAAAGATCCACCTTATAAAATCTGAAAATTGTAATGAGAATTTAGATTAAGTTCAATAGAACGTCACGTTGTGAGCTATTGGGCGAATCTTATCGTTTTAGATTGCATTACAATATTACGCTGTTTTTCATAAAAAAAGAAAAAAAATTGATAATAGTAGAAATCAGCGTACTGTTCCCCGTAGTATTTATTCTAATAGCGTCGTATTAAAAGCTAGGATTCAAGATGCTACTACTTATTAAGCATATACTATATTTGCAGTCCTTAAATACAAATTATGTTCAACAAAAGAGTGAAGATAAAAGAAATGTTGGCAGCAGATAAAGCCAATTACGAAGCAACTGTAATGGGATGGGTACGCACCTTTCGCAACAACCAGTTCATAGCGTTGAATGATGGCAGTACCAATAATAATTTACAGGTTGTTGCTGAGTTAGGTAAGTTTGATGATGCTATCTTAAAGCGTCTTACAACAGGAGCTTGCATTAAAGCAACTGGCAAAGTAATTGCTTCTTTAGGTAAAGGACAAAAAGTAGAACTAAAAGCAACTTCAATAGAAATATTAGGTGATAGCGATGCAGAAAAATTCCCTCTGCAACCTAAAAAACACAGTCTTGAATTCTTAAGAGAGATTGCGCATTTACGTTTTCGCACTAATACATTTGGCGCTATCTTTCGTGTAAGACATACGTTAGCATTTGCAGTACACAAATTTTTTAACGACAAAGATTTTGTCTACTTACATACGCCGATCATTACTGCAAGTGACGCAGAAGGTGCCGGTGAAATGTTTCGTGTTACTACGCTTCCGCTTGATGGAAAAGCTCCGAAAAACGAAGATGGTTCAATCAATTTTAAAGAAGACTTTTTTGGCAGAAGTACTAACCTTACTGTAAGCGGACAATTAGAAGGTGAATTAGCTGCCATGGCTTTTAGTGATATCTACACATTCGGACCTACATTCCGTGCTGAAAATAGCAATACTGCAAGGCATTTGGCGGAGTTCTGGATGATTGAGCCGGAAGTTGCTTTTAATGATTTGGAAGATAATATGAATCTTGCTGAAGCATTTATAAAATATGTGATCAAATATGCAATGGATCATAACAAAGAAGATCTTGAATTTTTGGCACAACGTTTAGAAGAAGAAGAAAAATCAAAACCCGTTATTGACAGAAGTGAAATGGGATTGATCGAAAAATTAAATTTTGTTGTAGATAATGATTTTGAAAGATTGACTTACACTGAAGCAATAGAAATTTTAAAAGAAAGCAATCATAACAAAAAGAAAAAATTCCAATATTTAATTGAAGGATGGGGCATTGATCTGCAAAGTGAACACGAACGTTATTTGGTAGAAAAACATTTTAAAAAACCTGTTATACTAACCAACTATCCTAAAGAAATAAAATCGTTTTATATGCGCCTGAATGACGACGGCAAAACTGTAGCAGCGATGGATATTTTAGCACCAGGCATTGGTGAAATTGTTGGTGGCTCCCAAAGAGAAGAACGTTACGATAAACTGATCCAACGTATGGAAGAAATGCATGTACCAGCAGAAGAATTATCGTGGTATTTAGATACAAGAAGATTTGGCGCTTGTCCGCATTCAGGTTTCGGACTCGGGTTTGAGCGTTTAGTACAATTTGTTACGGGGATGGGAAATATCAGAGATGTAATTCCTTTCCCTAGATATCCTAAAAGCGCTGAATTTTAACTACTATTTTAATCCTTACCCAACCTTTTTGATAATAGAGTAGTATATGTAAGTAAATAACTAAATTTAATAAAACGTTTTACTTAAGTTAACAAAAACTAATCTAATATGAGAACAGTTAAACATCTAATGCTATTAATCGCTGGATTAAGTTCAATAGCTTTTTTCTCCTGCAGAAAAAATCACAGTGGCACTACAAGTTCTTCACTTCCTAAATATGAAAAACGTTGGAATATTTCAGATTCTCTTTCGCATAGGCCAGCTATTTCGACTTCAACTAACAAAGGAACTTTTTTACATACAGGTATTAAATTGGCACACAGGCCAGAACAAGACAGTCTTCCCAATTACTCTGCAATTGAATTTTTGATCAATAGCTATGTTATCTTTTTTCAAGATGGTACCGTGCAGGTAGGTCAGTATACCGCAACAAATGATACTACATTAGTTTTAGATTCTGTAGGAACAGTAAAAATTACATCAATAACAACTGCAACATTCAGCTTTATATTAATACCTATTGATGGAACTCCTCCAATTTCAATTACGGCAACCGCAGCAAATCCAATTGGTAATTTTACATCTACTTCAGACATCGCTTTTATATCTAATACATGGAAATTAGACTCTACAACTTTTTATCTTCCTGTTCCTGACAGTAGTGATTGGGATTTGAACGATACTACTATTTCCGCGACTTACGCTTTATTCTCACAATATGGTACTTATCTCGTGAGAAATGTTTACACAGACGGACATGAAGATTATGAAACAAATACATGGATATGGACAACTACTGATCATAGCGGGATTTGTTATGGTAACTGGGATGGGCAAAATTTTTCAAATTGTGACAGTTTACGGTCACTTAAATTTATCAACTATGTTGCGCCATATACTAAATTAATAATGGATGAAGCAGATAGTACTGATTACCCTCTACGATACTATTTAAGTAAACAATAATCATTTATAGTTGCCAAAAAAGCGCTGAATTTTAATATCCAGTAAGATTTTTCAGCTAAATTCTATTACCAAATTATTATAATCAGGATATCTTAACCGGATATCCTGATTTTTTTATATTTTAGTAAAGCAAAATTTAATCTTTAAAAACATCTCTAATGGAAACAACCAACTATCAACTTTCCTTTTTTGGAAAAGGCGGCGATTTCTTTAAAATAAAGATCGTCAACATTATCTTCTCAATCTGTACGCTTGGCTTATATTATCCTTGGGCAAAAGCAAAAACATTAAGTTATTTATACAGTCATACTTCTTTTGAAGACCAACCCTTTGCATTTACCGGAACTGGTAAAGAAATGTTCAAAGGATTTATCAGGGCTTTTTTATTGATCATCATCCTTTACGGGCTTTTTATTTATTCAATGATGTCAAAAAATACTTTTCTTTTTTTGATAGTATATCTTTTGTTCCTTGCCATCATTCCTGTTGCCATTCATGGATTTTATAAGTACAGAATGGCTAAAACTACTTGGAGGGGCATTCGTTTTGGATATGCAGGAGATAGAACCGAATTATTCGTGTTATATATACTGGGATTATTATTAACCCTAATAACAGTAGGCATTTACGGTTTTTGGTTTCACATTAAACTTCGTAAATATATAATAGGAAATATTAAAGTCGGTAACGCTTCTTTCCATTATACTGGCGATGGCACCGAATATTTTTTATTAAATTTAAAAGGCATAGCTCTTACAATCATAACATTGGGAATATATATATTCTGGTGGGAAAAAGACCTATTCTCATATTACGTTAATAAGCTTGAATTGACCCAAGGTGATAAAAAAGTTGAATTTGCATCTACAATGACTGGCGGATCATTTGCCTTATTGCTCATTACAAATATGTTGATATTTATTTTTACCCTAGGCATTGGTTTTGCCTGGATACAGGTGAGAACCTTAAAATTTATTGCCAATAATATTTCTCTTTCCGGTGATTACTCTTTTGATGAATTACAACAAACACAACAAAATTATACCGATGCAACCGGAGAGGATATTGCCGATCTGCTTGACCTTGGATTTACGATCTAATTATAATGACCAATACAGCAGATTTCTTCAATGGTGTTTCAGGCCGTCCTTATAAAGTAAGGGTTGAAATTTCCCGTGAAGACATCTGTCTTTTTGATGAAGAGAATTTAGCTAATACTTCATTGAAGTATCCTTTAGCTCAATGCCATTATACACTTTCACCAACCAACATCTTCGTTTATTTAACAGAAGGATTTGATATTTATATTTCGGTAGCAACCAATACCAATCTTTATCAGAATCTATATGCTATTTTAAAAACTAACAAACCACTTAACTGGTACAACAAATTATTACAACAAAATAAAATAGCACTCTTTATTCTTTTAATAGCATTGGTATGTGGTATCTATTTCGCTTTAACAGAACTTGTTCCTTTAGCTGTTGTTACATTTATTTCTACAAAACAGGAAACTGCCATTGGAGAAACAATGTACCAATCAATTATAAAAGATGCTACAATTGACACAACTCTTAGTAACCTATCAACACAGTTCATTAATAATATCAACCTTAGCGAAAAGTACCCACTACAAGTTACAGTGCTAACAGATAGTGAGGTAAATGCATTTGCACTGCCTGGCGGTCACATTGTTGTATTCTCAGGCATACTACCATACATGCATAGTCCTGAAGAATTCGTAGCATTATTATCACACGAATCATCACACATCAATAAACGGCATAGCTTAAAAGCGATCGCATCTAGCGTCAGTTCTTCATTCGCTTTATCAATTATATTGAACGATGCCGGTGGTATTACAAAAGGAATTATTGAAAATGCCAATTCCATTTATTCATTAGGATACTCAAGAAAGTTAGAGCGACAAGCGGATGAAGAAGGTTTAAAATTGATGGTGAAAAATAATATAGATCCAAAAGGAATGAAACAGCTAATGCAGGATCTATTAAAGGCAGAGAAAGATATGCCAAGATCCGTTGCATTTTTAAGTAATCATCCGTTGACGAAAGAAAGAATTGAAAATGTAGATGCTTTTATAAAAGCTAATCCAAATTATACAACCACAAATCATCCGAGACTTACAGCAATCTGGAAAGAGTTAAAAGAGGATGATGTGGAAGAAAAAAGTGACAATTAAATATGTAACGTATGTAGTGAAACTACTCCTTATATAATAGAAAATAATTATTTGTTTACATTTACAAAAATAATTAAACATGAAAATAATTAAAGGTCTGTCCCTATTAATCATTGCATCGTTTGCCATAGCTATTTGCTCTTGTAGAAAAGACCACAATAATGGAAGCACAACAACCAGTTCATTACCTAAATATGAAAAACGTTGGAATATCACAGGAGTAACTTCGCATCGACCTGCTCTATCTAATTCAGCTCATCAAGCAACCAACAACACTTTAGCAAACAGACCCTCAGATACTGCTGCAAATTATTCAGCTATTGAATTTTTAATAAACAGCTATGTCATTTTTTTTGCTGATGGCACGGTTCAAGCAGGCCAATATACTGTAACAAGTGATACATCTTTTGTTTTGGATTCTGTAGGAACGATACATATTACCTCTATAACTTCTGCAGCATTCAGTTTTACAATAACACCACTAGATGGAGCAACCCCTATTTCCTTAACTGCTGATGCTGCTGATGCAAGTGGAGCTTTTACAAGCCCTGCAGACATAGCATTTGTAACAACTACCTGGACACTCGATTCTGCAAAATTTTACCTTCCGGTTGATAGTAGTGACTACTATTTTGATACAAGTGTTGTTTCAACCTATGTAACATTTTCAGAATATGGGACTTATTTAAAAAGATTTATCCATTCAGACGGACAACAAGAATACCAAACAAATACCTGGCTGTGGTCAAATACCGGAAATAGTCAATTTTGTTATGGAAACTGGGATGGACAAAATATTACAAATTGTAATGGCTTAGAATCAGCAAACATTATCTCTTATCCATCACCTTACACTAAGTTGGTGATAGAACAAACAGATCCCACAGATCCTTTGTGTTTTTATTTAAGCAAACACTAATCATTCAAATAATCACAAAAAAGCCCTGAAGTAAATAAATTCTTCGGGGCTTTTTGCGATTGGATATTTATTAAATAAAAATAACTGCAGCAATAAACTGACAAACAGCTCCTAATAATAATCCCGAATAAATTTCTTTAGGTTGATGATCGCTTACTATTAAACGGGCCGTACAAACCAATCCTGCAATTAATAATGCAATACACAAAGGCAAAGTCATCAACATTGTATTTTGTTGTAGAATGATAACAAACAATCCCAGCATCCCTCCCATTGCAATAGCGTGCAAACTTATTTTAAAATAAATATTAGCTATCAATGCCGCCGAAGAAACCAGGAAAACGCCAAAAATAAACGAGGTTAAAATACTGGGAACGCCCTTATCATTATTAAAAACCATATACAACCAGAAATAATAAATACCACTAGCTATGTAGGGAATAATTCTATCTTTTTGTGTCCTAAGAAAAACAGAATCTATAAACTTTAATTGCTTTAAAAGAAAGACTGTGAACAGAGGCAAAAATATAGTCGCATAAGCAACTCTTAACGGTAGCCAGAATTTATCATACGAATCATATCCTGCAAAATAAGATGGATGCACATACAACAGAAATAACGAAACGTATAAAGGAATAAATAACGGATGAAAAATAACAGAAAATAAATGAGCGAAGATCCTTATTAACAGAGGCTGTTTACTTGATTGTTGTATTGCTGTATTGTTCAATTGTTGTATTTCTGATTAACAGTTATTAAAGTACTTTTCTTAACCTTGCTACCGGCACATTTAATTGTTCGCGGTATTTGGCAACAGTGCGCCTTGCAATATTATATCCTTTTTCCTGAAGCAGTTCTGTAAGTCTTTCATCACTTAACGGATTTTTTTTGCTTTCTCCTTCAATAAGATCGCTTAATATTTTTTTCACTTCTCTTGTGCTTACTTCTTCGCCGCTGTCTGTTTGCAAGCTTTCGCTAAAAAAGAATTTTAAGCGATAAGTACCAAATTCTGTCTGCACAAATTTGCTGTTGGCAACGCGACTGATCGTGCTTATATCAAGATTAGTTTTCTCTGCAATATCTTTTAAGATCATCGGGCGCAATTCGGTTTCATCTCCCGTTGTAAAAAAATCATATTGATAATTCATGATAGCATCCATAGTGCTTAACAAGGTATGCTGCCTTTGTTTGATCGCATCAATGAACCATTTAGCCGCATCAATTTTTTGTTTGATGAAAATTACCGCTTCTTTTTGGCGCTTATCTTTTTTGCTGCCTTTGTCATAATCTTTTAGCATATCGCGATATCCTTCGCTAATACGCAAATCAGGTGCATTTTTACTATTCAGCGTCAATTCTAATTTACCCGCGTTATTTATAATAAAAAAATCGGGCACCACATAACCTTCACCTTTCCCCGATCCGCCCATATTGCCACCCGGCTTAGGATTTAGTTTAACTATCTGACTAATTACCGCACGTAATTCATCATCAGAAAGATTTAATCCACGCTGAATTTTTTCGTAATGTTTCTTAGTAAACTCATCAAAATATTTATCCAATACCTTAATGGCCATCTCTACACTTTGTCCGGATTTTCTTTTTAGTTGTAACAATAAACATTCCTGCAAATCTCTTGCACAAACACCTGCAGGTTCAAACTGCTGTATCTGTGCAATTAGCGCTGTAAGCTCTTGTTCAGTTGTGTTTATATTTTGACGAAAAGCAAGATCATCAACAATGGCACTAATATCTCTGCGCAAATAACCGTCATCATCCAGGTTACCAATAATTTGTTCGGCTACCATTTGCTGATGATCATCAAGATTTAATAATCCCAATTGTTCCAACATTAATTCATTAAACCCTGTTTCTACTTTATGGGGAATTACTTTACCATCATCAACCTCAGGATAGTTATCATCTCTTAATTTATAATCGGCAATATCATCATCACCATCCTGCACATATTCACTGATATCAATATTCTCATATTCATCCTGGCTACCATCTAATTCAAATTCATCTTCTTTTACTTCTTCGAACTCATCCGTTTCATCATTTTTAAATTCATCTACTTCTTCTTCTTCGCCCGATTCAAGTGCAGGATTTTCTTCCAATTCTTCTTTAAGACGTTCTTCCAACTGCGCAGTAGATACCTGCAACAACTTCATTAACTGAATTTGCTGCGGCGATAATTTTTGCAGTTGTTTTTGATATAATCCCTGACTTAGTGCCATTATTTTTTTAGTATTTTATTTGTTTTGTAGTAGCGAATACTCACTTAAAACAGATCGTTTAAATTGTATATTGATCTTTTCTACAAAAAAATCCTCCCCAATATTACACGTAAATTACAAACAATTGAACTTTATTTTGTGAAAATCAAGTAAAAAACATTTTTTTGCATGATTTTTGTGGCATAAAGAATAGTTCACTAAGAAAACGCCAAAAAGACTACAAAATTGTCTTAAAATAAAAAAAGACTAATTCCTTATTAGTCTGTCAATTTTCATCATTCTATATTGGTATAAACTACTCCACTTTTGTAAAGTGACTGATCTTATCTAATAATCTGTGTAAGGTTTTAGCTTCTGTTAAGGATAAAGATTTTAATATTTCATC
>DATHNB010000335.1:0-11349 GCA_035486495.1 Ferruginibacter sp. | reverse complement strand
GATGGAGGTAACGCGTGTGGCGCGAGAAGTAGGATCGGAAGGGAAGTTAGGCGGACAAGCAAAAGTAAAAGGTGTAGCAGGTGTATGGAAAGATCTTACAGATTCAGTAAATCAGATGGGTAGTAATCTGACTGCGCAGGTAAGAAATATTGCTGAAGTAACAACAGCCGTAGCAAAAGGTGACTTATCTAAAAAAATTACTGTGGATGTAAAAGGAGAGATCCTTGAATTAAAAAATACTATCAACACCATGGTAGATCAGCTGAACTCTTTTTCTTCTGAAGTTACTCGTGTGGCACTGGAAGTAGGTACCGAAGGGAAACTTGGTGGACAAGCGCAGGTAAAAGGTGTTGCGGGAACTTGGAAAGATTTGACAGATAGTGTGAATCAAATGGCGAGTAATCTAACAGGTCAGGTGCGTAATATTGCTGAGGTAACAACAGCTGTGGCAAAAGGAGATTTATCAAGACAAATTACGGTGGATGTAAAAGGAGAAATTCTTGAATTGAAAGATACTATCAACACCATGGTGGATCAGTTGAACTCTTTCTCTGCAGAGGTAACGCGTGTGGCGCGTGAAGTAGGTTCTGAAGGAAAACTCGGAGGTCAGGCGAAAGTAAAAGGTGTTGGTGGTGTATGGAAAGACCTTACGGATTCAGTAAATCAGATGGCAAGTAATCTTACAGGGCAGGTACGTAATATCGCAGAGGTAACAACAGCTGTGGCAAAAGGAGATCTATCAAGAAAAATTACGGTGGATGTTAGAGGAGAAATTCTCGAATTAAAAAATACCATCAATACCATGGTGGATCAGTTGAACTCTTTTTCTTCTGAGGTAACGCGTGTGGCATTGGAAGTAGGTACGGAAGGAAAACTTGGAGGACAAGCACAAGTAAAAGGTGTTGCAGGAACATGGAAAGATCTGACGGACTCTGTGAATGGTATGGCCAGTAACTTAACGGGCCAGGTGCGTAACATTGCGGAAGTAACAACCGCTGTTGCGAAAGGAGATCTATCAAGAAAAATTACGGTGGATGTAAAAGGAGAAATTCTTGAATTGAAAAATACCATCAACACGATGGTGGATCAGTTAAACTCATTTGGATCTGAAGTAACGCGTGTTGCGCGTGAAGTGGGATCAGAAGGAAAGCTCGGCGGACAAGCGGATGTACCGGGTGTTGATGGTACATGGAAAGATTTGACAGATAGTGTAAACATCATGGCGGGTAATCTTACTTCACAGGTAAGAAATATTGCGGAAGTAACAACAGCTGTGGCAACAGGAGATCTATCAAGAAAAATTGATGTGGATGTAAAAGGAGAAATTCTTGAATTAAAAAATACCATCAATACAATGGTGGAACAATTGAGAAGCTTTGCATCTGAAGTAACGCGTGTTGCGCGTGAAGTAGGATCTGAAGGAAAACTTGGTGGACAGGCTGCGGTGAAAGATGTGGGTGGTGTATGGAAAGATTTGACAGACTCTGTAAATGGTATGGCGAGTAACTTAACGGGCCAGGTACGTAATATTGCGGAAGTAACAACAGCTGTTGCGAAAGGAGATCTATCAAGAAAAATTACAGTGGATGTAAAAGGAGAAATTCTTGAATTGAAAAATACCATCAATACAATGGTGGATCAGTTAAATTCATTCGGATCTGAAGTAACGCGTGTTGCGCGTGAAGTAGGTTCTGAAGGAAAGCTTGGTGGACAAGCAGACGTACCCGGAGTTGCAGGTACATGGAAAGATCTTACTGATTCTGTAAATAAAATGGCAAGTAATCTTACATCACAGGTAAGAAATATCGCGGAGGTAACAACAGCAGTTGCCAATGGAGATTTATCAAGAAAGATTGGTGTGGATGTAAAAGGAGAAATTCTTGAATTAAAAAACACCATTAACACGATGGTGGATCAGTTGCGTGGTTTCGCATCTGAAGTAACGCGTGTTGCGCGTGAGGTAGGTACAGAAGGAAAATTAGGAGGACAGGCGAATGTGCCAGGTGTTGCAGGTACATGGAAAGATTTGACGGATTCCGTAAATCAGATGGCGGGTAACCTTACGGCCCAGGTACGTAACATTGCCGAGGTTGCGATCGCGGTTGCGAACGGAGATATGTCCAAGAAAATTACCGTGGATGTACGTGGAGAGATTTTGCAATTGAAAGAAACATTGAACACGATGGTGGATCAGTTGCGTGCGTTTGCATCTGAAGTAACGCGTGTTGCGCGTGAAGTTGGTACGGATGGAAAGCTTGGTGGACAAGCCTTCGTACCGGGTGTTGCCGGTACATGGAAAGATTTAACGGATTCCGTGAATCAGATGACCGGTAACTTAACAGCGCAAGTAAGAAATATTGCAGAGGTAACAAAAGCCGTAGCGAGTGGAGATCTTTCTAAAACAGTGGCGATCGATGTAAAAGGAGAAATCCTTGATCTGAAAAATACCATCAATACAATGGTGGAACAGTTAAACTCATTTGCATTTGAGGTAACGCGTGTGGCACGTGAAGTAGGTACAGAAGGTAAGTTGGGTGGACAGGCAGAAGTAAGAGGTGTGGGTGGTACATGGAAAGATTTGACGGATAGTGTGAACATGATGGCATCCAATCTTACCAACCAGGTGCGTGGTATTGCGAAAGTAGTAACTGCCGTAGCAACGGGTAATCTTAAACAAAAACTGGCGATCGTTTCACGAGGTGAGGTGGCGCAATTGATTGATACGATCAATGAAATGATTGATACACTGGCTTTGTTTGCGGATCAGGTAACAACAGTAGCAAGAGAAGTGGGTGTAGATGGAAAATTGGGCGGTCAGGCAAGTGTACCGGGTGCTTCGGGTATTTGGAAAAATCTTACAGAGAATGTGAATCAGCTTGCACAAAATCTTACCACACAGGTTCGTTCGATTTCGGAAGTGGCATCCGCTGTAACAAAAGGAGATCTTACGCGTAACATTCGTGTGGAAGCAAAAGGAGAGGTGGAAGCATTAAAAGATACGATCAACCAGATGATCGCTAATCTAAGAGAAACAACTTTGCTGAACCAGGAACAGGATTGGTTGAAATCAAATCTTGCGAAGTTTACCCAAATGTTACAGGGACAAAAAGATTTGAAAACGGTAACACAAAGAATTTTGTCGGAGCTGGCGCAGGTCGTTACGGCACATTGGGGAGCTTTTTATATTTTAAATCAGGAAGAAGAAACACAAGAAGTAAAACTAAACTTATTTTCTTCCTATGGATACAAAGCAGATAAGGGGATACCAATTCAGTTCTCTATTGGTGAAGGACTTGTAGGACAAGTGGCATACGAAAAAGAACGTATCATCTTATCCAATATTCCAAACAATTATATTAAAATTAATTCGGGACTTGGAAAAGCCAAACCTTCTAACCTTATTATTCTTCCCGTATTATTTGAAAATAAAGTGAAGGCTGTTATTGAACTAGCTTCTTTAGATATTTTTAGTCAGACCCATTTGGATTTCTTAAGTCAGCTGACGGAAAGTATTGGTATCGTATTAAATACTATCGAAGCCAACTCCCGTACAGAAGAATTGTTGACTCAATCACAATCATTGGCAGGAGAGTTGAAACAACAACAAGAAGAATTAAGTAGAACGAATGATGAATTGCAGGATAAAGCATTGTTGTTGGTAAAACAAAAAAATGAGGTAGAAGCAAAGAACAAGGAAGTGGAAGAAGCAAGGAGATCATTGGAAGAAAAAGCGGAACAGCTTACACTTACTTCAAAATATAAATCGGAGTTCCTTGCAAATATGTCGCATGAATTGAGGACACCATTAAACAGTTTATTAATTCTTGCGCAACAATTATATGAAAATGCAGAAGGTAATTTGAATGACAAACAAATACGCTATGCAAAAACAATTCACTCGTGCGGAGATGATCTTATCCAGTTGATCAACGATATTCTTGATCTTTCTAAAATTGAATCAGGATTCATTTCCGCAAATATATCAACGGTACGTATTTCAGAAATTGCCTCTTTTGTGGAAACTACATTTAAACCTATATCAGAAGCAAAACATCTTCGTTTCACTATTGAAATAGATCCGGAACTTCCTGCTTCAATGGAAACAGATATACAAAGGTTAAATCAGATTCTTAAAAATCTTCTTTCTAATTCATTCAAGTTTACGGAAAAGGGCGAAGTAAAATTAAATATATACAATGCTAATAATAGTTGGAAACAAGCAAATACCAATCTTACCGAAGCTAAGACAGTAGTAGCTTTTGCTATCAGTGATACAGGTATTGGTATTCCACAGGAAAAACAAAATATTATATTCGAAGCCTTCCAGCAAGCAGAAGGATCTACTAGTCGTAAATACGGCGGTACAGGATTAGGATTATCTATCAGTAGAGGATTGGCAGAATTGCTGGGTGGTACTATTGAATTGGAAAGTAGTTTATCACTGGGAAGTACATTTACTTTATTCCTGCCGATAGAAAACGCATCTGAGAATATAATAAAAGAAGTAAATAGACTTGATACACCTTATCAGCAACAACTACAAATAGGAGAAGATAAAGTATCTATAGATTCGCTGCTGAATTCTATACGGGCAACTAACGGTGGTGCTGAGTCTAAAAGCCTGGTAAATGAAATGATAAATGAAACAGGTGATGACAGAGCAAATGTTTTACCTACGGATCTGGTACTTTTAATTGTTGAAGATGATCTTAGGTTTGCCAAGATCATGATAGAGAAGGCGCACAAAAATAATATAAAAGCCGTTGTGGCTGTGAGTTATATTGAAGTGTTTGATTTTATTAATCGTTTAAATCCTGTTGCCATAACGCTTGATGTGAAGTTGCCTGATACAAGCGGATGGAAAGTGCTTGATATGCTTAAGAATGATCTCAACTACAGGCACATTCCTATTCACCTTATTTCCGGAGAAGAAAACAGAGTGTTGGCTTTAAAACGTGGCGCGCGAAGTTTCCTTTTAAAGCCGTTAGGTAATGAAGTGTTGGATGATCTATTTGCAGATATTATATCTACCAGTAGAAGCGAGGCAAAGGAAATACTGGTTATAGAAGATAATGAAATTGACTCTTCACAAATTTCAAAAATTATCAAAAATGATAACGTTAATGTAAGTATCGCCGATACAGGTAAAAAAGCAATTCAACAATTAACGCAAAAAGATTTTGATTGCATTATTATGGATTATACGTTGCCGGATATATCTGGTATTGATATGGTTAATAAAGTAAGTGATGCCAAGAAAAAATTGACGCCTGTTATTGTTTATTCTGCAAAAGATTTTGATAAAAAAGAATTGGCACAGATCAATCAGATATCCAATACGGTTTTATTAAAAGGTGTTAATTCTTTAGAACATTTGTTGGAAGAGACAGTTATACATCTTCATCAAAAACACAGAGACCTGCCACCGGAAAAACAGCGTATCATTGAAAATATGCGTATTAAAGATGATATACTAACCGGTAAAAATGTGTTGGTAGTCGATGATGATGTAAGAAATTTATTTGCCTTAACGACAGTTTTTGAAAGGTTAAATGTGAATGCAATTACAGCCGAAAGTGGTAAAGAAGCAATTGAAATAATTAATAGCGGTAGCCCAAAAATTGATATGGTATTAATGGACATTATGATGCCTGAAATGGATGGTTATGAAACAACGCAAAAAATAAGAAGAGAGCATACTAATAATTTATTACCAATTATAGCGGTTACGGCCAAGGCTATGAAAGGGGATAGACAAAAATGTATTGAAGCCGGTGCATCTGATTACATTACTAAGCCGCTGAAAATAGATCAGTTGCTTTCTTTAATGCGTATTTGGTTTTATAAATAAATATAATTCATGAAGCAAAAGATTCTTTTAGTTGATGATCGGGAGGATAATCTTTTTTCGATGGAAACCATATTGGAAGCTGATGGGTATGAATTAGTAAAAGCCAATTCGGGAAGACAAGCGCTAAAAATATTATTATCGGAATTTAATTTTGCATTGATATTAATGGATGTAAAGATGCCGAATATGAATGGCTTTGAAACAGCAGCATTAATATATGAAAGAGAAAAATTAAAACACATCCCGATAATTTTCATAACAGCTAATAGTTATGGAGATGATCATATATTCCGCGGATATCGTTTAGGTGCGGTCGATTATATATACAAGCCGATCAATCCCGAACTGTTGCGTATTAAAGTAGGTGTGTTTGTTGATCTCTATACAAAAAATTACCAGCTGCAGGCTCATGAGCAAAAATTAATAGTGATCAACAAGAGCCTTGAAAATGAAATTCATGAAAGAAAAGTATCAGAAGAAAAAGTTGTTGAATTGAATCACCAACTACTTGAAAGCGTTCAACGATTAGAAACAGTAAATAAAGAGTTGGATCGCTTTGCGTTTATGTCGTCGCACGATTTACAAGAGCCATTGAGAAAGATCAGGATTTATAGTGATTTTCTTTTTGTAAAACGAAAGGAGATGCTTGATGAGGAAGCTATAAAATATGTTCAGCGAATTCAGAATTCGGCAGAGCGTATGCAAAATTTGATAAAGGACATACTTGAGTTTTCCAAAATATCCAATAGCCCGGCTAGTTTAGTAAAAACGGATCTTAATACATTAGTTCAGGAAGTTTTGTTTGATATACAAGATATCATTACTGCGAAAAAAGCAGAGGTTATTGTAGGGGACCTTCCTGAATTGGATGTTATACCAGGACTGTTTCGGCCTCTTCTTTCTAATTTAATCGAAAATGCATTAAAGTATTCCAAAAAGGATGTAGCTCCTGTGATTAATATTTACTCTGAAGTCAGCATGAATATGAGAGATAGTTCTGCTAATAATTTAACGACTACTACTCCATTTTGTCGAATTTATGTTCAGGATAACGGTATAGGATTCGATCAAAGATATGCAGAACAAATATTTGATATGTTTAAAAGATTACATGGGAATAGTGAATATGAGGGCACTGGTATAGGATTGGCTTTGTGTAAAAGAATTATAGAAAAACATAATGGTTTTATATCTGCATTAAGTCAGGATAATCAAGGTACAACGTTTATTATTTCGTTGCCTTTAAAAGCAACTAATAATGTATATCAAAATGAACAAGTTTATCACCTGTCGAATAAATAAACGTTGCATCTATTGGTGTTTTCTCGATTAGCTCAGGGATTATATTTTTTAATTACGCGTATTGTAAGGTCTGCTTTTAATATTATACTAGATTACTGATCTGGTTTTAATTTCGATAGAATTTTCTATAATCAACCTATCTTATTTTCTGTATTGAAAAATAAACTTCTTACAATTGCTGCACGTTATATAATATTTACATTTACTCTCACTGTAATTTATTTACCAATTGTTGTCTTTAGTAGCTATTTAGCTGTTACTATTTCGGGTACTAATTATCAGTAGTAAAATACATATGTAAATATAACATTGAATAAATAATTTATATATGTATCTTCATATTCTAAAATATCTAATTTCTAACTTTATTACTATGCAGTCAAAATTCAGGATAGTCTTGGGGATTTTTTTTAAGATTATCCTAATAATTCTGGTACTCAGCAAGATGTGTGTTCCCCTTCATTCACATGAATATTATAGATTTATAAATACCTTTTTTTTTAGTTTATGTATAGGAGAGATGTATCTTTCTATTATGTCAATTAACTATATTGGTCTTGTAATTGCTGCTATTTCGGCACTAATATTCAATCCTTTTATCAGGTGGCATTTCCTTAGACATACATGGAATACTATCAATATGACTTGTGCAATTTTCTTATTTATTTGGATAGTTTTTGATGTCATATTCTATGTGGGGGAATTAAAATTTAGAAAAAAATTTAAACAGCACATAGGATTTTTTGACAGAATATAATTTTATAGGAAGCACGCAAAATAAAAAACTGTAGATATAGGGCTTTAATAAGATTAGTTAGTGATCCCTATATTACAACTCACCTTGTTCAGCAAAAGAATAATATCCCTCCTCACAAATAATAAAGTGATCAAGAAGTTTTATATCAATTAACTCAGGAGTATCTTTTACTTTCTTTGTAATTACTTCATCAACAATATAACCACCTCCTGGCGTAAGTCTTCTGGTCAGAAACAAATTATACAGCAGTTCTCATATCTCATATAGGGCAAATCATTCTACGATTTGCTTTTTTTAATTCCGATCTCTTAAATATTAGCTTGAGATATTTGCTGGTAACTGTATAGAAAGGTGGCACAGTTTTATCATTTACTACAAAGAGTCATAACGATAGTTATTATATACTAATAATTACCTCTTCTCAATTGAATAAAAAAACAGGTTCTGAATTAAACTTCGGAAACACTGTCCTTCTCAGCTTTATTAAAATAAAATAATGAAAAAAAGATCTATTGATACCAAGAGTATCCTATTACGCCTGCCTGTCATTAACCATTTTAAAATGTCTATTAATAAGTGGCTTATACTATTTATATCAATCATTTTCGTTACCGGGTGTCATAAAGAGCGGGCAACGATTGGCAATAGTAATATTAACCCGCAGATAATTTTAACCAATCCTATAAATAATTCTTCCAATGCATATCTTAATAGAAAGATCACAGCTTCCTTCAATGAAGGAATGGATCCTCTAACTATTACTGGTGCTACTTTTGTTTTGAAACAAGACTCAACTATAGTTTCAGGTGTAGTTACTTATAGTGGTACGACTGCTATATTTTCACCTTCAAACAATCTGTCACCTAATACAACATACACGGCTACTATTACTACGGGAGCCAAAGATTCTTTGGGTGTCGCATTACAAAGTGATTTTACGTGGAATTTCACTACGGGTGCTTCGCTTGATGTAACGCCTCCAACAGTTATCTCTACAGATCCAGTTAATACTGCTACATCAGTAATACTCAATACAAAAATCGCTATAACATTTAGTGAGCCAATAGATCCTTCGACTATTAATACTACAACATTTATTCTTACCCAAGGGACAAACACTATTTTAGGTATGGCAACATATACAGATACAACGGCTGTTTTTTCTCCATCAGTTAATCTTGCTCCTAACACTACTTATACAGCTACTGTTACAACAGGAGTAAAGGATCTTGCAGGAAATGCATTTGCAAATAATTATGTATGGAGTTTTACTACAGGGAAGTCAGTATCAGCCCCATCTTTAGGAAGTGTTTCTATTTTTGGAGGCTTTGGAGGTAGTGCAGGCGTAACTAATCAGGGATTGAATACTATAATAAATAATGGAAGTATTAGTACAACTGGTGCATCTACTTTGGTAACAGGTTTTCATGATGGTACAACAGGGGATGTTTATACTGAAACACCTCTTAACAAAGGTGATGTGACCGGCAGGATTTATACCGCGCCTCCAGCTCCAGGAAATGCAACTTCTTTTGCAATTGCCAGGCAAGCTTTGTTGGATGCAACAAGTGCTTATAATAGTATTTCACCTGCTTCAAAACCCGGAGGTATTGATCCTGGCGCTGGCGAATTAGGAGGCTTGACTTTAGCTCCCGGCATTTATAAATCTGCAAGCGGAACTTTTAAAATAACAAAGGGGAATCTTACACTTGATGCCATGGGAGATGCGAATGCAGTATGGATATTTCAAACGGCTTCAGGATTAACGGTGGGTATCGCAGGACCAGCAGGTGCGCGTAGTGTTACAATGATAAATGGAGCATCGCCTAATAATGTATTTTGGTATGTAGGTTCTGCAGCAACTATTAATGGATCTGGCGGCGGTGTTATGGTAGGAACCATAATTGCTTCTGCAGGAGTAACTTTTTCTACTGCAGGAAATTCCGTTCAGACAGTACTGAATGGCAGAGCAATTTCTTTACATGGATCAGTTACAATGGTGAATACAACTATCAATGTGCCTTAAGGGATAAGAAATTTATCTTATTGTAGAGATAGATTTATTTGAGATAATAGTTAAGCAATAAATTGATACCCTCCGTTTTACAGACGGAGGGTATCGATTTATCTTTAAAACCTTAACGAGTTACTAATTTAGATAGAACTCCCTAGAATCGATACATTTTCATTTTCTGTATTAGAAAGTAGTTAAGACTTTATCTTGTTTATTGCTTTAATATTGCCGCCAGTTTTTTAAAACTTTCGTAAGGCGCTTTATCTATAAACATATTAACAAGCCATGCGGGAAGGCTGCCACCTGGATCTGCATCAAATATATACCTGATAGTGATTGTATTGTTGGTAGGCATTGTAACATACCAGTTTACCATGGATCTCGGCACATGGACAATACCACTTTTTTGAGGAGTATAATTAGGTTCGCCTATTCCGTTGACAACTAAAAAATGATTGAGGCTGTCCATTTTCATTTGTATATGTATCACAGCACTCTGTTTGATACTGGCCATGGCATGGAAGTTTCTGCATAATAATAGTAATCGTAAGGCGTAATATTTTTAATGGTGTACGCTGTTTTATTATTATAAACCCAATCGGTGTGTCGTGGAATATTGTTAAGGATATTGATTAGCTTAACATAATTACCTTGCAATGTGCATTCAACTTTAATGCTTTTGAAGTTTGAATTGGCAACGTCAGACTGGTATATTTTTATTCCATCTTTGTCTTTACTTAATTTCCAATTGTATTGTGCAAAAGTTGCAGAAGCAATGAACAGGCTTATTGCCATGCAACAAAATTTCATCTTATGTTTCATGTAATTATTTCAGTTTGATCATACTGGTAAACTTTTAGAACAACACTTGTTTTTAATTCTAAAAATTTCTTTGTTGGGTATCAACAAAAATTATGCCCACCACTTTCATAGGAGAAAGGAGATTATATCAATCATTGATTCGTTATATTATATGATTACTTTTTCAGCTCTTCTTCTAATTCTTTTTCCATTTCTTTTTTCAAATCATGCTCTTTATGAGTTTCATCGATTGAATGAGATTGTTGCAAATTTTCATCAGCTTTTGCAAAAGCACTTAATTTGCTATAATATTTCTGAATGATCTTTAATTCATCTTCAGTCATATCTTCAACATTAACTAATCTATTGCTCGCAAATTCATGTGCCGCAACTAATTCATTTAACTTTAATTGTATGGCAAGCGAATCTTTGTTCTGAGATTTTTGAATTAAGAATACCATTAAAAAAGTAATAATGGTTGTGCCGGTACTAAATACTAATTGCCAATTTTCTGAATAATGAAAAAAAACTCCTGCTATTAGCCATAGAACAACGGATAAGAATGCTAATATAAAAGCAATATTACTCCCAGCAGCTTTAGTAACATTTAAAGCAAAATGTTCT
>DATHNB010000334.1:0-14457 GCA_035486495.1 Ferruginibacter sp. | reverse complement strand
TAGTAAACCACAAACGATTGGCGCAGATAGATTAGCGCTTTGTGCCGCTGCTGTTCATTTTTATACTGGTAAAAATAATTTAGTAATAGCCTTGGGTAGTTGCATTACATATAATTTTATTACACAAAATCACCAGTTCATTGGAGGATCTATTTCTCCCGGTATGGAAATGCGTTTTAAATCAATGCATGATTATACAGCTTTGTTGCCGTTGGTTCATGCCGAATGGAATTTTCCTGTCATTGGCTATGACACAAAAACCAATTTGCAAAGTGGCGTTATTGCTGGCATTGGTTATGAGATAGATGGGTTTATTAATTTTTATAAAAGTAAATACGATAACTTAAACATAGTTTTAACCGGCGGCGATGCAACATATTTTGCAGGGCAGCTGAAAAATGAGATATTTACCGACTTGAATTTTCTATTTAAAGGCCTTTACGCACTGAGTGAGATCAACAATTGATAACACATTGTGTCAACAAAAAATGAATAATAGATATCTACATATAAAAGCTATTTTTTTCTTTTTAACAGGCTGCCTTTTGCTAACAGCTTGTGGCGAAAAAGAAAAGGCTACAGCCGCACTTACTAAAAAAGCGGGAGTTGAAATAGCTAAAGATATTGTTGTAAGGTATTCTGTTGGCCGTAACCGAAAGGCTTTTTTAAAAGCACCTTTAATGTATAGAGTTACAGATACGGTTGTTTATACTGAGTTCCCAAAATCGGTTCACGTTGATTTTTATGATACGGATACTTTACAAAGTAGACTGGATGCACGTTACGCTAAGTATAAAGAAAATGAGAGTAAGATCTTTTTAAAAGATAGTGTAAGGGTAATGAATGTAAATGGTGATACTTTGTATTGCAATGAATTATATTGGGATAGAAGCAGAACAGGTGCCGAGTTCTATACAGATAAACCTATCCGTATAAGAACAAGAACACATATCATTAATGGTATTGGCTTAGATGCCCAGCAGGATTTTAAAGCATGGCATATTGTACATCCAACAGGGTTTTTGGAAGTACAAAATTCGGAAGTTCCGAAATAATTATTTCATAAGATACAACGGTATTAATTGCCGGACTTTTGCTTAATTTTAATTTTACACTTTATAAATATTAATTAAATGGAATACCGTCGTCTTGGAAAATCTGGGCTACAGTTAAGTGTTTTATCGTTTGGTAGCTGGATAAGTTTTGATACACAGATAGGAGATAAAATGGCCGATGAATTAATGGGCGTTGCTTACGATAATGGCATCAACTTTTTTGATAACGCAGAAATATATGCATTGGGAGAAAGTGAAAAAATGATGGGCCGTGTGTTAAGCAAAAAGAAGTGGGATCGTACTTCATATACTGTTTCTTCAAAAGCGTTTTTCGGTTGGAGAGGAGAAAAAAATAAACCTAACCAAACGGGCAATAACCGCAAACATTTAATGGAAGCTTGTAACGAAGCATTGCAACGTTTACAGGTAGATTATTTAGATCTTTTTTTCTGTCATAGACCGGATAAAAATACGCCGATGGAAGAAACAGTCTGGACAATGAATACCCTTATCCAGCAAGGAAAAATTTTATATTGGGGCGGTAGCGAATGGAGTGGTGTAGAGATCATGGAAGCACACAGGGTTGCAGAACATTATAGATTGATCGGTCCGACAATGGAACAACCGCAATACAATATGTTCGAAAGAAATAAAGTAGAAAATGAATTTTCAGAAATATATAAAACTGTAGGATTGGGTACTACGATTTGGAGTCCTTTGGCATCAGGTTTGTTGACAGGAAAGTACAATGACGGCATCCCTAAAAACAGCCGCTTAGGTTTGAAAGATACAGGTTGGTTAAAAGAGAAATTATACGTTGATGAGAAGATCAAAAAAGTAAAAAAATTAACTGAACTGGCAGATAAATTAGGTGTTTCAACAGCTGCATTAAGTATTGCATGGTGCATAAAAAATCCGAATGTTAGTACCGCTATTTTAGGCGCTACAAAAAAACAACAGTTGCTGGATAATTTAAAAGCATTGGATGCATTAGCTAAATTAACACCGGAAGTAATGGAGAAAATAGAAAAAATCATGCAGACAAAACCCGTGTTACCTCAATATTAATACAATGACAGTTTACGGAATACCGAATTGCGATACAGTTAAAAAATCGTTAGATTGGCTTAAGAAAAATAAGATCGATTACGAATTTCATGATTATAAAAAATCAGGAATAACTAAAGCAAAATTGGAAGCGTGGAGCAAGAAAGTAGGTTGGGAAGTTTTAGTAAATAAAAAAGGAACGACCTGGCGCAAGCTAACACGGGAAGATCAGGAAAAAGTAACAACTCAATCAGCAGCTATTAAAGTGATGATGGAAAATAACAGCATTATCAAAAGACCTGTTGTAGAAGCCGGCGAAAAATTACTGGTTGGTTTTAATGAAACAGATTTTATCAAACAATTAAAATAAAAAAAATGAAACGTAACGCAACAGCAGTTTGGAATGGTACAGGTAAAGAAGGTACCGGCCATTTAACTACACAAAGTACTACACTTAATAAAACGCAATATTCTTTCAACTCTCGTTTTGCTGATGGAGTAGGAACGAATCCTGAAGAATTAGCAGCAGCTGCGCATGCAGGTTGCTTTACAATGAAACTAAGTTTTGTTTTAAATGCAGCAGGTTTTACCGCTACTGAAATTTCTACTAAATGTGATGTTACTTTAGAAGATGGATCTATTACAGAATCTCATTTACATGTAACTGCAACAGTTCCTGGTATTAGCAAAGAACAGTTTGATGCAAGTGTTGCTGATGCAAAAGCAAATTGTCCGATTTCTAAATTGTTCAAAACAAATATTACACACGAAGCAGTATTAGCTTAGTTTATAATTGGGCTAAAGCCCATAAATATAATTGAATTTGTAACCCCGACTTAAGTCGGGGGTTACTAGTATAAGCCACCTTGCAGGGCTTTAGCCCAATAGCTTACTTTTTAATTACATTTGATAAACATTAGTTATGTCATCATTTCAAAATAAAACAGTCTTAATAACCGGTGCTTCAAGAGGTATCGGTAAAGCAATTGGAATTCGATTAGCAAAAGAAGGTGCTAACATAGTGATAGCATCTAAATCAACAGAAGAAAATCCTAAACTTGGCGGAACTATTTTTTCTGCTGCGGCAGAGATGGAAGCTGCAGGTGGTAAAGCTTTACCTGTTCAATGTGATATAAGAGATGAAGCACAAGTTCAAAATGCCGTTGATAAAGCTGTAGAGCGTTTTGGTGGCATTGATATTCTTATCAATAATGCATCAGCCATTGCATTAACAAATACAGAAACAACAGAACCCAAACGTTTTGATCTGATGTATGATATTAATGTGCGTGGAACTTTTTTTGTCAGCAAAGCTTGTATTCCTCATTTGAAAAAATCAAGCAATGCACATATTCTTACTTTATCTCCTCCGATAAATATGGATATGAAATGGTTTGCGAATCATTTGGCGTATACGATGAGCAAATATAATATGACCATGATCGCGATGGGCTTAGCTGCTGAGTTAAAGAAATATAATATTGCTTCCAACGCGTTATGGCCACGCACAACTATTGCAACTGCTGCCGTAAATAATTTATTAGGGGGAGATGCGTTAATGAAGATGAGTCGCACTACAGATATACTGGCTGACGCAGCGTATTATATATTTTCTAAATCTTCTAGAGAATGCACTGGTAATACTTTTATTGATGAAGATGTTTTAGCGAAAGAAGGCATTACTGAATTAAGTAAATATTCAGTTGTATCGGGTGGACAATTATATCCTGATTTATTTTTGTAAGATAAAACTACTGAGACACTATTGAGAAATAAAAAAGGGAAGAAAAGCTATTAAACTTTTCTTCCCTTTTTATAATATTCTAAACTTCGCTCCTCAGTGAAACTTTGTGACCTCAGTGTCTCAGTGGTTAAAAAAATTACACCTCTAATTTCTCCGGCCTCATTTGAGGAAACAACAACACATCTTGAATAGAATGTTGATTCGTCATCAACATCGTTAAGCGGTCAATTCCAAAACCAATACCACTTGTTGGTGGCATACCATATTCCAACGCTCGTAAGAAGTCGTAATCAATAAACATCGCTTCATCATCGCCACGTTCCATTAATTTAACTTGCTCCTCAAAACGTTCTCTCTGATCGATTGGGTCATTTAACTCACTATATGCGTTAGCAATTTCTTTACCATTTATAATTAGCTCAAAACGCTCTACCAATCCAGGTTTGCTACGATGCTTTTTTGTAAGCGGACTCATCTCTACAGGATAATCTGTAATGAAAGTTGGCTGTATATAATTCGCTTCACATTTAGCACCAAATATTTCATCGATCAGTTTTCCTTTGCCAAATTTTTCATCTGCATGGATACCTAACTTTTTGCATACATCTCTTAAACCAGCTTCATCCATTTCAGAAATATCAAAACCTGTATGTTCTTTGATAGCATCATACATCGTGATCCTTTTGTACGGTGCTTTAAATTCAATTTCTTTATCCCCTGCTATAACCTTAGTTACACCGTTTGTGGCGATGGCAACTTTTTCCAACAACTGTTCTGTTGTATCCATCATCCATTCGTAATCTTTATATGCAGTATAAAATTCTAACACAGTAAATTCAGGGTTATGTGTTCTGTCCATTCCTTCATTTCTAAAATTGCGACTGAATTCATACACCCATTCAAATCCACCAACTATCAATCTTTTTAAATACAATTCATTAGCAATACGTAAATAGAAAGGAACATCTAATGCGTTATGATGTGTTGCGAAAGGCCTTGCAGCTGCACCACCGGGAATACTTTGTAATACAGGTGTATCAACTTCTAACGCGCCTCTTTCATTTAAAAAATCACGAATAGCAGTTACTAATTTTGTACGTTTAATGAAGACCTCTTTAACACCCGGATTTACTATCAGGTCTGCATAACGCTGACGGTAACGAAATTCAGGATCTGTTACTTCATCAAATGCCTCGCCGTCTTTTTCTTTAACGATTGGTAATGGGCGTAATGATTTTGTAAGAATGGTAAACTCTTTTACATGGATAGAGGTTTCACCGGTTTTGGTTGTAAATACATAGCCTTTAACACCAATAATATCTCCGATGTCAACTAACTTTTTCCAAACAGTTTGATACAATGTTTTATCATCACCCGGACAAATATCATCTTGTTTAATATAGAATTGAATTTTACCTACACCGTCCTGAATTACGGCAAAGTTTGCCTTGCCCATATCACGCACGCTCATGATACGGCCTGCAATACATACATCTGCGAACTGATCTTTATTTTCCTCACCTTTATAATGCTCTTTTATATATGCAGAAGTTGTGTTAACCGGATATAATGGTGCCGGATAAGCATCAATACCCAGCTTTTTTAATTCTTCTAATTTTTCTCTGCGGATAATTTCCTGTTCCGATAAATGTAAAGTACTCATACGTTATTTGGTGAAAATTTTTGCAAAGATACCTGTTGCAGTTCATTCTCCCATATCAATAGTTTTTAATAAATATTGAGGTAAAGAGGTTTCAAAAACGATATCTACTATGATAATAGGTAGTTAAAAAACGGAAAAATGACAAAAATGAGGCACGGCATTTGTGATAATTTATTACTTTTATAACCATAATTATCTGCTATGAAATTTGAAAAAATTCATAATAAGGGTCAGGCGCAGCTATTTAAGAATCAGTACCTTGAACACCTTACAAAAACCCATCCGCTAGTAATATTTGCTATCTATTTACCTGCGGTTTCTTACATGTTATATTTTAGTAGTGTACGCCTAAATCTGGATATAGAGCAGATTGGATTTACTTTTTTATTTGGTATGTTTTTCTGGACTTTTTTTGAATATATCTTACATAGATTCATTTTTCATTTTATAAGTGAAAATGAAGAAGCAATGAAAATTATATATGTGATTCATGGTAACCATCATGAATATCCGCGTGATAGGGAACGACTCTTTATGCCACCTGTACCGAGTATTATTTTAGCATCTGTAGTTTTTATGTTGATGTATTTTGTCACACATCTTTTTAATGCAAGCAATTATGTATTTGCTTTTTTTCCTGGTTTTATAGTCGGTTATCTGATGTATGGCAGCATGCATTATGCCATACATGCCTGGAATCCTCCATACGCTTGGATGAAACCATTATGGCGCAACCATCATTTACATCATTATAAAAATGAAGAACGTGGCTTTGGTGTAAGCACTACTTTGTGGGATAGATTATTTGGAACCATGTTCGATCTTACTAAAGAAAAAGAAGATAAAGAAAAAGTTAAGGAACTAATGTTTAAATAATTTCTTAATGATTACTATGTGCTAAAACAACAGGGTTTTTAAAATCCTTTGTTTTGCCATTTAAGTCAAAGACCTTTGTGTATACTATATAAGTTCCTTCTATAAGCTGTCTGTTTTTTTCACCCAAACCATCCCACATAAATTTACCTTCCGTTCCACACAATGCATTTTGTTCTAATAAACGAACCATCTTTCCAGCAGCGTCATATATAGTTACATTAGCAACATACCCTGTTTCAGGAAAAGTGTAGTCGATTGATAAAAAATCATCAATGCCGTCATTGTTTGGAGAAAATATTTGAGGATAAACGGATATTTCTCCTGAAGCATATTGATCAATCCTATATTGAGAGTTTTTATAGGTTGGTGTACCATAACCAACATTTGTAGCTGCAGAGTGCCAGTTTGATTGGGATTGTGTTGACGCGTCATAATTAATTCTTTCAAGTGCTACACCTTGTACATTATCTATTAACGGAAATTGCCAGCTGACATCATACTGCAATTCATCTACAATATTTCCTTGTGTATTTAAAATAATTGCATCTCCATTATCATCGTTATACGAAGGCATATTATTTATCTGTATAAATGCATCAGGGTTTTGAGCAACGTATTGAGATTTTACAATCGAAGGACTGCTTGTAACTACAATAAAATTTTGTGGAAATAATGAATAGTTATCACTAGTTAATTGCTCAATATTACTAATAGCGCCAGATGTATTTCTATTGGCAATATATAGTTGTTTTAAGTTGATAATTTTTTTACTACGATTATATAGCTCTACATAATCAACACCATTATCTTTTGGATTGAATAATATTTCATTAATAACTACATCAAAATTATTAGCAGCCGAGCTTATGCCAACTCTTGCAGTATCGCTGCTGTTAATAATATTACCTGCACAATCAGTAATATTTATTGCTGTGATGGTATATGTTTTTCTCTGAGATAAAGGTGCTGTTAGTTTTAAATTAACCTTATCGAAAAGGGGAGCTATTGCCGTTGCGGTTTGGGGGGCGCCTATATTGCCACTAATATTATAATTTACAGCTACGGACGCTTTATTGCTATCTAATGGTTCATCGAAATATAAGGTGATATCTACACTGTCTTGAGCAAAAGCACGTAATAGTTTAGGTGAATTTTGATCAGGGTTTTTACCATCTATAGAATTTATCTTTCCCGGCGTACCGCCATGTATATTAGCGCTTGCTTGCCAATTGGAATATCCACTACAAGGGTTTTTTGTATCGATCATTTCTAGTGACCAGCCTCCCTGTTCTTTTAACGTATTTTGATACCATGAGTAGGAATAATTAACTGCATGAATAATTTTACCTTGAGGGTTTTTCAATACTAATTCATCTCCGCTATTAATTAAAGAGGGAAAACTTGTTACAGAAATAGTAGGTCCGAAAACTGACATAGCACTTGCGGCACTACCTGTACATACAATTACAAAGCTATTGGGCTGCAAAATGAAATTGGGCATTGCCCCACTTTGTGTAGTAGTATCCCCAATTGTGAAGCCTTGTAAATTGATGGGAAATGCAGTAGTGTTTTTAAGTTCTATCCATTCATTATTTGGTAATCCAACTATCGGGGTCGGATCAGCCATGATCTCGTCAATGATGATATCATATTGTTGTGGTGTGTATAAACTAAATATGGATGTTCCATTGATTATGCTATTTCCAGAAAGGTCCTTAACATTATCTATAGTGAGTGTACAACTTGTGCCATTGGGGATTTTAGTAGCAAAAGTTAAATGTACTAAAGCGCTGTTTGTGGCATCCTGCGTAGCAGAAATAGGATTATTTAAGCCATTATCAGCTGTATAATTTGCAATCTGTTGACTGCTATTATCAACCGGTTCATCAAATAATACATCTACCGTAGTAGTAGAAGTAGCAATTGCAGATTGGATAGTAGGAGGTGTTATATCAGGAACGTATGGCTTGACAATAATGTCATCAAAAAAATGTCGTTGAAAAAAGGCGGTAGTACTTTGTTTCACTAAAATGCCAAAAAAGGATGAAGTGGTATATGTATTATCAGTAACACGTCCCTCGGTAAAATAGCTACTACCCGTTCCCGTTATGTCTCTCGATAATACCCATTGATTTGTCGCATCCCTGATAACAGTTATTTTAACTACATTATTACTAGTGTTTAAAATGCCATTTACGCCGTCGATAATTTTCGTGCTGCCACTTGCATCTTTTCTATATAAACAGATATCATCATTGGTGCCACCTAAGCGTATAAAATATCCTGTAGTACTTGATTGGGTTATATCACTTGCAGAAGCCGTTAAATATATATCTACATAATTGGCAGATGACGTATTAAAAGCAAGCTTAAGATAAAGATCCCATTCTGCAGAAGTTCCTAATGTATTTGCGGTACTTAGATAAAATGTATCATTAGCTATGGTATCATTACTTTGCAATTGAAAGGATGAATTAATTATCCAATCACTGGTATCACCGATCCATGTAGGATTAGCTGTAAAATTACCATCAGTAAAACTTTCGGTGAACTGCGCTTGTGAAACTGTTGAAAACATTAATAATATAGACAGACAAAAAAGTAGTTTTCTATTCATAGTAGTGGGGCTTAGCCTTTAAAGGTAGCAAGTTTATGGAATTTGCCTTAATAATTACCGAAAGGGGCGTATAAAAAATATTTTTTAATGTTTGGGTGATATATAATTTGTTGCTACTTTTGTGCCATGTTTTTGATTATTAAACAAATTAAGATTACAAAGAAACGTTCCGATAAACGGGAGGGTTAACTGATGTTTTGTTTGTTCTACAATATTCACAAGCCTTCCAATAAAATGGAAGGCTTATTTTTTAACACTCATATATAAAAACAAAAAAATGAAAGTAGCTGTAGTAGGCGCTACCGGTTTGGTAGGTAGTAAAATGTTGCAGGTTTTAGCGGAAAGAAATTTTCCTGTTGATGAATTGATCCCTGTTGCTTCGGAAAGATCAATTGGTAAAGAAGTTGAATTTAAAGGAAAGAAGTATAAGATCGTTGGCTATGCTGATGCTATTGCTGCGAAACCGCATATCGCCATTTTTTCAGCAGGAGGTGGAACATCTCTTGAATTGGCGCCAAAGTTTGCCGAAGCAGGTATTACTGTAATTGATAACTCATCTGCATGGCGTATGGACCCTACTAAAAAATTAGTAGTACCGGAAGTAAATGCTAATGTATTAACTAAAGCGGATAAGATCATTGCAAATCCTAACTGCTCTACTATTCAATTAGTGGTGGTGTTAAAGCCATTGCACGAAAAATATAAAATTAAGAGAGTCATAGTATCAACTTACCAAAGCGTTACTGGTACAGGTGTTAAAGCTGTGGATCAATTGATGAATGAAAGAAAAGGGGTGCAAGGTGAAATGGCTTACAAATATCCTATCGATCTAAATGCCATTCCGCAAATTGATGTGTTTCTAGATAATGGCTACACTAAAGAAGAAATGAAAATGACCAACGAAACAAAAAAGATCATTGGTGATGATTCGATCAAATTGACTGCGACGACAGTTCGTATACCTGTAATAGGTGGACATAGCGAAAGTGTAAACATCGAATTTGAAAAAGATTTTGATCTGAAAGAATTAAGAGAACTCTTAAGTAAAGCACCGGGTGTTATCGTTGAAGATGATATTGCTAATAACATTTATCCAATGCCGTTAACTGCTCACGAAAAAGACGAAACTTTTGTAGGCAGGATCAGAAGAGATGAAACACAAGCTAACACTTTGAATTGTTGGATAGTAAGTGATAATCTTCGTAAAGGGGCTGCTACAAATGCTGTACAGATTGCAGAGTATTTGCTGCAAAATAAATTGGTTTAAATTCAAGGAAGAAATTCCAAAAATACAATAAGGCAAAACACAAAAAAGCCTCTGCTAATAACAGAGGCTTTTTCATAATGATATGTAAAACTAAATTTAATTGATTGTCCAGGTTTCACTGCCTCTTAATAATTTATCCAGATCACCTTTGCCTTTTTTAGCGATAGCTTCTTCAATTTGCATTGCCATTACATCTTCGTAACAAGCTCTATCATTTTCGTAAAATACACCAAACGGACGAGGTAAATGACCTTCAATTCTTGGATCATCAAACATGCGTACTAAAATTTGTGCTTTATAAAAATCTCTTTCATCATGTATCCAAAGATCATCGATGCTTGCATCTTTGCCTATTTCAACAACAACGGGTTTAAAGCCATCTAATTTTATTCCTTTATTCTGCGTAGCACCAAAAATTAATGGTTTGCCTTGCTCTAAAAATAATACTTCGTCGGCCTTTGTTCCTTTTTCAGTGAATGTTTCAAAAGCGCCATCATTAAAGATGTTACAGTTTTGATAGATCTCTAATAAAGAAGCCCCTTTATGTCCTTGTGCGCGTATCAACATTGCCTGTAAGTGTTTCGGATCCCTATCCATACTTCTTGCAACAAAACTTGCATCAGCGCCTAAAGCCAATGCTAATGGATTAAACGGATGGTCAATACTTCCCATTGGAGTACTCTTCGTGATCTTATTTTGTTCAGATGTAGGAGAGTATTGGCCTTTTGTTAAACCGTATATCTGGTTATTAAAGATCAATAAATTAATATCAAAATTTCTACGCAAGAAATGGATTGTGTGGTTACCTCCAATACTTAAACTATCGCCATCACCGCTAACAACCCAAACACTAAGTTCTGGTCTTGCAGCTTTTAAGCCACTGGCAATTGCCGCAGCTCTACCATGGATGCTATGCATACCATATGTATTCATATAATAAGGAAAACGGCTGCTACAGCCGATTCCGGATACAATTACGATGTTTTCTTTAGGAATACCCAATGTTGGCATCACTTTTTGTACTTGTGCCAAAATTGAATAATCACCACAACCCGGGCACCAGCGGACTTCCTGATCTGTTGCAAAATCTTTCGCGGTTAAAACCGGTGTTGTTGTTTTCTCTGTTGTTGCTGCGCTCATATACTTGTTATTAAAGAGGGACTGCAAGTTACGAAGAATGGTCTTTTTTAAAAAACTTTGTCGGGTAAATCCCTTAATTCAAGGGATTTAACTAGTAATAAGCAAGAAATAGGGAATCTACATAAAAAGTAAAGGGATCGAAGTGTATAAAACTTCGATCCCTTAATTAAAAACCACCGTAATAGCTATGGGTTACAATATCTTACTATCAATCTCTTTTGACAAACTTGCGAAGATATCATCAATGCTTCCTTCGCCTTCTATCATTTCGACTTTATTTACTTTTCTGTAATGTTCAGCAACGGCAGATGTTTCGTTATGATACACATTGATCCTTTCTCTTATTATTTTTTCATTTGTATCATCACTTCTTCCACTTGTTTGTCCTCGTTTTAATAATCGTTTTACCAGTTCCTCTTCACTTACTTCTAATGCCAGCATCAGGCTAATAGATTTACCTTTCAATTCAAGTAATCTGTCCAAAGCATCTGCCTGCGCGGTTGTGCGAGGAAAGCCATCAAATAAAAAACCTTTCGCTTTAGGATTGGCATCTACAGCAGAGCTGATCATTCCGATCACCACTTCATTAGGAACAAGCTGGCCTTTGTCCATGAAATTTTTTGCCTCTAATCCAAGAGGTGTATTATTAGCTATTTCACTCCGCAGCAGATCTCCAGTGCTAAGGTGTTTTAAACCGTATTTAGCTATCAATTTTTCGCTTTGGGTTCCTTTGCCACTACCTGGAGGACCGAATAATATTAAGTTGAACATAGTAATTTCTTGAGGCGCAAATATAGGAAATTACTGAATGAGAGAAGCTATGTATTAGGTTAGTTAAGAATAACAATGCCATTTTTGATGGCATATATTACCAAACCGATCCTTGATTTTACGTGCAGTTTTTCAAAGAGGTCGCCACGGTAACCATCAACAGTACGTGGACTTACACATAATTCATCAGCAATTTCTTTGTAAGTCAATTCTGTACAGGTGTATTTTAAGAAATCTATTTCCCGGTTAGTTAATTTGATCAGATTTTTTAGATCGCCGCCATCATCATCCATTCTATTAATAGCATTAATTAGTTTCCCACTTACAAGATCAGAATAATAATATCCTTTATTCATAATCGCAGTAATCGCGTCCTGTAATTCGGAAGGTTCGCTGTCTTTTAAAAGGTAACCCTTGGCCCCGTTTTTTAGCATCCGTATAATTGCATTTTCATCATCATACATGCTTAACGCTAATGTTTTCATAGATGGCTGATTTGCCTTTATCCAGTTGGCAGTTTGATAGCCATCCATCTCCGGCATATTAATATCAAGCAATACGATATCAGGTAAAAGTTGCGGTTTTAAATTCTCGATAAAAATCTTGCCATTATCGGCTTCAAATAATACGTCGTGGCCCAAGCTTTTAACTAATGTTGCTAAACCATTGCGCAATAAAGCATGGTCATCAACTAAAACAATATTTGCCATTTAGGGGTTACTTATTTAACGTTATTTGAATGGTTGTTCCAGTATTTATAATTGAAGTTATAGAAAAAATACCGCCAATCAAAGCCGTTCTATTTTGCATATTTTTTAATCCTATGCCTTTATGTGATGATTGTAAGAGATTAGTATCAAAACCAACCCCATCATCTGTCAAAATAAATTTAAACATACGGGATTCGTATGCGAGTGTAACATTAATATTTTTCGCTTTTGAGTATTTAATACCATTGTTTAAGGCTTCTTGTAATATGCGAAAAATAACTATTTCTTCCTCATTGTTTAACCTAAAAGGTTCACCAATAACTTTTAGATCAGTTTTATATTGCCCGGTATTTTGCAAAATTTTTAATTCATTTGCTATGGCTTCGCGTATACCAAGATCTGCAATTTTATCACCGTGAAGGCTTCTGCTAAGATCTCTCAGATCATTAATAGCCTTGCCTATCAGTTCTTTTGTGTCGCCCACCTTTACCTGAATATTTTCATCATTTGTTACAGGAAATGTATTGAGATGGAGTTTAGCTAAACTAAGTACCTGGCCTACATTATCATGTATCTCCTGACTAATAGTTTTAAGTGTTTGCTCCTGAATTTCAATTTGTGTGTGTAAAAGCTCTTCAGTGAATTGAGTTTGCAACAATTGCTTTTCTATTTTATGTTGGCGCCTTTTTCTTTGGAAAATAGCAAGGAATGCAAAGATGAAAGTAGATAATAGAAAAAGTAATAAAGAAGTAGCCACGATAGGGATTATAATCTCACGGTTTGTCATGTTAATTTTTTTTGTTCATCATAGTGTTGTCGGATGCATCTAATAATAAGCCTATTGAAAATGCTATATACATGAAAATATTAAACAGGCCATATACCGCAAATAACATTGACTTATTTCTAATGGTCATTATATAATCCCAGAAACAGAATATTAAAATGGTACAACTTGTAAAAAAAAATGTGCCGAGCAAGTACCAAAAAAGTGGCATTTTTTGATTTAAGTATACAGAGTCATCTTCATAAATATCTAAAAGCAATGACAGGCCCCAGGTTGTATAAATTATATTATTAAAGCATACCCATTCGCTTAAAAAGCGATGCCTTATACCTACAAACAGTAAAAAATATATGGCCATTACTAATCCTGCAATAGCTGAAAAATAAAATATTTTACGTCCTCTTTTCGAAAAAAAGCTCGTCTTAAAAAATAAAAAAATGATGGTATATTCTATTGGAGCATATATATTATAGAAAATATATACGGTACTAATATTTGCATAATGTGTACATATCTGAGCAAAAGAACCGGCCACGCATAATAAGAAAATTAACCTTGAGTTTACATGTAGTTTACTCAAGGTTAAAAGTCCTATTATTACTGGAATTAAAATACACCAGGTAGAAATGTCTTCGATTACTGTTTCGATAAAACCCGATTTTTATTTGCCAACAAAATAATCAATTTTATTATTAGAAGATTTACTGTTGGTTGTTTTATTTTGTATTGCATTTCCTGATGGAGGAGGTGGAGGAGGTGGAGGGGGCGTTCCGGAGCCAT
>DATHNB010000333.1:0-4667 GCA_035486495.1 Ferruginibacter sp. | reverse complement strand
AGAAAAAATAAAATAACAACCAATTTGTTACGACAAGAATTTCAAGAGGGTGTAATAAAATCATTAAAAGAAGTAACGGTAACTACAAGACAAAAGACTATTCAGGAAAAAATGGATGAAGAATATACATCTGGCTTTTTTAGTGGGGGTGATGGAATAACGCTTATTAATGATAACAATGAATTTGCAAAAAGCGCTCCTGATGTTTTAGCTTATTTACAAGGGAAAGCAGCAGGGTTACAAATATCTACAGTTGGTGATGGATCAATATCATGGCGTGGAAGTTCTACCAGTATTTATTTAAATGAAGTGAATGTTGATATAAACCAGGTTAAATCAATTCCAATGAGTGAAGTGGCAATGATAAAAATATATCGTCCTCCATTTTTAGGCGATTTCGGCGCTCCTACTATAAGTATTAATAGTAATACTGGCGCTATGACTCCTAGTAGTACAAGTGGTGCAGGTGGTGCTGTTGCAATTTATACGAAAAAAGGTGCTGATATAACTTCATCTGAACAAGGATTGGATTTTACATTTATTAACGGGTATTCACCTGTAAAAGAATTTTATTCTCCTGACTATGAAACAAATCCTACGTCTCAGCTAGACGATTATCGTACTACGCTTTATTGGAATCCCTTTTTAATAATGGATAAAAATACCCGTAGAATTATGATTCCGTTTTATAACAGCGATAATTGTAAAAAGATAAAAGTCGTTATTGAAGGTATAAATGAAGCGGGACAATTAACAAGAGAAGAAAAAGTATTCGAATAGCTTACCATTTTTCTTCTTCTGAAATATTATCGTTGTGTTTACTGAATTGTTGTCGGCTTTTTATTTTTTGTAATTGCCTTTCAATAATTAGTTTGGCAATAATATTGCCCGAATTTTCATCTGTTTGTAATTGTAACAAATATTTCAACTTGGCTTCGCTGACATCAATGCGATATAAAAGAGTAACTAGTTTTTGAAAATCTTTTTGAATAAGCTGGTTAGCGTATATGGTCAATGCTTCTTCTAATTCTTTCAAAGAAATTTTATCCGGCAATATTATTGCCATATCTTTTTTAATATTTTCTATTAATTCTTTTTCCATAAAAGAAATTACATAAATCTAGGTTCAGATACGCCTATTCCAAATAAAGCGAAATCATATTTTACAGGATCTTTATTATCCAAAGTTCGTAAATACTCTGTAAGTTCAAGCGCAGCTAGCCAATCAATTTGTGTACGTTGTAAAATATTAAATCGTTTGGCAACTCTTGCTACGTGTACATCAACCGGACAAATTAATTGTGCCGGCGAGATATTTTTCCAAATACCAAAATCTACATTCTTTTTATCGTTGCGAACCATCCATCGTAAAAACATACTCAGCCTTTTACATGTAGAGTTTTTGTTGGGCGAAGCAATGTGCTTTCTCGTTCTTGAAGGAACATCTTCTAAAGAAAAAAAATATTCATAAAATCCTTTCAGTGCATTCTCAGTAGTTCCATCTTTTTTAGTCATCCATTTTGAAAAAGCTGTTTCCAATGTTTCGTTAGTGGAATAATGAAATCGTAGAAATTCGACGAAATATAAAAGATCGGTATCATTGAAAGTGCGGTGCTTAAAACCTAGTACTTTTTTTAATTGTTCGTCACTAACATTTATACAAAAATCATGTGGAGCATTATCCATTAAAGTCATCAGCTCTCTACTTTTATTAATGATGGTAGTGCGATTGCCCCACGCAAAAATAGAAGCAAAAAAAGCGGCAATTTCTATATCCTGTTTTTTAGTAAATTGATGAGGGACACAAATAGGGTCATCCTTAATAAAAGAAGGTCGATTATATTCATCGACCTTGCTATCTAAAAAATCTTTTAATTTATTATTATCCATCGATCATCAGGCAATTGCTTGTTTTAAATCTTCTACCAAATCATCTGCATCTTCAATACCAACACTTAATCTTATCAAACCATCCGTTAAACCATTCTTAATTCTTTCTTCTCTTGGTATTGATGCATGCGTCATGCTTGCCGGGTGATTTATTAGTGATTCTACACCACCTAAACTTTCTGCTAAAGAAAATAATTTTGTAGAGGATAATACTTTAACTGCGGCTTCAACGCTATCGTCTCTTAAAGTAAAACTCATCATGCCGCCGAAACCGCGCATTTGTGTTTTAGCAATGTTATAATTTGGATGATCTGCAAAACCGCACCAATATACTTTATCAACTTTTGGGTGCTTGCGTAAAAAGTGTGCTACAACATAACCATTCTCATTGTGCTGTTTCATTCTTACATGTAAAGTTTTAATTCCTCTCAATACTAAAAAACAATCCATTGGTCCGGGTACGGCACCACAACTTTTTTGAATAAAATATAATTTCTCTCTTAGATCATCACTATTCATCATCAATGCACCTTGTATTACATCGCTATGCCCACCTAAATATTTAGTAGCAGAATGCATTACAATATCAGCACCTAGATCCAAAGGGTTTTGTAAGTATGGCGTTGCGAATGTATTATCAACACATAATAATGCATCGGCTTTTTTTGATATTGCCGCTACCGCAGAAATATCCGTAATACTCATTAAAGGATTGGTTGGTGTTTCAATCCAGATCAGTTTTGTTTTTGGTGTTACTGCCGCTGCAATATTTTTTACATCTGCTGTATCAACAAAAATAAATTTGATGCCGAATCTTTCGAATACTTTGGTAAATAGACGATAAGTACCGCCATACATATCGCTTCCTGCAATAACCTCATCACCATTGCTTAATAATTTTATTACAGCATCTGTTGCCGCAACGCCACTGCTAAATGCCAAACCATGTTTGCCATTTTCGATTACCGCAAAAGCGTCTTCCAATGCTTTGCGTGTAGGGTTTTGACTACGTGCATATTCATAACCCTTATTCACTCCGGGAGCAGACTGAACGTAGGTAGATGTTTGGTAAATTGGAGTCATGATTGCTCCTGTACTTGGGTCCGGTTCTGCACCGGCGTGAATGATCTTGGTTGCTAACTTCATAGAAAAAAATTGAGAATGCAAAGATGCAATTTTTACAGCAGTTGTGCAGCAATTAAATACCGCCAGTCGAAATTATCGGCATTGTGTGCCGGTAATGGAAGGATTTTTTTATTTAAAAGATGTTGTTGCAAGATTCCCTTGTCAACCAACTTTCTTTTGGCTTCATGTATGTATTCCTGCAATTGATGATCCGCCATCCATTTTTTTTGCGGGGGTTCGTATCCAACTTTATCTTTTCGCCAGACAATTTCGTTGGGTAATTTATTGTCCATAGATTTTCTTAAGATCCATTTTGTCCACCCGTCTCGTATTTTAAAATTAGGAGGTAAAGAAAAAACGAATTCTACCAAACGATGATTTAAGAATGGGAGCCTGACTTCTGTACCATGCGCCATTGAATTTCTGTCTGCAAAACGTAATAACTCTTCCAATCCCAGTTCCATCGTATTAAAATACAGAATATCACTTAATCTATTAATACTTGATTTTCTGATGCCTTCCCATTCTCTTCCATGCAAGGATGCAATAAAATCGGGATTAAAATCCAGATTCTTTATTGTTTTATTGTATTCTCTTCTTTCTAGAAAAACGGCAGTATGTGGATTAAAATATGCGGCTATATAATTTTTCATTCCCCATTGTATAGCTATATTTTTTTCTGCTAATGATCTTCTTTCATGATGTATTTGACCAAACTTTCCTTTGGAAGCTAACTGTTGTAAATACCACTTATAATACCGATGATAACCGGCTAACGTTTCATCCGCACCTTGTCCATCGAGCAATACCTTTACATTATGTTGTTTAGCCAGTTCAAATACTTTGTATTGTATATAAATACTGGAAGAAGAAAAGGGTTCTTCCTGATGGTAGCAAACTTTTTCGAAATCATTGATTAGATCGTCGATCGTTGGCTCGGTTTTGAAATTATCGGTTTTGAATTTATTTGTAACAGATTGAATATAGGGAGATTCATCTTTTTCAAAACCCGGAAAAACTGCGGAGAATGTTTTTATATTATCTCCCTTTAAATAATTTATTAAAGATACAATAGAGGAACTATCTAAGCCGCCACTTAAGCTTGTTCCCAGATCAACATCGCTACGCAACCTTCTTTTTACAGATGTAGTTAGTAATGAGGTAAATTTTTCAATAGCGTCAGTTTCAGAAATAGTAATTTTTGCCCGTCTATCAATATCCCAATATCTTTTGATAACAGACTTTCCTGTAGTTTTTGATAATTGCAAATAATGAGCAGCAGGAAGCGAACGAATATCTTCAAAAAAAGTTTGCGCTTTATCAGCAGGGTTTTGCAAATGCCCGATGGTAATATAGTTCAGCAACATTTTGTCATCTGCATTTTTGGGAACCCCAACAGCCCATAATGCTTTCATTTCACTGGCGAAAATAAAATGTGCTTCATCTTTATAATAATAAAAAGGTTTTTCGCCAAAACGGTCCCTTGCTGCAAATAGCTTTTGTTCTTTTTCATCCCAAATGGCAAATGAGAACATGCCATCAAAATGTTCCATACATTTTTCCTTCCAATGATCGTATGCTGCGAGGATCACTTCAATATCGGACCTTGTTTTAAATTCGTACCCCTTTTTATTAAGATGCTCTTTTAATTC
>DATHNB010000332.1:0-3688 GCA_035486495.1 Ferruginibacter sp. | reverse complement strand
AATTGTGTATATTATATATCTTGCTTTCCTGTCTTTTTGCATTGTCTTTTTTAATTCTGAAATCCATCCCATTGTTATAATTTTTAATACACAAAAGTAATGGAATAATAATAAATTGGTGTAGCGGAACTGATCTTACTAAAAGAGAAAAGATTCAATTCCGCTTCAGGATACTATAAGCACCCATTGATAATTTGTTAATGGATTTTGAAAAAGTCTCCACAAACGCTTAGATAAAAAACCTTTTTCTATTTTAAAAGAATAGGTGAGAGGCAAAGCCGAACTAGATTTCAATAAAAAAGAGAAGGGACTATGAAAATAGCCCCTTGACAACTTAGTTATACTCTCCCGTATTGAGATATCTATTTTACACAAAGAAAATGCCAAAAAAATTCAAATTATCTTCTTAATAAATCGACTATTTCATTCTGTGTAGAATCTATTGATACAGATACTAATTTTTGGGTAGAGTTAATTCCTTCTTCCTCATTATCAAAAGATTCATTAAAAAGACTGTGTAAATATTTTTTGCCATGCTTAATCTTTTCAATGCTGGGATCAAATACCACATACAGTGCTAAAATAATAATCATAACCTTTGTTCTTACTTCTTTCATGCTATATAATTTATTAGAACTCTATTGAACAAACAAGAGGCCAAAGAAAATATTTATTTATTAATTAATTGTTTCCTAATCAATACCAAAAAGAAAGGGATGTAAAAACACCCCTTTGATATTGTCCGAACTGACTAAAATCTAACTCTCTTTATTTTGATACGATGTTTTTAAAGGAGAGAACTGTAGAAACAGTCCTCGACGATATAATTTTATTTACCCCTATTGGATATGAACCACAATGTCTGTCATAATTAATTCTTACCAATAGGGAAATCAACAGAATATTTAGTTGTTTTTCTTAAATAAAAAAGAGCTGTAAAAACAGCTCTACCAATTGCTATAAAGACTTACTACTAAATGTAACGTATAAACGCTTTTACGTGTAAATTATTTCACAAATGATAAATTTTATATTTATTTAATAAATGAGCTGCCTGCCATTAGCACATTTTTTATTATATTTAAAGCATGCTGAAAGTTGAAACCAAATATTACATTTATAACCGCAAAGAATTACTTAAAAAGTACAGTAATAAATTTGTTGTAATAAAAGGTAAGAAGGTAATTAGTATTCATAATTCTCATGAAGAAGCGCTGAATGAAACTATAAAAAAAGAAGAATTAGGCACATTCCTTATTGAACATTGTAAAGAAAAATAGGTGAGAGGTGAGGCCGAACTACATTCGCTCCATATCTTAGCCTTCGAAAGTAGAATCATGATACTCAAGACTAGCGCTTATATTACTATGTCCATAGGAGCAGAAGGATTTTGAGGTCTGCATGATGTTATAGACATCAATGAAAAAAATAACAGGAATTAATAGCTTTTTCATATTGCAAGCTTTATGTTCCAATAACATATACTAACAAGGTAATGAAAAGGTTGGGTACTAAGAAAGGGCTGTAAAAACAGCCCTTTGATAATTTTAAAACTAGAACCACCGCAATGTGATTCTATTACAATATAAAATACAGGTATTTATCTGAAAGATTGGTTGTTCAATAACACAACAAATTATCCTTGCTGCCAAACACCATCAATATGAAGTTTTCCTCAATAAAAAAGGGTAGCATTATAGCTACCCTAATATGGTCTTACTTTAGAAAGGAACGTAGAAACTACCGTTTGTTATTGAGTGTGTTATCTATTTTATTGAACAGTTAACGCTTTAGTAAAATTAAATGTTCCGTTTGTAACTTTTTTTGGAATCTGTGTTGTATCTCCATTCAAAAAAATATTCCCTTTAAATTTACCTTGTATATTAGTAGAACTTATTGAAGTAAGTGTCACCGTAAGTTGTGAGTTTGAAGAAATATACGGCGCAAATCCAGCTAATAATAGATGAACGCTATCTCCAAATGAGCCGAAGGTTGTTCCTGCTAAAATAGGTTTATTCTTTTCTCCGAAAGCAATTGAAAATGTATTGAACTCAGAATCTTGTGCATTAAGCTAGATCTCAAGAGTGCTATCTTCAACAAAAGTTGTGTCGAGAATATGATTATTAAAGGTATATAAGGGGTCGTTAATAGTTGCCGTTATCGAATTAACAGGAGATCCGAACCACTTTTTCAAGATGCAAGTACAATTATAAGTACTGCAAAAAGGATTAATTTTTTCATGTTTTATAGGTTTTAGATTAGCAATGTATAAAAAATCAGAAAAAATATTACATATGATTTAATTTAATAAGAAAGGGTAGTGGAAACTACCCTCGACTTTTATATTTGAATTATCTGTAATTATATACTCCTCAAAGATGATGCCTATTTATAGGGCTAAAGCACAACAAATCATCCTTGCTGCCGAAGGTTATGTTACCTAGTTATTAAATGCCCTGCCCAACAGCACCGTATTCTGTGATATGAACATATATGGGGATACAGTAGTTTCCTCAATACTAGTTACTAAAGTATTACCGGATATTGCGAAGTAGTTAAGTATTTCATTCGAGTCTACTGCAATAGTTGGGATTTTGAATTCAAAAGAAATTGTGGAATCGTAATTCTGATGCCAAACAGCAATATCTATTAAAGAGTCATAATCGTAATAGCCAAGACTATCAAACGAATTGCCTCCATAGGAGTAAGTGTTGCTATCGTTGACAGTGGCAGTAAAGAACTGACTTTAATTTGTGACACTATCACTATTATTAGTTTTTGTAGTAGAGCTATTTTTTTTGCAACTTGAAACGGCAATAGATATTATTAACAGAGTAATAATTGCAAAAGGATATATTTTTTCATAAGTAAATTTAATATTATTACAGATAAAATACAGAAAATGATGAATAATTAAATAGGACAGGAGAACTGATTACGGGTGTTTCCAACTCATATACATAAACATCCTTAAATACCTTGATAGCGAAGATAAAAAGCAAATACTGAAAGAATAATTAATATAACTCCTCCTGATAGTAAAACATATTTTCTAAAGTGCTTAGACTTTGACTTTATACCCCAAAGTAAGAGAATAGATCCAAATCCTAAAAACCAAAAGGCGAACAACAACATCATACTTATTTATATAAGGTGTGGAAAATTGATGCTAAGATAGCACAAAGAAGGAGCCGTATATGCAGCCCCTTGATATTTAAAGTTAAAATTATAAGAACCACGTTTTAACTGATTAGTATTAATCCAATTACAATGCCAACAAAAAAGGGTATTGGAAACTACTCTCGAATCATTCATAAATTTAGAATTGAAAACATTTTATTTAAACAAAGAAAATGCCAAAATGAAAAAGAACTGTAGAAACAGTCCTTTTATTGTCTAGTTGGATTGAACTAAAATCTAACCTTCTTTATGATTAATTAACACGATGCTTTAAAATGAGAGGACTGTGGAAACAGTCCTCGTTACAAAATATAATTTTATTTACCCTCTATGCGAAAGTTATACAAATGTAAATGGTATGAAAATGTTGTGCTACTAAACAACATGAACTGACATATGATTATTATAAACAAGGGTATTAGTCATTAAAAGTATAGGTACTATAATGAAGGAAAGTAAATATATAAAATTGATTATATTACAAATAGGTATAATAAATTGTAGAAAG
>DATHNB010000331.1:0-8253 GCA_035486495.1 Ferruginibacter sp. | reverse complement strand
ATGCGTGAACCTTCAGTAGGCTGGCATCCGACAATTTGAATATTGGGATTTTGCTCTTTCAAATATTTTGAAACACCCATGATCGTACCGGTAGTACCCATGCTCGATACAAAATGAGTAATAGTTCCTTTTGTATCATTCCATATTTCAGGCCCGGTAGTTTTATAATGCATATTGGCATTATCCGGATTGGCAAATTGATTCAGCATCAAATAGCCACCTTTTGCCACTTGCGCATTGGCATAATCAATAGCACCTTCCATTGATCTTTCTTTTGGTGTAAGAATTACTTTAGCACCAAAAGCCTGCATAGTTAATACGCGTTCGCGGGTGGCATCTTCAGGCATTATTAATTCGATTGGTACATGAAATAGGCTGGCGATCATTGCTAATGCAATTCCTGTATTGCCACTTGTAGCTTCTATTAGTGTAGTATCTTTTTTTATTTCACCTCTATCAATCGCTCCTTTTATCATGCCATAAGCGGCGCGGTCCTTAACACTACCTCCTGGATTATTCCCTTCGAGCTTTGCGTAAATAGTTACATTTTTATTAGTAGGAATATGTTTCAATTCTACTATTGGAGTATTTCCCACCAGATCTAATATTCCAGGCATAAGTATTTTTTATGTGTTGAAAATTTCTACTTGCAATTTCCTGATTCTTACAGAAAGCACCTTGTATATTATTTGCTATAAACGGAAAATATTGTAAGGAGTTGTTGTAGATGATAAATAGTGTTGACTATTCGAAATATACTCTCACAGTTTGATAAAAAAGCCTGTTATTGAGGTATTGATTTTGCCCTTGTTGCTTTTCTGAAAAACCTTGCAAGCCAAATAATCCTGCTGCGTTTCCTTTGTTGATAGCGATCTCCAAATAACCGGCAGAATTGAATAAAGCTAGCTTTTCGCCTTCTGTAACATCGGCATACGTCTCACTTATCTTATCAATTATTTCATCACGTTTAAAAACGATCTTAAAGCTGCGCCCTTTTCGTTGTTCTTCAAACTCTTCTTTAGTAATATTGACAATCACATTTTCGAAATTGTCGATAAAAATAATTTGTCCTTCTACCCAATTATTACCAAGTAAAGATCGCAATGGATTTTTTACTTGTATGGAGATAGAAGCATCGCCAACTTCTTCCATCTTCTTGCCTTTTGATATAGAATCAAACGCTTTGGCAAAAATAGTAGTGCAGTATAGGGTGTTCTTCTGTTCTGTTTTTTCTAATGATAGTGCAACAACTTTCTGCGGTATCTCTTCCAGGATCATTGTAAGTAATCCATTATCGGCACAGCCAATATAATGGCCATTGTGTTGTGCCAATAATAAATGCTCAGGTTTTTCATCGAACAAATTAACCAGTACCATGTGAAAAGTGCCTGTCGGAAAATTCTTGATCGCATTTCTACAAACATAAGCTGCTTGAGGATAGTTGAATGGAGAAAGATAATGTGTGATATCAATGATAGTAAATGCTTCAGATACCTGTAACAGCCTTCCTTTCATGGCTCCCGCAAGAAAATCATGCTGGCCAATGTCGGATGTAAGTGTTACTATAGGCATTTTTATAATTGATAATTAATATGGTAAAGGGTAGTTGTTAGTTATTAATTTGTTTGAAGTTAAGCGAAATGAGTATCAATAATTATTGAATTCAATTATTTAAAGCAGTTCGCCATTATTTATAAAAAATTTCTTCACTAATTTATCTGCTAAAGAAGGAAATAGTTTGTTTAACCAAACGGTCTCTTTTCCTTGAAAAGTGAGGACGATCGTCCTTTTTCTTTTCTCAATAGCAGTTAAAATATGACGTGCACATTCTTCTGCAGACATCATTTTGCTTTCATCCATCGGACTTTCGCCTTGCGTTTGTCCTTTACTGTTAAGTGCAGCGTTACGGATGTTACTGCTTGTAAAGCCTGGACAGGCCCACATTACGTTAACATCGCTATCTATCAATTCGGTACGTATCGCTTCTAAAAAGCCGTTTACAGCAAATTTTGATGCGGAGTAACCGCTTCTTCCCGGTAAACCGCGGTAACCTGCAATAGATGACATTCCAACAATAGTTCCTTTTCTTTTAATGATAGAATCAAGTGCCAGCTTGGTACAATTTACGGTGCCATAAAAATTAATATCCATTACTTTCTTTATTACATCCACTTCGGCATCTTTTAACAGTGCTCTCATAGATATACCGGCATTATTAATTAATATATCAATGCCACCAAAAGTTTGGATTGTTGAATCGATGAAGTTTTTACAGTCATCATAATTGCTAACATCTGCAACAATTGTCAATAATGAGTTGCCGGGATATTGAGATTGAAGTGTTTGTAATTTATCCTGATTACGTCCACAGGTAGCAACTTTTGCACCCAATGGCAATAAAATATCTATCAAAGCCTTGCCAATACCATCACTGCCGCCAGTGATGGCTACAACTTTGTTGTTAAAAAAATTGCTCATAAAAAAATTTCGGTAAAAATAAGGAAGGAAAGGGCATAAAAAAAGGAGTTCTATAAAGAACTCCTTTTGTGAACTGGCTGGGACTCGAACCCAGGACCCATACATTAAAAGTGTATTGCTCTACCAACTGAGCTACCAATTCAAGAACCTAATAAAATCAACAATTTCAAGTAAAAATCAATGATTCATATAGCCGTTTTATTTAACGGAGTGCGAAAATAAGGCAAAATAATATCAAGGCAAACTTTTTCGAAAAAAAAGTCTCTTTTATTAAATAAAAAATACCTGTGTGTAATATCAAATGAATGTGCATCATAGTTTTTAACATGTGATCATTGCAGTTAGTAAATTGGAAAAGTAAGTGATGAGTAACGTTAAAAATATTTTTTAACTTTTTATTGATTTTTTTTTGAACCTGTCATCTTTCTTAAAAACAATTGCATACTTTTACGTTTCTTTATCAAAAAAAATTGTTAACTCTAACAAATTGATTCTTGCTTATGTCAAAAAAACGATTTCTAAAAGCCATAATGCTTTTCGTAATGGTGCTGTCTCTTCAAGTGGCCCATGCACAGCTTAAAACTGTAACTGGTGTTATTAAAGATGACAAAGGAGCTCCGGTTCCAGGCGCTACAGTAAAGGCTAAAGGTTCAACTGAAGCTACAAAAACAGCAGATGATGGTAGTTTTTCTCTAGATGTTCAGCCAACAACAACATCACTTGTTATTTCAAGTGTAGGATTTAGTGAAAAGACTGTTAGCGTTGATAACGCAAGTAATGTTACAATAATTCGTACACCTACTGAGTTACAGGATGTAACAGTAAATACTGTGGATATAGGTTATGGCAGACAAAAAAGAAGAGATGTTACCGGATCTATAGCTTCAGTAAGCGGTAAAGATATTAAAGATTTACCCACAACAAGTGTAGCTGGGGCATTAGAAGCTCGTGTAGCTGGTGTGGATGTAACAACTTCTACAGCTGAGCCTGGAACTTCACCGCAGATCACAATAAGGGGTGTTTCATCTTTATTTCAACCCAATCCTTTGTATGTAATAGATGGAGTTATACAAAGAAGCAATCCAGTTGGCGCTAGTGGACCTGACCCTGGTAGCAATATAAATCCAGCAGATATAGCAAGTATTGATGTATTAAAGGACGCAGCAGCTACTGCTATTTATGGTGCTTCAGCGGCAGGAGGTGTTATTATTATAACTACTAAAAAGGGATTAGATAGAAAACCCGTAATTAATCTTTCTACAAGGTATGGAGTAACAAAACCTTTGCTATATAAGTTGTTAGATCGAGATGATTACATAAAATTACAGTCGTATATAGCTCCTAATTCCCCTTTAGCACATAACACTGAAACTGATACTCTCCCTAATACTGATTGGGTAAGTGCGATGTACAGAAATGGGATAGAGCAAAATTATAATCTTTCTTTGTCAGGATCAGCTGGCCCTATTGGAGTGGCACCTACAACTAATTATTATATGTCAGGAGTGTACAATAAGCAAAAGGGTGTTTTTATTCAAAATAGTTCTGAATTGTATGGTTTTAAACTTAATACCGATTATAAAGTAACTAGCCGTGTAAAAGTAGGTGAAACGCTGGATGCATACCAAAGAAGTACTACGCCTGTTGATTATGCTATTGATCCTACTGGTGGAAGTGCGCCAGCACCTAGACTTAATGCACCGTTTCTTACGCAGCCAATATTAGGAATATATCAATCTCCAGGCGTCTTTGCTACTGACCCTGCCGGTCTTAGTATACCTAATCCTATAGCTCAGATTGTAACAAAAAATAGAAATATTACTCAATCTAATATCCAGGCTAATGTATATGGCGAAGTGAAATTGCCATTAGCTCTTACTTTTAGAGCGACTTTAGGTTATACAATTTTTAATGAACAAGGCAATTCTTATGAGGCACCTTATGTCGCGGGTAGCGAAAATATTGGTTTTGCTAAGTTGCTTAAAGATTTAGTATCATATAAAAGTTTATTAAATGCATATACCTTGGCTCATGATAAATCTTACGGTAATAATAATATTAACGCAATGATAGGGTACGAGCAATACCAAGGTCTTTATAATGCTGTGTATACAAGTGAAACGGGTGTTTATCCTGCAAGCTTTTCTTATGTGCCTCTAACAGGGGCTATATCTAATATTGCAAATGGAGGGTATGATCCTCAACCTTTAGTTGAATCGGAATTTGGAAGAATAAATTATAATTATAACAGCAGGTATTTTTTATCAGCGTCAGTTCGTAGGGATGCTGACTATATAAAATTTGGTCCAAATAACCAGGCTGGTATTTTTCCTGCAGCATCAGCAGGCTGGTTAATGAGTGATGAATCTTTTTTTAAGAAAGCACTTCCCAAAGTCAATTTCCTAAAACTTCGTGCTAGTTATGGGTCAATAGGTAATAGCAATATTCCTCCATATACTTTTCTTGCTGGTTATTCTCCTAGTAACCCTACATCTACAGCTATTAGTAACATTACTAGTTTTGCGCCTGGGGCAACGACTACTCCAATAGGTTTTTCACAAACTAATATAGCTAATCCTAATATTAAATGGGAAACTACTAATGAAGTTAATATAGGTTTTGACGGGGAATTATTACATAGTAAATTATTTTTTACTATAGAGTGGTATAATAAAACAACGCATAATTTGTTGTACGATATACCAATACCAACGAGTACAGGATTTTCTAATTTCTTTGATAATATAGGTACTTCAAATAATAAAGGAGTTGATATCTTGTTAGGGTATAAAGATCATGTAAAAGAGTTAAATTATAATGTAACTTTTACCGGTTCATTCAATAAAAATAAAGTAATAGACTTGAATGGTACAGGTGGAAGTCCTATTAGAGATGGTAATGACGATTATGGGCAAGGATACGGTGGTATGATGAGTGGGGAACCATTAACTTATACAGCTCCCGGCTCGCCATTCGGCCAATTTTATGGACTTAAAGTTTTGGGAATTTATCAAACTGATCAGCAAGCAATAGATCGCGGAATAACACAGTTTGGTAAAATGCCTCATGCTGGAGACCTTATTTATTATGCAAAACCAGGTCATACAGATGTTACTGCTTTAGATGACACTATTATAGGTAATCCCTATCCTAAATTTACTTATGGCTTTAATATTAATTTGCATTGGAAAGGGTTTGATATGGCTATATTGTTTCATGGAGTTCAGGGGGTAGATCTTTTCAATGGTGTTAAACCTTATACAGAAGGATTATTTTTACAGGGTAATACTACATCAAAGGTATTCGGAGCATCTAATCTAGGACCGAATGGTGTTACAAGTCAACCTGAAATAGGGCAAGCAGGACCAGGAGGATCTTTTACACCTGACAATCAAGCCAATGAAAACTATTCTCATCCTAATAGCTATTTTGTTGAAAACGGCAGTTACTTAAAATTACAAAACCTGCAAATTGGATATACTTTTTCTAATAGAATACTAAATAAAGCTAATATAAGAAGCGCTCGTTTATATTTTATGGGGAATAATATCTTTACTATTACAAAATATACAGGTTTAGATCCAGAATTAGGAAGTCAGGATTTATCTTCATATGGAGGTACTACCAATCGTGGCATTGATGGACCGTATAAATATCCAAGTGTGAGATCCTATTCAGTAGGACTTGATCTTAGTTTTTAATAAATGTTATTATGTTAGATTTTAAATTTATAACGATGCGCACAAATATTATTTTAATGACAGTTATTACTCTGCTTATGGTAGGGTGTAAAAAGCCACCTACTACTGTGGAGAACTTAAGTTTAGTTAGTAGTAGCGTTTATCCTAGTACTATAGATCAGCTTACATCTATAGTGGCCACTGGCTATTCTAATTATCGTTCTGAAAATTTGAATGGTTTCGATTTATTAACTTCAGCATTTGCATGTAGCGAACATATAGCAGATGAGACTGGCCCGATGAATTTTGGTGACCCTAAGGGGAAAGCTCCATATAATAGTCCATCTGCTAATGATGCATGGATAACTAATATATGGTCGGGCTTTTATTTGGGAGTTACAGATGCAAATAATACATTAAGCGCTGCTGCATTTTATCAAAAAAATTATGCTGTCGCGGGAGATTCAGCAATGCTAAGGTCTATTCGTGGCGAAGCTTATTTTCTACGTGCCTATTATTATTTTCAACTTGAATGTTTTTACGGAGAAAAATACATTGATATTAAACAACCGGCAAGTAGTGATGCAAATATATTAGGAGTACCTATTTATACCCAAACACCTACAACGTTAGCTCAAACTCAAAGTCCAAGAGCTACTGCTCGTCAGGTATGGAACTTAATTACCAGTGATCTCAATACGGCAAAAAGTCTATTACCTAGTTCATGGTCAGGTGATAATATTGGCAGAGCTACATCATGGGCTGCTGAAGGTTTATTAGGTAAGGCTTATGTATTTACTCAAAATTGGGATAGTGCAAAAACTGCATTACTTGATGTTATAACAAACGGTAATGGACCACGTGGTTTACCATTGCAATTAATGCCATTTGGTATATATAAGCAAGCATTTAACTCTAATATTTATCCTGGGGTTTTAAATTCAAATACAGATCAAAAATTTAATCAGGAATCTTTATTTGAAATAGAAGTAGATAGAGTTCCTGGCAATGGTGGTTATGGCATCTTTGGTAATCCCCCTAATCTGTACCTTACCACAAGTATAGGACTATTTTGGTCACCTTCAGGTTTTGGAGATGATGGTATAAGTCCGGAAGTAATGGGATATTCTGATTTGTATGTACATGATAAAAATCTATTGAGATTTGGGTTTACTGTGCCTCTTGATTCCGTTGCAGTATCGGCTCTTGTTCCAAATCAACATTATAATTCTAATTCAAAAGACTCGGGGTATATAAGTACAACTCATGTACCTAGTGCATGGTATCAACATGTATCTGATAGCTTTAGAAATTCGAATGGTGCTGATCCTCGTTTATATGTATGTGCTTTAGAGCCGTATATGGATACAGTAATGTTCTCTCAAACTGGCCCGGGATCTGATCGATATAAAAGGCCTGTGAGTAAATGTTTTAATTTACCTGTACCGGATTCTTATCATGGTTGGAGCTTTAAAAAGTATCAGACCTTAGATGCAAGTTTGAATGAAGGGACTGTGGAACAATGTGATGGGGCCAATTATTATTTATTACGTTTAGCAGATGTTTATTTATTGTATGCAGAAGCTTGCATGAATACAGGAGATCAAGCTACGGCACTTAATTACATCAATATAGTTCATCGTAGAGCTTATGGACAAGCGCCTCCATATAATACACCTAATAATAATCTAACCGATCCAGCTCATGATTATCAAAGTCTTACGAGTTTAACGAAAGCAGACCCATCAGATGTAAACCTCTCTCAAAATCCTTTGGCATATGAGAGATATGTGGAGTTATTTGCAGAAGGGCATTGGTGGTTTGATGTATGTAGATGGGGGAATAGTACTACAGGAACAAGCGGCAATTACAATACTAATTTTGGTCAAAACGAAGCCACTTATTATGGGAATTTATTGCCAAATAATTTGCCTAGTCAATGGAGTAATGGCCATTCATACTGTTATCCAATTCCTAGTATAGAAATAACTAGTAATTCTCTATTATCTGCCCAGCCAAATGGAGGTCAAAATCCTGGGTATTAACAATAAATTAAATAAAAGCAAAAAGCCATTGTACAATGGCTTTTTGCTTT
>DATHNB010000330.1:0-6019 GCA_035486495.1 Ferruginibacter sp. | reverse complement strand
AAAACGATCAGCAAATTAGGCGCTCCGGAAAATGCAGGCTTCGATCGCATTCAAGCTATCGCACCGGCAAAAAAGAAAGAAGAAATCTACGGCATCATGAGTGAAGGCAATAGCAAGCCTTACAATATGCTGGATATTATTGAATGTATTACCGATGCCAATAGCTTTGATGAATTTAAAGAAGAGTATGGCAAAACGATCATCTGTGGTTATGGCCGCGTGGATGGCTGGGCAGTTGGTATTGTTGCCAATCAGCGATTGATCGTAAAAAATAAAAAAGGCGAAATGCAATTAGGCGGTGTTATCTATAATGATAGCGCCGATAAAGCAGCCCGCTTTATTATGAATTGCAACCAGAAAAAAATACCATTGGTCTTTTTGCAAGATGTAACAGGTTTTATGGTGGGTAGCAAAAGCGAACATTCCGGTATCATAAAAGACGGTGCCAAATTAGTGAATGCAGTAGCAAATTCTGTCGTTCCAAAAATCACTATCATTGTTGGTAATAGTTATGGTGCAGGTAATTACGCGATGTGTGGCAAGGCTTACGATCCACGTTTTATTTACGCATGGCCAACAGCAAAAATCGCTGTAATGGGCGGTGAGCAAGCAGCTAAAACATTATTGCAAATACAGGTAGCTTCGCTAAAAGCAAAAGGAAAGGAAATAACTGCCGAAGATGAAAAGAAATTATTAGATGAAATAACACAGCGTTATTTCGATCAGACAACACCTTATTATGCAGCAGCACGTTTATGGGTTGATGCAATTATCGATCCGGCAGAAACAAGATCCTTAATTTCTGAAGGTATTAATGCTGCTAATCATAATAAAGATATTGCTGAATTTAAAATGGGCGTGGTGCAGGTTTAATAGTTAAACTGTTTAATTGCTTAATTGTTTTTTGGGATTTTACTTTTGTATTTTTATTTTTTGGTTTTAACTTTTTACTTTTCACTTTGAGTACTATTCAAATTTATACAGACGGCTCTTCAAGAGGAAATCCAGGACCAGGTGGCTACGGAACTATTTTATTATCTGGTAATCACCGTAAAGAATTATCACAAGGCTATCGCTTTACAACCAATAACAGAATGGAACTGATGGCTGTAATTGCCGGACTGGAAGCTGTTAAAAAAAATGATCTGCCTATTACTGTTTATTCCGATAGTCAGTATGTGGTAAAAGCCGTTGAACAAGGTTGGTTAAAAAATTGGATGGCTACCAATTTTAAAGGTGGTAAAAAGAACAGTGATCTTTGGAAACATTATCATCAGCTATCTCAACAATTTACAATAAAATTCGTTTGGGTAAAGGGTCATGCCAATAACCCGCTCAATAATCGTTGCGATGAATTAGCCACTACTGCAGCAGATGGCAAACATAATTTGTTGATCGATGAAGGCTACGAGAAAGAAGCAAATGTAAAGCTATAAAAAAAGCTAAGGCAGTTTTAAAAACTACCTTAGCCTATATCTGAAAGAGTTCAATCTAATTATGCTACTACAACCGGTTTCACTAGATACTTATTAATAAGGTAGTAACATCCAAATAAGATAGTGCTAAAAAACAAGGTAGAGTAAATGCTCATTTTATAAAATGGCACGCCTGCTGCAAAACAATCTACCAGGCCTAAAGCTGTTTTTGGATAAGGAATGTTGTTAATATCCAAACCGCCAAATAACCAAACGCCAAAGTTAGATAGTAAAAAATAACCTGTAGCTCCCGCAATAGCACCTAATGCTATATCAATAATTTTATCTTTGTTTACAAAGAAGCCCACAATTGTAAGCGCTGCAAATAATATATAATTCAATAATTGTCCGTTGTAAAAACCTCCGATAGCTGATAACCCATTTCTATACAATACCTCATAAATAACATCGGAAATAAATAAGGATAATATTGGCAATAAAAACGATAGCTTTTTATCGTTTACTACAGACCCTGCGAACAATGCCATAGCTATTTGCGGAGCAAAACCAAAGGGTCTACCCGGCATTACACGGTACAATGATGCTATCACTACCAATAAAATAAAGCTTACTAAGGTGGATTTATCGATCTTCATTTTGACTCGTTTTAGTACCCCAAAATTACACATTTTTTTGCAATAAATCTTATTGAATATCTTTACCAAATGGCTACCCATAATGCTACCGGACACCTAGGAGAACAAATGGCCGCAGACTATTTTACCCAATTAGGTTATATCATCATAGAGAAAAACTGGCGATATTCCCATTGGGAAGTTGACCTCATAACCTCAAAGGACAACATCTTACATTTTATAGAAGTAAAAACAAGACGCACAAAAAAATTCGGATTGCCTGAAGAAAATGTAACTAAGAAAAAGATCCAATACTTAATCAATGCATCAGTAGAATACCTGCATCTTCATCCCGAATGGAAACGGATCCAATTTAATGTACTGGCTATTTCAATAATGAAAAATGAACCCGTGGAGTACTTTTTAATTGAGGATGTTTATTTATAAGTAATATGTAAGATTGAATATTTAATATTATTGAGTATAAGAAAATATTAAATCTTACATATTCAATATTACATACCAATTTCTTCTTTCATCTTCTCAACCATCTTATAAGTCGCCGGACAAAAAGAGATATTCTGCTTGTGTACATGAATATAATCTGTCATTTTCTTTTTGGTAAGATGAGGAAACTGCGCACAATCTGCGGGTCGCACAGCATAGATAGAACATTTATTATCTGTCAGATTTAAAAATTGACAAGGTTGTTTTACATTCTGCCAATCTTTATCTTTCTTTATGTAGACTAAATATTTGTCTTTGAATTCTGCCGGCTTCATTTCAAGATGTTCTGATATACGCTTAATATCTTTCACTGTAAAAGTTGGGGTCATCTTTTTGCAGCAGTTACCACAGGTTAAGCAATCTGTTTCTGCCCATATCTTTTTATCGATGGCTTCCACTACAGCGTGCAAATTTCTGGGTGGATTTTTTTCTACTTTAGTTAAAAAAGATTTGAACGCCTTTGCGTTATACCGTACCTTTTGTTTGAACGACCGAAGATTAATTGGAACCATGCTGAATATTAATAACTATTATCGAATTTTGAATACCCGAAAATAACACATAATTATTAATAGCACTCATCTAAACCACTAAACTAATAAACAACTAAACCACCATGTGGGAACCGTATAAAAAAGGGTTTAAAGCATACCTGCAACTGGAGAAATCGCTAAGCGATAATTCAGTGGAGGCATACCTGCATGATATAGAAAAACTGACCGCTTATCTTGAGGTTAGCAAAACCTTAAAAACACCTCAGCAAATAGAATTAAAGGACCTTGAAAAATTTGTGCAATGGATCATGGAACTTGGTATGACAGCGGGTTCTCAATCAAGGATAATTTCCGGTTTAAGAAGTTTTTTTAAATATTGCTTGCTGGAACGTATCGTAACAATAGATCCATCTACCCTACTCGAATCACCTAAATTAAAACGGTCCTTGCCGGATGTTTTAAGCTTTGCAGAAATAGAAAATATCATAGCGCAAATAGATCTAAGTAAGCCCGAAGGTGGCCGTAATAAAGCTATTTTAGAAACACTATATGGCTGTGGTTTACGGGTTAGCGAAGTAGTGAACCTACGCATCAGCAGTTTGTTTATGGATGTAGGCTTTATTAAAGTGATCGGTAAAGGTGATAAAGAAAGATTGGTACCCATTGGCAGTGATGCGATCAAGTACATCAACCTTTATAAAAACAATATCAGGGTACATATTCCTTTAAAGCCGGGTAATGAAGATATATTATTTCTGAACCGACGAGGAGCAAAGCTTTCAAGAGTGATGATATTTCTGATCATTAAACAATTAGCCAGACAAGCCGGTATTACAAAGAATATTTCTCCGCATACATTCAGGCATTCGTTCGCAACACATTTGGTAGAAGGTGGTGCAGATCTTCGTGCAGTGCAGGAGATGCTTGGTCATGAAAGCATCACTACGACAGAGATATACACGCATCTAGATAGAGATTTTTTAAGAAACACGTTGCAGCAATTTCATCCTGCGTTTAAGTAATTTTTATTTAGATTTATTGATTCAAATTTTAGAGAATGACTACCCAATCAAATGATATCATTATTGTAGGTGCCGGACCAACGGGTTTGATGCTTGCCAACCAATTAACACGTTTCGGTATTGATTATATTATCCTCGATCAAAAATCCGGACCAACGGATCAGTCAAGAGCGTTGGTAGTTCATGCAAGAAGCATGGAGATCTACCAGCAAATGGGATTGAGTGATACAATATTAGCAGATGGGCAACAAAATGGAGGTATAACATTGCACAGAAATGGCAAGCGAACCGGATCTGTTAACCTCGTTAATGTGGGGGAAAATAAAAGTCCTTTTCCTTTCATGATGATGTACGAACAAAGTAAAAATGAAACCCTTTTATATAATAATTTATTAGCGCAGAACAGATCTGTACAATGGAACACAACCATCAATAGCATTGAAAAAGAAAACGGTAATTATTCTTTAAAAGCCACGCAAGCGAATAATGATATTACTTTTCAATGCAAATATTTAATTGGCTGTGATGGAAGCAAAAGTATCGTAAGAGATTTTTCGCAAGTACCTTTTACGGGAGGCACTTACGAAGATGTTTTTTATGTAACCGACACACATGTCAATGCAGGCTTAAGTTCCGAACGACTTTCTCTATTTTTAAGTGACCGTTCTATTACGATGTTCTTTCCTATAAAAGGAGATCATCGTTTTAGAGTACTGGGGGTTTTACCAAAAGAGTATTATAACCGAAATGATATTCCTTTTGAGGAGATAATGAACAATATAAAAACAGAGATCAAAAAGCCGATGGATTTTTATGACACCAACTGGCATTCTACTTACAAATTGCACCATAAAAAGGTAACACACTTCAATAAAGACAATATATTTTTTGCTGGAGATGCGGCACATGTGCATAGTCCTGCTGGCGGACAAGGCATGAATACTGGCTTACAAGATGCCTATAATTTATCGTGGAAATTAGCACTGGTACAAAAAGGGAAAGCTTCTCCTTCGTTATTAGCTACTTACCATGAAGAAAGAAATCCTATAGCAGAGACATTGTTAAAAACTACCGACAAGTTTTTTGCTGCAATGATAACAAAGAATTTTTATTACTCGTTTTTACGATTATACATTGTGCCATTTCTTGTTCCGCTGGTTACTAAGTTGAGGTTTGTACGCAGACAAATGTTTTTGACAGTTTCTCAAATTCAGATCAGCTATTTATCTTCTTCCTTAGCAAAAGGTAAAGCTGGTAAGATCAAGGCTGGATTGAGGCTTCCGTATTTTTTTGTAACACAAAATAATAGTGCTGTTTCTATTTATAGTTTAGTAAATAAATCAGCAACACCTTTTACTATTCTGTTATACAATATTCCTGATGCAGATTTTACAAAATTTGACAAGGACCTTTTTAATATAGTGTCGATTGAAAAGAATAATACTAACGATAATACTTTTAAAGAAATTGGTTTATCAAAATCGTTTGTGATTGTTGTAAGGCCGGATAATTATATTGGCTACATTTCAGCAACAGCTGATGTAAATGAAGTAACTAATTTTATGAAAACCAGTTACTTCATTATTTAATTATTTTTCTGCGATAATCATAATCCACTCTCCTCTCTGAAAAGTTGATACATATTTCAATCCATGCTGAACAAGAGATTCTTCAATAGCAGCTTTATCGGATTTCAAAAACCCACTCAATAATATTTTAGTGCCTATCTGCGAAGCTGCAGCAATAGCAGTCATATTCGCTATAATTACATTCAGATTTATATTAGCGATAATCACATCATACTTTTCAGTCACAGGAATAGCATCATGCAACTCTACAATAATTTTTGTACAATGATTTAATTCAACATTTTCTTTCGCATTGTTGATACTCCATTCATCATTATCAATCGCCAATACTTTTGTTGCGCCAACCATTTCAGCCAG
>DATHNB010000329.1:0-2607 GCA_035486495.1 Ferruginibacter sp. | reverse complement strand
TAGATCTCAAACTTTTTACCTTTTAAATATTTGATAGAAGCGTCTATCAGCTCACAGAAATTATGTGGTAATATTTTTGTGGCCAAACCAACTGCGATACCTTCTGCACCCTGCGCCAATAGCAAAGGGAATTTCATAGGCAAGGTTACCGGTTCATTTTTTCTACCATCATAGCTCAATTGCCAGTTGGTGGTTTTTGCATTAAACGCAACTTCCAAAGCAAACTTGCTTAAACGTGCCTCGATATAACGTGCTGCTGCTGCGTCATCGCCCGTGCGCACATCGCCCCAGTTTCCTTGTGTTTCTATTAAGAGATCTTTTTGTCCGAGGTTAACCAAGGCATCGCCGATACTCGCATCACCATGCGGATGGTACTGCATGCTTTGTCCGATGATATTGGCTACTTTATTAAAGCGGCCATCATCCATTTCTTTCATGGCATGCAAAATTCTTCTTTGTACGGGCTTTAATCCGTCTTCCAGCGCAGGAACAGCTCTTTCTAATATTACATAGCTGGCATAATCCAAAAACCATGTTTTGTATTGTCCGCTGATGCCGGAATCACTGTGGAGGTACTCCTCTTTGTTTTTTTCTTTTGCCATTGTTTTAAAACCTAATTATAAAACTCAAATAAATATTGTTGATCGAACGGGATATCGAATTTTTGTAAAAAACTGATATACTCTTCTTTAAATGTTTTTGTTCTATGGTGCTTTGGTTGATCGTAAATGTATTGAACTACATTATCTACTGCCGATCTTGAATAACTAAAAGCACCATATCCTTCTTGCCAGTTGAATTTTATATTCGTGAATTTATTTTCGTTTATAAAATTGTTACTACTCTGTTTTAATTCTTTTACCAGGTTTGCAATGGATTGATCGGGATTTAATCCAACCAAAAAATGCAAGTGATCCGGCATGCAATAGATCGATATTGGTTTGTGTTTTCTTGCCGTTGCAACGCCACACATATATTTTTCTACCCTTTCTCTAAAAGGTTCCTTTATTAAGTTTTGTCTGTTTTTTACAGCAAACACTAATTGAATATACAATTGTGAATATGTATTTGGCATAGGGTGCGGTTTTATGTGTCTGATAATTTATAAAGGGGAAACTCCTACGGAGTTTAGGACACTCTACAAATTGTTATTCTACAAAGAGGTAACTCCTACGGAGTTCAACCTTGTAATTCTTTTTTGTCTATAAAGAAACATATTGTCTCAAATTCAATTTTCATCCTTAACACTTGCCCCATCGGGGCATTCCCTTTGTAGAAGAAACGAACAAAATTGAAATCTACTCCGTAGGAGTAGCCCTTCTGTCCTAACACATAATCTAATCTATTCCTCTTTTCCGATCTTCCCTAAACTTGTAAACTTAAACCCTTCATTGTATTTCAATCCATATCCCGCAAAACGATCTAATGATGAATGTCCAAATAAAACCAAACCAATCACCTCAACATTCCAATTACTCAAAAAAATACCTGTCATTAAAATTGCAATGGCTATTCCTTTGTGATGAAACAGGTTGTAGCATGCTGCACCAATTGTATTGCCGGCTAAATAACCGATCATGCTAATATCCGGACCAACGAACACTATCAAATACCACCACCAGCTTACTTGTAAATAATGCAAGGCATATATGCTTGCAAAAAACATCGCCAGTTCTTCGAGCTTTAATAATGTTTTCATACGCTAACTTTTCATTTTTATTTCGAAGTCTTTCATATTGGCTATTTTGCCCTGCACATCAAACATGTTTTGTGCGATCATTACTTTTATGCGCCAAAGCAAGTATGCATCACCGGTAGTATGTTTGGCTTTGCTTAAATATTGCTGGATTATTTTTGAAGCTTTCTGCCAATCCACTGTGATAAATTTCTTTAGCTCCCCATCGTAGAATGAGTAATCTTCATTTACCAATTTTTTACCGCCTTCTAAAATACGAACGCCTTTATTTTCGTTGCAGATCTTTGTCCATTCATCAGGATCAACTTCAAATTCGCTTAGCGTTATTTCTCTTGATAATTTCTTCGCTTTTAAAAATTCTTTAGCAGGAATTTCCGATAGCCAGTTTGGATAAAAGATATTTCCTTTTTCGTTGATGAATGGAAGATTGTTTAAATATAAAATGTACACGCGGCTTTGGAACTCTTGCAGGTATTTTAATAACCAGTAATATCCGCTTACATCATGTTTGTTTTGTGCGGCCCATATCCAGATCGTTTCTTCAGGATCGCGGCGCATAGTACCTACCAATTCAGCAGCTATTTTATAATCATCCACTTCGCCGTCCTGTACTTTGCTTTCGTAATCGCCACCGGCTAAAACATCTGTCCACCATTTTTTTCGTTCTTCTTTCCCTTCACCCAGGTAAATATTATCCAGCGGACCAACTGCATAATCATCTCTGATCAGCATTATCTCTCCTTGTAATGTTTCGTCTAACGCAATGGCCTGTTCTAATACTTTTACATCGGGCTCATTAAAAACTATATGGATCATACTTTATTATTGACTTAGTTGGGAGTTATTAAATAATAAACACAGGTTGTAAAAAAATTGCGTACCCATGGAATGCTGCTGATCAATTTCGATTG
>DATHNB010000328.1:0-5091 GCA_035486495.1 Ferruginibacter sp. | reverse complement strand
GATGAATATAAAAAGGGACAGAGTGAATTAAAAAGACCCCTTCATAATTGTTCAAAAAATAAAAGCAAAAAAGCAGGATAAAATTTTAACAAAAAAAGAACAGTAATTAGAAACGAAAAGGGGAAAGCAGAATAAAAAAAGTAGTACGTTTATGCCCTATTAATCTATCCGATGAAACTTATTGACCTTTATAAAAAAATAATCCGTTTAGCGTATCCTCCAAAAGAAACCATTTCTCAGGATACAGACGAAATCAACGAACAACAAACAAAATACAATCATCAAATAAACATTAAACCTATGGCAATGTTCAATTATGGCGTTGGCGGCAACGAAGTAAAAGTCGACGCTAATGAAGCAATCAATGACATCCAGCACAACAAAACCTTGCTGGTATCACAATTAACACATGAAGATCCCGTACAACCTGAAAACGTAAAAGGATTAAAAACGGTAGAAGATGTTTTTAAACATTTTAAACCTGCTGTTGGTGTAGAAATGGAAACAGCAGATGGACAAACTGTAAAAGAAAATCTTAAGTTTAATCATCTTGGAGATTTTACTCCTAAAAGTTTAACTAAGCAAAGCGGTTTCCTTAATAATCTAAACATACAACAAGAACAGTATGGTAAAATTATGAAACAGCTAAAGGTTAACAAGGTATTACAGTCTATGTTAGCAAATGAAGAAACCAAAAATGATATGGTTGAAGCATTAAAACAAATGGTACACGAACTAGAAAATAGTAAATAATAAAAATATTAATACTTTCCCCATGGCAAAAAATCAAGCAAATTCAGCAAATGCTGACACTCAATTCGCTGTTGAACCAACCGAATTACAAAGATCACTTCAAAAACTAACCAAAGCTGGTGGTTTTGCTTTTCTTGAAAGCACTATAGATGGCGTTGCTAATCTTAATCCTGAAAGAAAAGCCCGTAAAGAAATCTTTCTTACAGAAAATGATAAAAAGCAGGATCGTGAAGATCTTTTAAAAAAATTAAATCTTTGGATAGGAATTTTGCAAGGCAGTGATAATGTAATTGACATGATCGCTAAGTGCAAAAATGAATCTGAGTCAGCTGAAAAAACTTTAAAAACAAACGTGCGCAAAACACTTGGCCTCACGCGCAAGCTAGAAACAGCTTATCGCACGGTAGCTCAGTTTTATAAAAATACAGAATCTGATAAAGTTACTAACCTTACAATTCTGAATGCTACGCATGATCAATTGAAAGATCTTGATAACACAATGTTCATCGACTATATAGGAGCAGAATTAAAACAACATTACGATAAACTTGATCTCCGTGAAAACTATTCCATATTAGTTGTACCTGGCTATTTAGGTTCAAATAAAGTAGTAGAAAAATGGGCCAAGTTAGCTTATGAAAATAAGGTAATGCTAGTTACAGATTTTGCCAATTTAGACAAGCCTGATGATATTGTTGAAATGTTTAACTCTGCAAACCTTACTGGTGGCGAAGCTCACAGAAGCAATGCTATTATGACCTGCAATTATTTAGTAGGCAGAGGAAAAGCTGAAGAAGTTGGCGAAGAAGAAGATGTATTTATAGGTGGTGCAAGTTCACTTGCAGGCAAAATGCATTATACATTGATGAGCCAGGTAACAGCCGGTAAAAAACATGGCGGATTAAATGAAGTTGATTCCGTACGTTTCGATCTTAAAAAATCAGAAATATCACACCTTGAAAAATTAGGTTTGGTGCCTATGGTAAATGAGTATGGAAAAGTAATGGCATTCTCCGCTAAAACATTATTTAATGGTGATAATATTGGCTTGCAAACTTATTCTGTTGTAAGAGTATTTGATCATATCACTAAAGTACTGTTCGATTTTTTAAACCGCAGGGCTTTTGAAAACTGGAACACAAAATCAGAAGCTGATCTACGTAGTCAAATTGTACGTTATTTAGATAGTATAAAGGGCCCAAGCAATCTAATTGAAAAATTTAAGATCTTGCGCTTCGAACAAGATCAGTTACAAAAAGATCGCATCTGGCTTGATATTCACATCACTCCTTATTTCCCTGCAAAGAGTTTCGTTATTAAATTAGACGGACATAAAGGTGATGACGCTAATGCTGAGTGGAACACCGAATATCAACAGAACTAATTCTTAGCTACAATAATTATTATCAATACAAGACCTGAAAATATCAGGTCTTGTATTTTGTTTACCACTTTTATGAATAGAAGTATTTATCTGGCTATTGCATTTATTGCTTACATTTTCATAATGTCATCTTGTAATGAACATTCAAACAATGTTCCGGCAAAATTTAGTGAAGACCTTTTTGCAGCAAAAGACACTTCATTGTTTCATCCGGCTATACAAAAAAATAATAAAAGTGGAGATTCAGCCTTCCAACAAAGTACACTGGTTGCAGCTTGCAAAATTATATCTATCGATAGCATGATGCATGATGAAGAAAAAGCGCCATTCTATTTAGTAGCGGCTTCAATTGACACACTATTAAAAGGCGATACTTCTTTTAAAGAAAAATTATATTTCATTAGTTATCAGCGGCCCGCTTTTAATGATAAAAATTCGGAATGGCTTGTCTTTTTATCCAAAATACAAAATGCCAAATTATTCGGTTACAGCAATGTTGAGTGGCAATATCTTGATAATGCCCCTTTTATAAAATATGCACCATCAGATACTTTATTAAACGATCTGTATTCTAAAGATACTATACCTGCAAAATGAATACGGTTCTGATTTGCTAACTTAGCAGCATATCAAAACTAGTATGCAAAATAAAATTACCATTATAAATGCTTTTGATGCAGAAGATTTCTTTATAGAAAAACTATCCAAAGAGTATGATAATGCTGTTACCGAAAACGGCATGGTAAGTGAATTGCTGTTCATTAGCAGCATGAATTTTTCTTTTGCCCCATTTCCACAACAGTATAATTTTGACACATTGGAGCGTGATCTGCAGGAAAGCGTTAACGCAATAAAATCTGCTTCTACACTAGCTTTTTTCACCTCCTATCATACACGAAAACATATAAACCCCGCATTTGCACAATTCGTTTCACGCTTGTTTCATTTGCAAAATGGCGCTGTAAATAAAAGCATTTGGGGTGAAGGTGCTACATATAATAAACGTATCCGTATCATATCTGTAATTGATGATATAGCCACCTGGAAAAAATACAAGTTCAAAAAAGATGCTTCCATGTTGCCGATACATAAAATTGATTTTAGCTTATTTGGGTTTGACGAAGTGTTCACCAACACCTTTGGTTATTTGCAGGATAATGAGATGAATGAGTATGGCCTTAAATGCCTTTCGCGCATGCACGATTTTGCCGCAAGCGATTGTTTAAATAAATAATAATTTTAACTATAGATATTTGGCTGGTAATAAAATACTTTCTACTATTGCATCGTAATTATTTTTTATCAAACCCTAAAACAATTTTGTTATGGCTACAACAGCAGGCAAATTGGCTCGTCTTACTATTGATGGTAAGGAGTACAATGTTCTTCAAGCATCTTTTGAATCTACAAAACCAAAAGACAGTTACAACCGAGTAACCGCTTATGCAACTAATGCAGACGCACGTTTCACAATCGAAGGCAAAGATGGTACAACAGCTATCTTCGAAAAGTATGCGAACAGTCGCAATCGTTTCGACGCTAAGCTTACTTTGTACAACACACACGATGAAGGAAAATTAGTAGAAACTGACTACAAAGACAGTTCTATTACTTACTATTCATCTTCTTTCAATTCTGCTAACGAGACGCCGTACACGTTGTCTATCGTTATTTCTCCAAAGAGCACTAAAGAAGGAAATGCTAACTTGGAATTTGACCAGAATAGTTAATCTGGATTAAATTATTTTAGGGCAATTCAATTATAAGCAGTGCTTATATAGGTTACTTATGTGCCTACTTATATTGCTTTGTTTGAATTGCCCTTTAATATTTTTTTATTATTATGAAAAAATTGCAGTATATAAAAATTGCTGAATTCGCAGGACGTGGAGGCCCTAACAAACCTACTGTTAGCAGGGGAGACAGATACCCTCCTACACCAACCACGATGGGGCGATATGTAATAGCATCAATCGACTGGTTCAGCAGTAAGCGTTACCATTATTGGAGTGCTGTAAGATGGGGAACCCCTATGCGCGTAATAAACGGAGTGGTACAAATTAATCCTGCAGGCAATTGGATAGATCTTTCTAAATTTAATAATGATAGAAATGGTATGAGTGAATCCGAAATAAAAGAAGATATCGAAAATTATTGTTCGCAATTATATTCTTCTGCAACCACAACAAAAGTTCCCGGTACTGTTCCTAACAAATGGGTTCTTGATGATTTTGGTCACACAACTATTCAATATTTTACAGACTTAAATGGCAATTTCGAACTTGATAAAAACGAATACACAGTTGGGGATATGGTTCATACCACCCCTGTTAATGAGATTTCAACTACTTTAGAAAAACCTTTTGATTTAAAAGAATCTCATGGTTGTATTCACGTACGTCCTGCTGATATAGATACGATGATAAAATCAGGATTTGTAAAAAAGGGGCAAGTAATAGAAGTTCATAGTTACACTGAACTTACCTATCCTCTTACTTTTGAGCGAACTTTTGGACGTGAGCCTTATGAATTTCACTTTTTTCCGGGATGTGAAATTCAAGCTCCGGGGTCAACTACTGGTAGGAATAAAGGTGCTGTTATTATTTATGCAGTTCATCAATTGTAAATACCCACAGTATTTATCATAATTAATTAAACGAAATGAAAATAATAGTAACACTTATATTTATCATCCTAACTAATACCAACAGTAAGGCGCAAACGAAAAAAGAAATTCAATTAGCTAAAAAAATTTTTGAAGGTACTTGGGTAAATAAAAAATTAAATCGACATATTCACATAGGTTTTGATGTTGAAGATAAAGTCTTAATAACAGATTGGATAGGTAAATATAAAGCAGGCAATAATACGCTCGGTTCGTATCCTGCATTTATTAGTGGAGATACACTAATATTACCTGAAGACAAACAAGATGAAAATACACTCGCTCCTTA
>DATHNB010000327.1:0-6940 GCA_035486495.1 Ferruginibacter sp. | reverse complement strand
CATTAGAACAGGCTTTTAAATTTAATGATTTCTTAGATAGTGTTATTGTTTGGATTGTTGGATTATCTACGGGTGCTATATTTCTTATTGTTTCCAATAATGATAAAATTTCTTTCATACCCAAATCTGAAATAGCATTTATTCTTAAGCGTTTAGCTTATTCGATTTTATTTGGAGTAATAGGAAGAATTTTATATACTATTGCTTGGAGAATAGGTTTAATTCTTTATATAACATTTACTTCTAAACTAAGTAGGGGAAAACTAATTAACAACCTCGATAGTTTACCCGAAAATAGTCATGCATCTAATGAAAAATCTGTAGATGATGCCTTGCATGAAATATATGATATGACTATAAAATCATGGGGATTTCGAAAAGATAAATTTGATAATATAAAAGAAAAAGACAATAGAGTCATAGGAATTATAAATAGGTTACTTGGCTATACAAGTTATATACTATATACAGTATCAGCAGGGTATTTTATATATGCTATTTTCTATTTTATTGCTCAGTATAGTAAGTAATTTAATCTCCTAATTTATATCTGGTACACATTCCTGATTTTATTCTAAAGGCTCCTCTCCATTTTTTACTTCCTCGCCCTAGGGCTATGAAATTATAAACTCCTGGTTTGTACATTCTGCAAACCATTCCTTTTGAGAAACAAGGCGGTTCATTTTCATATTGCTGTGTTAGATTATCTAATCTTTCGTCTTCTACTTTTATGATTATTTGGTAATATCTACTTTCATTAGACCAAAAGCAAATATAGCCGGGCTGTGAAGGTGTTGTTGTAATTGCCGGAGCATCCAAATCATAAACAAAATAAGTATCCATTATTGCTAATTGTTCTCCGTTAAAGTCCTGCATTGATAATGTAATGAATCCTTTTTTGATGTGCTGACTTCCCATAGATAATACAGGTACATGAATCCAGTCATCTATTACAAAGTCTTGAACTTTATTATCTTTCACAAGAACTTTTGCATTCTTACAAAAATTTACATTATCGGTTACAATTACATTATGCCATCCTTCTGTTATACTATCAGGGTATGAAGTATAACCATTGTATTGCGTTTTTATAGCAGCCAATTTTTCAATAGAATGTTCTTCTTCTCTGTCGTACATTTCGCTTTCTTTTCTATTGCGAACACTCTCCTGCCATACTCCTGCGAATATATCTACAGCGTATTTTAAATCAGATCCCCAATAAAAATTAGATTTAGATACAGCATGATTATCTAAACTTACAGAACTATCTATTACCGTATAATCATAAGGTAATTGTTCTGCGTGTCTTTGTGAAAATGAATTAAACGATATAATTATAAATCCTATCGTTATAATAGTTTTTATATTTTTCATTATTGTTGATATTGAAAGTTTGGAATATAATCTATAGTGCCGAATGAATGCCACGATTGCATTGCATATTGAACTGATTGAACATTAGGGCTTGCCAGTGTTCCTGTTAGGATATCAACTGTATTACTTCCTAATATTGAATTTTGATCTAGCTGAGAATACTTGAAAGTGCCGCCATCATAAACGTTGTATGTCAACGTCCCTAATACCGTTAAGCTGTCGTAAAAAGGATTCATTGAACTACTTAAAGTAACTATCCATTGACCTTTAGAGTTCTTTCCAACTATAGCGGAAACTGAAATAGTAGTAGTTATGGTATCTAGTCTTGTATAAGCTGGTTGTGTTGGCGTGCTAGGAGCAGACTTCTTGCAGGATAATAACATAACCGATACCGACAGTATCGTTAAGAGAACTACGTTTAATGATTTCACGTAAGTAAAAGTTAGATTACCGCAGTCCTAGGCAGGTTATAAATGCAGATAGCGTGGACGTACTAGCTATCTGTGCGAGGGACTACGACATCCCCATGACCAAACAGGCTAATAGCCCACGCTATGCGCAGGCGTTTAACTCTATTCTTGGTCACTTGAAAATGTCGTAGTTTTCGCAACAAGAATTAGCTAACGCTAACAATATTTTATGGCTGTAAATGTAACGATTTTTATATTAAGCAAAAGAGGGTGAAACCCTCCTACTTTTAAGGTGTTTTAACCTTATCTTAGATGAAAATTTAATTTATTATACAATAAAATGGACGAAGAATCAAAAAATGAATTTTTGGGCAAAATAGAAGAAATTATAAAAGTTGTTGTCCCTTTGGAAGAAATAGAATTCATTGAACTATTAAAAAATGGATTTTTGCCTATAATAGAAGCTGATTTTGATAACCCTAATCATTCTGATATTGAAACAAAAGTGAAATCTATTGAAGCTTTTGTTTCAATTCCTAAAAAATATCCTCAATATGATAATTCTAAATACACAGATTATTTATTAAAATTTCAAAGGCTTTTTATAGCTTCATTTTTAAATAATAATAAAATAAATGAAGAAATAAAAAAAGATATCATAAAAAATATGAATGCTAAGGATATGGAATATATCTATCCGGAATTAAAAGAATCTAAAGTACATAAAGAAAATATAGATTATGTTAATTCATTCGAATCTAAATTGGAAGAGAAAGAGAGTGTTCACGAATCTCCTATTATAATGCAAAAATCAGAGCTAAATAAATCAAATCCTCCCTTGAGTACAGTTATTAATCATACTTACAATAATTCGAATGTTACTTATGGCGACAATAGTCCTATATCAGTTAATCAAGACGATAAGGAAATGAAAAAAATAACTAAAAATGGTCGCAATTGGGCAATAGTAGGAATATTAGTTGCAATTGCTTTAGCTGTCTTGGCCGCACACCATTGGATATAAAAATGTATCTTAGTTTTAAACTTATATCCTATGAATCTTGATGAATTTATTTCTGAAACTTTAAAAGGAATTGTAAAAGGAATTAAAGATTCCCAAGACTTTGCTAAAGAAAACGGTGCAAGAATTAATCCTCATGTTGGCAAATGGGATCAAAACAAAATGCTAACTGTATTTTATATGGATGAAGAATTTCCTAGAGCTGTGTCTACAATTAATTTTGATATTGCTGTTACAACAGCAAATGAACAGGGAACAGAAGGTAAAGCAGGAATAAATGTGCTTTCATTTGGCATCGGGGGAAAGCTATCTGATACAGATAAAAAAGAGACTATATCTAGAATAAAATTTGAAGTGAACGTGGTGCTGCCAAATGTCCACCCCTAATATGTAGCCACCTTAGCAATAGTGATAAAAAAAATCTTATAGATCTTAAATTCTCTTTTATAAAATGTCCTGAATGGGATTAAATTTTCTAATAGCTTAATCATAACAGATAGTGAAGCTATTTTTAATAGCGATCCACCAATCTATCAATTAGAGAAAAACATGCCAAGGGAGTTCGGCTTACGCCTCTCAAAAATGATGCTCCGCAGCTTTAAAACAAAAAACAAATACTGCACAGCCCTCGGCTACTCTTTGCACATTTGCTTTCGCTTCACAAAAAATGGTAGGCTACGCCAAATTACCATTTTTCCCCTCCCACGGCCAACCAAAATAACATAAGACATCTTATATGAATTTTCAATTTGTCTCTGTTCATGGTTATTTTTTCTTCAAAAAAATAAATCGGCAGCCCTCTAAGGATTTTTTAATGGTAAAAATACTTTATCGCTAACGCTTTTGATTACCATTAAAAAATCCTTAGAGGGCTGCAAGGAAATTGAAAGCACATATAAGAAAATTTTATGTTAAGCAGCCACACAAAGCCAACATCGGATTTTACCTTTATTTGTTTTAAAACCCCTGCCACGAGCGAACGTATCGTCTGGTAGATTTAAGCAAATAAAAAAGTGTATTTAATTTCAAGTGGTCGTAATCTGCAAGTGGATTTTAACCTCATTGTTATTCCTTTACATTTGCGTAATTAAAAATTATACAAATGGGATGGATTTCAGAATTACGTGAATCGATGGAAAATAAACGAACTAAAGCATTTACTATTATGGTAGTAGCTATCCTATTAATAGGTTTTATATATTTAATATTCAATGGTAAACACAATAAACTTCCATTCGGTGCAGAAACTAATATACCGATTGATTCTCCTTCAAACAAGAGCATAAACTTGAGAGATAATAATGGGACTATGAATATTGATATGAAGTAGTAAAATTTTACTACTTTTATTAAATGCGTACATTTCTCCTATCAATTACAATTATACTTTGTTGCAATGTTTACTCTCAAACTTCTTCTGTAAACTTTAGAGATAACAATGGAAAGCTGATAATAAATAACAATACTATCTTATCATCTAAAGATAGTATTGCTCTTAAGAAAGAATTAGAAGCTTTATTTCTAAAATATCGCATCAATCATTCCAATTTTAAAATATTTGCTGATTCAGGCAAAGCCAAGTTTGAAATAATCAATAGCACTACCTATATTCAAAAAATAGATAGTGGTGGTCGTGGATTTCAAAATAATGCTCCTAATAGTGGAATCCAATCATTGGGGGATGTTACTATTCAAGCAGATCAAGAATGGCAATTAGGAGATGTTTATAAGGGATTTATTTTAAGAAAAATTGAAAAAATGAGAGCGGATAGCAACATTACGAGTAAGGTTATACTATTTGGCAAAACAACTAATAGTAATGCTCCTCTTTTCACAAGTCAGTTAAGGGAATTTCTTATACAAAGCGGATATGACCTTAATCATATGACTTTGATTAATGATGAATCTGAAATTGATGGTGTATCTCTAGGCACAACGACACTTGAAGATAATAAAACACCGTGCTTGAATTTAAGAGTTGGCACATTACGACACTAATAATGCTGTATTTTTATTTTATCTTAGCGAATGTTAGCTCGTTTTCAACTCGCACGCTCCGCAGCTTTTTTTAAAACAAATAAAGGAAAATCCGCACAGCCCTTGCGCTTCCCCACGCTAGCCGCCACGCTACATAAAAAAATTTAGGCTACGCCAAATTAAATTTTTTCCCTTCCCACAGGCAAAGCTGCTTAGACATAATATGTCTTATATAAATTTTTGTAATCTTCTTTAGTGTTTAAATTTTCTTCAAAAATTTAAGGCCGTAGCCGATATTGCGATTTTTTAGGGTTGAAAGACAGTTAATAAAACTAAAGACAACCCTAAAAAATCGCAATATCGGCTACAAGGAATTACAAAAACACATATAAGAAAATTTTATGTTAAAATGGCGCACAAGGCAAACCACTGTATTTTGTTTTTCCCTTGCCACGAGCGAAGATTTAAGCGTAGAACTTAGCGTAGAACAATCATACCTTCTATCTTAAAGATGATTACCATATCAGCGTTGTTCCAATCTGCAAAGCAATTTTTTAGCTTTACAACTAATACTATCAAAGTATTTTTGATTCAATTTATCAACATCTTCCATTACGAATTTTTTAGAAATAACATGCCAACCATTTCGATTTCTTACTTCTACGTATTCTATATTAGTGGAGTCTACATTAACAGAGAATACATAATATTTGTTGCTGTCATTTATATAATTAGTGTAGCAAACAACGCCCATAAATGTATTTATTCCTTTAAACATGCAATCCGCAGTTTTGTGTGTATTGATTATTTTATAATCAAATTGAGGAGAATAATTGGGAGAAAAACTGGGACTCAGATCGTAAGAAGACAATGCAGGAACTACATATCCAAGACTATTGGTATCTATAAGTATACTATCGCCACTTTTAAAAAACTCTTTCGTGTCGGTAATACCATACCGAACTCCAAACATAGCCCACTTTACATTAATTGGTCTTGGAGAAATATTATAAATATTAAAGGTGATAATAGAATATCCCTTGGTACAAGTGCTATCCCACTTTATAAAGGAGCTATCCCAATTAGATATACCGATTCTATTGCCCTGCATAAGAGCCTCATTAGATGTTGCGAAATTATTATGTGCTTCTTTGATAGCCTCGTTAGTTTTATACAAAATCCCAATCGTTGCAAGAAGATAAAGACCAGTTATAATACATGTCCCAAAAGAAACGTTGTATTCTCTTTTGTCCCATTTATCTTTTTTATCTGCGATATTCATGATAGTTTCTTATTCTTAGTTGCAATTTTTATTTTTCTTCTAATTGGTGCTTATTGTTTTATTGCTGGATTTACAACTAGATTCTTTAATATGTACATTACGGATTATCCTATCATTTATATGGTTATTGGTATTCCTTTAATCATTATTGGTATGTATTATTTAAATTTATTTTGCAGCTAAGATAAAGGGAAAAGGATTACCAGTTCTATATTGCTATCTCACTTCGTTCGGTCAATAGCACCGCCGACTGGCAGTAAGGATGCGGTCTTAGTTATTATCTTATTCTACAGCCTTATTTTATTCTAAAAATCTAAAAGTTTAAAATTTAAAAGTTTTGAAAGTTTTTAACTAAATTGCTTGATATAGGAATTAAGATTATGGCTAAATTAGTAATGGAAGGGAAATTCCCCGCTCACGGCGTATCCGTTAAACTATCCTTATTTACTTTTATTGATAACAATGTTCATGTTGTCTATTCTCCCGCTTTAGATTTATATGGATACGGAAACGATGAGTATGAAGCTAAGGATAGCTTTGAGGTATCTCTAAAAGAGTACGTAAAATATACAAGCAATAAAAAGACTGTTGAACAAGACTTAAAAAAATATGGTTGGAAGGTTGATAAACGACATAAGACTTTAAGCAGTCCTGACTTAAGGTGAATGTGTAGTCAAGACAAAAGTAAGTTAATAAAAAAGTGGTAGTATCAAACTATCACTTCAATTATACTTATTTAAAGATGAATAATTGATACATCCAGTATTTCTAAATCTCCGTTAATGCTATAATAGCAATTTTTAGCCATCATTTCATTTACTTTTTCTTCAGGAAACTCTATATCAAACAAAGCCTTTAGTCTTAAATATCTTCGGT
>DATHNB010000326.1:0-3723 GCA_035486495.1 Ferruginibacter sp. | reverse complement strand
ATGGCTTAATAGCGGCTTCTTTGTTGGTGGCGTATTGTTTAGCATAACCTTCAGTGTATAATTCAATTCTATCAGTACCAGTAGCAGCAGCACCTTCCACCATTTCAACAACAGGATCAACAAATATTGAAACGCGGATATTTGCTTTTTTAAATATAGCGATCATTTCTTTTAAATAAGTCGCATGTTTAATAGTATCCCAGCCATAGTTAGAAGTTATTTGTCCCAATGCATCCGGTACCAATGTTACCTGTGCAGGTTTATTGGCTAATACTAAATCAACAAATTTCTGTTCGGTGCAATTGCCTTCGATATTTAGTTCAGTGCTAATTACTTTCTTTAAATCAAAAACATCTGCATAACGAATATGTCTTTCATCCGGTCTCGGATGAACAGTAATTCCCTCCGATCCAAAGCGTTCAATATCTAAAGCTGTTTTTATAAGATCAGGATTATTGCCGCCTCTGCTATTACGCAGCGTAGCTATTTTATTTACGTTGACAGATAATTTGGTCATTGTCTATTATATGAAATTTTATTAAAGGTAACACGTTCATTTTAGTATTTATTCTGCCCATAAAAATAAAACTGACTATGAGGATATAGGAAAGTACACAATGATATTTAACCGCAAAGAACACAAAGAAGCCGCAAAGGAACGCTAAGTCTTCCTTTGCGGCTTCTTTGCGATAACTCCGCGTACTTTGCGGTTTATAGAACTTGATACTCTTTGAGATAACTTTCCCATATCCTGATAGTCAATAAAATAAAAATGAACTACATTAGTATAAAGAAACAGCTATACCAAAACAACCCTTTATAATCATCTTGCGCGAAAGGCAGCTCTTGTTGCGTGTATTAACGCTTTGGGTAGTGATTAATGATCATGATCTGTATGAATTAAAAGAACAAAGCCCCTTAATTATATCTGCAGATAAATTGCCTGTAAAGATCATTGTGAAAAACGGTTTTCATTTATCAAAACCATTTTACATCAATGAGCCATTGACGGAGAATTTTTATATAGATATTGGCTGCGAAGCTGATAACGAAAGGCTCTGGGGAAGCATTTTAACCAGCGCATTGCTTTTTATAGTATTTATTGTTACTCATTTGCAGCTGTTTTTGGTAATGGCAAACCTTCCTCTTTTTTATGTCTGCTATAAGTTCTTTTTTAATCCTAAAGAATTTATAACCGTTGAAAAATTGCATAGACAAAAGAAAGCAGATCCAATTAAAAAAGGGAACCGACGTTGATCAGTTCCCTTTTTTAATGCGATTTAATTTTTTCTATTTTGTTGCAGGCGCGGCTTTTTCACCTTTATGGCAACAAGATTTATGGCAACATTTTTTCTTATGTGTGTTGCTTGCGAATGTTACGCCTGTTACTAATAATGCAACAGTAGCTAATAAAAATACTTTTTTCATGTTTATCTAATTTAGTTTTTTTAATTATTTGACTGTAAAATTACCATACAAATTCAATAACGAAGTATTGATAATTGTTAAATTATTCGCCGGTTTTTATAAAATGAATATTTCGCTTAATTCCCTTCCATTTACTACGTTTTAAAGGAGAAGATCTAAAGATATTTTTAAATGATTCCTCCGTAAGATCTTCCCAATCATTGGTAGAAAAATTAAGTATTTCAGGAATTGGTTTAAAATTGATCTCGTTAGTAGGTTTAGCAAATCTGTTCCACGGACAAACATCCTGACAAACATCACAACCAAACATCCAGTCGTTAAATTTATTTTTCATCGCATCGGGTATCAATGCTTCTTTTAATTCGATTGTAAAGTAGGAGATACACTTGCTTCCATCGATAACTTTATCAGGCAAAATTGCATCAGTAGGACAAGCATCAATACATCTGGTACAAGAACCACAATAATCTTTAACATAAGACTGATCATAATCCAATTCAAGATCAACGATCAGCGTAGCAATAAAAAAGAAGGAACCTGCTTGCTTATGGATAAGGTTTCCATTTTTACCGATCCATCCTAAGCCACTTCTCTTGGCCCAACTTCTTTCTAAAACAGGTGCACTATCTATAAAACCACGACCTTCTACTTCGCCGATATTTACTTTTATATGTTGTAATAAGGAACGTAATTTTTCTCTTATTACTTCGTGGTAATCATCACCATAAGCATACTTGGCAATTTTAGGAATATTATTATGTTGTTGTTCCGCAGGAAAATAATTTAATAATAAAGTGATAACAGATCTTGCGCCAGGCACTAATTTAGTAGGGTCAATACGCATATCAAAATGATTCTCCATGTATTGCATAGTGCCGTGCATGCCCTTATTCAGCCAGCTTTCCAATCGCTTTGCATCTGCTTCTAACTGTACAGCTTTTGCAATGCCACAAAAATTAAAGCCCAGTGTCGCAGCATAATTTTTAATAATATTTGTCTGTTGATTTATGGTCATTCTGGTATTAAAATTACAATAATCTTATCTCCCTATTTAATTTCGAAAGAAAGTTCTTATTTTAGTTTTTTAATATCCTTAACCTCTAACTATGTTTATTAGATCTGTCCCGGTTTTTATTAGTTTATTACTATCTGTATTTGTAGCATCGGCGCAGGATAAATGTCCTGTAAGATTTGGTCATGTAGCACCAGAAGATTTTGATATATCAAAATTTAATATAGACACTTCAGCCAACGGCGTTATTATTGCCGACATGGGTAGTACAACTTTTGAAGCAAATAGTGATGGAGGACTTTCTATAGTATACAAACATCAGCGTCGCCTTAAAATTATTAATAAGAATGGTTTTGAATTGGCTGACGTAAAAATTCCTTTGTATGTAAAGGATGGTAGGGGAGAAGAATTGGAGGGACTGAAAGCAATTACTTACAATTTGGAAGATGGAAAAGTAGTAGAAACTAAGCTTAGCAATTCAGCAGTATTTGATGTGAAAGAAGATAAATACCATTTTTCAAAGAAATTTACTTTACCGGCAGTTAAGGAAGGATCAATTATTGAATATTCATACACAATAAGATCCTATTATGTGTTTTATTTGTATCCATGGGATTTCCAGGGGACATATCCAAGAGTGTGGAGTGAATATGAAGCAGATATTCCTGAGTACTATAAATATGTATTTCTTACCCAGGGATATGAACCATTTTATAAAAAAACAGATTTTCTTCACAGCGAATCATATACGCTGCATTCAGGAGGTAACATGAATGCTTTAAACGGTAATGCTACGGACTATAAATGGGTCATGCGAAATGTGCCTGCGTTGAAAGAAGAAAAATTCACTACATCGATCGGCAACCATATAGCAAAGATCGATTTTCAGTTAGCAAGTATACAATTTCCTACTTATGATCTTCATAATTATATGGGGTCATGGGAAGGCACGAGCGATGATTTATTAAAGTCTGATAATTTTGGTAATGCATTGGATAATGATAATAATTGGCTGAATGATGATATGAAATTGATCACAGCCGCAAGCTCATCAGATATCGAAAAAGCGAAAAGCATATATTATTATGTAAAAAATAATATTAAATGCACTGATCAGAATGGCATTTGGCTGACAAAACCTATCAAGCAAACTTTTAAAGATAAAAATGGTTCTGTCGCAGATATTAATTTATTATTAGTCGCTATGTTGCGTCATGAAAAATTGACTGCAGATCCTATTATTCTAAGTACTACCAGTAACGGGTACACGAACGCACTATATC
>DATHNB010000325.1:0-12785 GCA_035486495.1 Ferruginibacter sp. | reverse complement strand
AATATATAATATTATTTAACAATTTAGTTAATTTATTTATTAAAAAATATTATTAATACAATATTTTACGACTTAAAATATGTATATTTATAAAAATAACATTATAATTTAATATTTTATTTATTTTAATATAATTAATTTAAGATTATAAGATGCTTATTGATTCATTTAACAGGATACATAATTACTTACGAATATCATTGACTGATAATTGCAATTTTCGTTGCTTTTATTGCATGCCGGGTGATGATCATGTTTTTATGCCTTCTTCTAAAATGATGCAGGCAGATGAGATACAGGAACTCGCAAAAATATTTGTCAATTTTGGCGTTAATAAAATCAGGCTCACAGGTGGTGAACCATTGGTTCGTAAAGATGTTGGTACCATAATTCAAAATCTTTCAGCACTTCCTGTTTCATTAACATTAACAACAAATGGTGTTCGATTACATGAATACCTGGAAGTTATTAAAGAATCAAATATTCGTTCGGTTAATATTAGTCTAGATAGTTTAAGCGCGAATAAATTTCATCAGATCACAAAAAGAAATGATTTTGAAAAAGTCTGGAATAATATTCATCTGCTGATCGAACAAGGTATTCATGTAAAAGTGAATGTAGTGGTGATGAGTAGCGTTAACGATGATGAAATAAATAATTTTATTGCATGGACAAAAGATACGCCTGTTCATGTGCGCTTTATAGAATTCATGCCTTTTACAGGTAACAAGTGGATGAGTGATAAAGTTTTTACCTGGCAACAGATACTGCAAAAGGCTGAACAAGATTATTCTTTCATTCGCTTAAAAGATGAAGGGAATGATACTGCTAAGAAATATTTAGTGCCGGGTCATGCAGGAACTTTCGCAGTAATAAGTACTATGACAGCACCATTCTGCAGTACTTGTAATCGTATGCGTTTAACTGCAGATGGTAAAATGAAGAACTGTCTTTTTTCAAAAGATGAAATAGATCTGTTAACTGCTTTGCGGGAGGGTAGAGACGTGCTTGCTTTAATTCAAAGATCGATCAAAAATAAATATGCCGAACGCGGTGGACAATTTGTGGCTGATTTTGAGCAGTTAATTGCTACGCAGATCGACAACAGAAGCATGGTTGCCATTGGCGGATAAAAATAAAAATTAAAAAAGTGATCACGGTTACAGAAGCAAAACATATTATACACAATGCTATAACAGTACTTCCGCCAATAACAGTTCCTTTGTCTGATGCGGTAGGATTGCTATTAGCAGAAGATGTATATGCCATGCTTAATATTCCTGCGTTCAGGCAATCAGCCATGGATGGGTATGGATTTTGTTTTGATGATCATCTGGAAAAAAGAGAAATAATTGTAAGTGGTGAAGTTGCTGCCGGTGGTGATGCGTCTATAATTGTTGCATCTCAGCAGGCGGTACGGATCTTTACCGGTGCACCAGTTCCTGAAGGAATTGATACAGTGGTGATGCAGGAAAAAGTAACTGTACAAAACAAACAGCTTTTTATAAAAGATGATCTGTTAGTAAAAGGACATAACATTCGTTTAATTGGTAGCGAAATTAGATCGGGAGAAATAGCTTTGGAAAATGAAACTTTACTATCGTCTGCTGCTATTGGTTTTTTAGCTGCTATCGGTATAACAACAGTAAAAGTGTATCCGAAGCCGGTTATAACAATTATTGTTACGGGTAATGAATTACAAGAACCGGGTGTCGCATTAAAACCCGGACAAGTGTACGAATCGAATTCATTAATGCTGACAGCAATTCTACAACAATTGCATATCAATAATATAACTGTTGTAAAAGCTGCAGATGATTTACCAACACTGCAAAATGTATTGCAAACAGCTTTACAAAATAGTGATATTGTTTTATTGACAGGTGGAGTTAGTGTAGGCGATTATGATTTTGTTGTGGAAGCTGCAACACTGTGTGGTGTTCAGCAACTGTTTCATAAAATAAAACAGAAACCAGGCAAGCCCTTATTTTTTGGAAAGAAGGAAAATAAAGTAGTGTTTGGTCTGCCGGGCAATCCTTCATCGGTGTTAACTTGTTTTTATGAATATGTAATTCCTGCATTGGAAAAATTATCAATGCTACAGACCATGATTAAAACTATTCATTTACCATTGGCAAAACCATATTATAAAAAAGGAATTTTTACTAATTTTTTAAAAGGAATTTGTAATGAAAATGAAGTGGATCTACTGGATGGACAAGAGTCATTTCGTTTAAGTTCTTTTGCCAGAGCTAATTGTCTGATCTGTTTATCCGAAGAAGAGAAGGCATATGTAGCAGGCGAGATTGTAGAAGTACATTTAATAAATATTTGATGCAGGTAAATATTTTTATATTCGGACAGTTGACAGAGATCATTGCAAAAGATAATCTTGTAATAAAAGATATCAGTGATACAGATAAATTGACTGTTCATTTGAATAAGATATATCCTGCGATAGCAAAAATTAAATATGCAATAGCAGTTAATAAAAATATGATTACAAAAAATACAATGTTGAATGATAATGATGTGGTAGCAATAATGCCGCCGTTTTCAGGAGGATAATTACATGGGTGAAAATTTTGAACGATACCAGCGACAGCTTCTGCTAAAAGGTTTTGGAGAAGCAGGTCAGCAAAAATTACAGGATGCGAAAGTGTTGGTGATTGGTGCGGGTGGATTGGGATGTCCTGCTTTGCAATATCTAACGGCTGCAGGTGTTGGAACAATTGGTATTGTGGATGATGATATTGTTTCATTAGATAATCTGCATCGTCAGATATTATATACGACGAATGATATAGGTTCATCAAAAGTTGTGATGGCTGCTTTTGCATTGGAGCAATTAAATTTTGATATTGATATTATTCCTTACAACACTAGGCTAACCAATCAGAACGCCATAGAAATTATTATACCGTATGATATTGTGATTGATGGAACAGATAATTTTGCCACCCGTTATTTAATTAATGATGCTTGTGTTTTATTAAATAAAACACTGGTGTATGGCGGTATTTCTCAATTTGAAGGACAGGTGGCTATATTTAATCATGGAGAAAATAAGGTCAATTATCGTGATCTGTTTTCTTCACCTGATAATACAATTTTAAACTGTGAAGAAGCAGGCGTATTAGGTGTTTTGCCCGGTATCATCGGAGCAATGTTAGCGAATGAAACGATCAAATTAATTACAGGTATTGGCACACCAGTGATAAATACTTTGTTAACCTACAATGCATTAACCAATCAATCACATCAGTTTACTATTTCGTCACGGCCTGAAACAAATTCATTTATTCCGAAAGATGAAGATGCATTTGCCGCGATGGATTATGAATTTTTCTGTTCAACAAAAAAAACGACTTCATTTAATATTAAACCAACTGAATTTGGTAATTTATTGACTGATGCCAACACACAAATTATTGATGTGCGCGAAAAAGGAGAACTGCCTTTAATAAATGGTTTTAAAAATATCAATATTCCTTTGGCTCAATTGCCGCAATCGTTTGATGATTTGACGAATGAGGTAATTGTAATATTTTGTCAGACGGGTAGAAGAAGTGCGCAAGCGGCGCAACAATTGTTTGATCACTTTGGCACAACGAAAAAAATATATAGCCTGAACGGAGGAATTGTTAACTGGAAAAAGCACCACGCAGAAAATGTCGGATAAAAAAATAGCAAACATATTTGTCCAAGGTGCCATTGCTTCTTCCTTTATTGGAGATAGTATTCAAAAGCACCAACCCAAGACTACCATTGGTGCGCATAGTATTTTTTTAGGACAAGTGAGGACTGATATAATTAATGATAAAAAAGTAGCAGCGATAGAATACACCACATACGAAGAAATGGCACTGCAAAAAATGCACGAGATACGTGAAGAGATCTTTGCAAAATATCCATTGACCTGTATGCATATTTATCATAGTCTGGGTACTGTTGCTGCCGGTGAAATTTGTTTGTTCGTATTCACATCTTCACCTCATCGCAAAGCAGCTATTGATGCCTGCGAGGAAGTGGCAGAAAGAATAAAATCCGAACTACCTGTCTGGGGTAAAGAAATATTTGAAGACGATACACATCAATGGAAACAAAATAGATAGCATGGTTGATATTACACATAAAGTGAGTAGTTTACGTAAAGCAGTGGCAACGGCTATTGTAAAAGTTTCCAAACAAGAAACGATTGATGCTGTGCAAAATAAAAAAGTACCTAAAGGGGATGTGTTTGAATTTTCGCGTGCTGCGGGTTTGTTGGCGGTGAAAAAAACTAGCGATGTAATTCCTGATTGTCATCCGTTACCAATTGAATATGCAGCTATTACTTATTTAGTCGAAGGTCTACAAATAATGATCAATGTTGAGGTTCATACCATTTATAAAACAGGAGTAGAGGTTGAGGCGATGCATGGTGCATCTGTTGTTGCATTAACGATGTATGATATGCTGAAACCAATAGATAAGGAGATTGAAATTTCAACAATAAAATTAGTAAGTAAGAAGGGTGGTAAATCGCAATATAATGATCAGTCTGTAAATGGACTTCGTTGTTCTGTGATCGTTTGTTCTGATAGTGTTGCCAGCGGTAGTAAACAAGACTCAGCAGGTAAAGCAATCGTACAAAAATTGCAACGGCAAAAATTAAAGACAGCTTTATATGTTGTCATTCCAGATGAGTTTGAACAAATACAGGATAAAGCAAAACAATTAAGTAATGAAGGGTATGATCTTGTTATTTTCACAGGAGGTACGGGTTTATCAGCAAGAGATATAACACCTGAAGCTATCACTCCATTATTTGATAGAGAAATACCAGGCATTATGGAAGCGGCACGAAATTATGGACAACAACGCACTCCCTACGCTATGTTATCCCGTGGTGTAGCGGGTTTCATTAACAAAACATTGGTACTAACATTGCCAGGATCGACGAGAGGTGCAGAAGAAACAATGGATGCATTGTTTCCTTACATCATTCATATTTTTAAAGTGGCAGAAGGAATGCGACATGGAAACGATTAAGAATCTCTGAAGGTGGATTTGGGGGATTATAAAGATTTGCGGATTTTTAAAATCCAATAAATCCATCCAAGCGTCCCAAATCCAAATTCAGACAAAAAATAAATTATGACAGGTGTAATCCTATGCGGAGGACAAAGTATCAGAATGGGCACCGATAAAGGAATGCTTCAAAAGGAAAAATCTTCCTGGGCACAACTGGCTTTTAATAAATTAAGTTCTTTGAATATTCCTGTTGTATTATCTGTTAATCAGCAACAGCAAAATAGTTACAGGGATATTTTTGATCAGTCTTTACTTATTGAAGATGATAATAAACTAAATATAGGAGGTCCTTTGCGTGGAATATTATCTGTTTATAATGTAGTTCCTTCAGACGATTTATTTGTGTTAGCATGTGACATGCTTGCTATGCAAACATTAGTAGTAGAAGATCTTTATAAGAAAGCTATTGCAAATAATAATGAAAACGAAGCTCTTGTGTTCAAAAATGAACAAACAGTAGAACCTTTATGCGGTGTTTATTTATCAAAAGGATTAAAATACATATATACTTTATATCAACAGCAACGATTGAAAAAGCATAGTATGATGTATGTATTGGAGTCTTTAAACACAAAATATTTATCTCTCCCAGGTGGCTGGGAAAAATATTTTAGCAATTATAATTCCCCTGAAGATTTAGTCTGATAAAATAATATAATAATGGCTGCTAAAAAAAGAACGCTCAAGTTAGAGATTGATGGGAGATTTTGGATCAACTCAACCAAAGGAAAGTTAGTAGGGAAGGGTAGGATAGAGCTTTTAGAGAAAATACAGAAATTAGGTTCGATACGTCAGGCAGCATTGGCCATGAAAATGTCTTACAGACAAGCGTGGCAGCTGATAGACGAAATGAATAATAATGCAAAAGTACCTTTGGTTATTTCTACCAGAGGAGGTAAAGGGGGCGGGAATGCTATCGTTACCGAAAAAGGAGAAGAGTTGATCAATATTTTTAATTCTTTATCTATAAAATTTCATAAATTTTTAGCACAACAAACTGAAAAGATTATTTTCTAAATCTCTTATTTCATGAAAAAGAATAAAAATGATTGTGATTTAAAAACCTGCCCATTGTGTAAGCTATGTTTAAAAGAATGGTTACCTGCTGTTGATGCGCATAGAAAGAGCCTGCATGTAAAAAAAGGCGAAAGACTTTTTACAGAAGGGACTAACATGACGGACATTTATTTTATTTATTCCGGTACTGTAAAAGTCCATAAGCAATGGGGAAAGGAAAAAGAACTTATTTTACGTTTTGCTAAAAGTGGCGATATTGTAGGACATAGAGGTTTGGGTATTGATAATATTTATCCTGCGTCGGCCACAGCTATCGAACCAGTAACAGTATGTGCCATTGATCTAGAGTTCTTCCAATCGTCTTTAAAGATTAATCTTGATTTTACGTTTCAGTTATTGATGTTCTATGCAAGAGAACTAAAAGAGTCAGAAAGAAATATGCGTAACCTTGCACACATGTCCGTTAAAGGCCGTGTGGCACAATCTCTGTTAACACTTCATGATAAATTTGGTATAGATGAAGAAGGATTTATTAATATTACTTTAAGTAGGCAGGACCTTGCATCTTTTGCAGGAACTACTTACGAAACTGTTTTCAGGATCATCAATGATTTCACTCAGGAGAATATTTTAAAACTATCGGGTAAAAATATTTCCATTGTAGATACCAATAAATTATTACACTTTACTAAAGAAACTGAGACGTAATTTATAAAATATGTTACGTCTCAGTTATTCATTCTATTTTTCAGGTAACTTAATTAAGCGTTATTCCAAATTGAAAATTTCCGCCAATTGATGGTAACTCACTATTACCAAACCTAACAGGTGCAGAAGCTGCTATAAATAAGTTGAAAGCTTTGGTGCGCACAATTGTCTTATTGATAACTGGAGTAAAACCATAACGACCAGCTGTTTCAAAAGCAAGACGAGGTATAAAAGTCCATCCATTTGTAAATCTGAACATTGGACCAGGATCAAATAAGATCTTACTAGTTTTGGTACTTCCGCTTCCCGATTCTATAGTTGGTGTAAACTCAAAGCTAAAACCGAACTTGTCGCTATACAAGATATTCATGCCTACAGGAAATCCAATCGAAAATCCATTATTGAAATTGGAGAAATCATTAGTGGTCTCACTTTTATTAATAGTAACAATGGGCAATATAAAACTAAAGTATCCAACTGTTTTAGGATATATTGTTTTAGGAGGTGAAGCAGGTGTTATATCAGTTTGAGCAAATGCACCAATACTTAGTAGTGTTATTAATAAAGAAAGAATAACTCCTTTTTTTATTAATTGTGTAATACTGAGTTTACATGATTTGTAGTTAAGTGATGAAATGTGCAACGTTACTGCTGTGTCTGTCTTTTGATTCTTCATCTGTTTTAGTTTTTAATGTGAAAAAATGTTCGTTATTCTTTTAAATGAATAACGATTTAAATAAAAAGTTGCTGACTAATATCATTAAGAAGGTCATTATGATTTTGGTTGAAGTATGGATTTGTTTGTAGTGTTTTCTTTGATGCACTCTTTTACAATAGAGGCATGCAGATTAACCACTTCACCAACAATAATAATTGCCGGATTACTGATCGCTGCATATTGCGATTTGAAGAAAATATTTTTCACTTTACCTATTACTATTTTTTCTTTTTTGGTGGTGCCATCTTGTATAATAGCAACAGGTGTTTCGCTCTTACCATGTACAGAAAATATTTCCATGATAGCTTCTAGCTTGCTCATGGCCATTAATATGATCACTGTTGCTGATGATTGTGCCGCTAAGTTTATATCTGCGGAGATGTTTCCTGATTGTGTGGTGCCGGTTGTTATCCAAAAACTTTCATTAATACCACGACAAGTAAGTGGTATCATTTGTGAAGCTGGTACTGCAAGCGCACTGGATATGCCAGGTATCACTTCTACTTCAATTCCTGCATTACGTGCAGCTCCAATTTCTTCCTGCGCACGGCCAAATACAAATGGATCGCCGCCTTTTAAGCGTACTACATGTCCATGAAAATTAACATATTTAATAATTAAATAATTTATTTCTTTTTGTGAAAGCGCATGACAGCCGTATCGCTTCCCAACAAACCTTATGATAGCATTTTTTGATGCATATTTTAATAAATCATCATTTATAAGTGCATCATAGAGAATTACATCAGCCTTTTCTATTGCTTTTATAGCTTTTATAGTTATTAATTCAGGATCTCCAGGTCCGCCGCCAACTAAAGACAGTAGCTTTTTGTTTTCTCTCTTATTCATATTATTAATTTAATTATGTAATAATATTTTATTTAATAATGTCAAATATAAATAATTATTTCCTACATTTATGATATAAACAATATTTTTTACGATATAAAAATATTTTTATACTATAAAGTATTATATATTAATAATTAATATTTGATAAATAAATATATTGTTATTATTTATAATTCAATAAAATAACAAAGTATGAAAGTTGTAATTATTGGTAATGGAATGGTAGGTTATAAGTTTTGCGAAAAATTAATAGCCAAGTCTTCAGCAGAAGAATTTGAGGTAGTTGTGTTTGGTGAAGAGATTCGCAGGGCATATGACCGTGTGCACCTTAGTGAATTTTTTGCAGGCAAGTCTGCTGAAGATTTGTCTATGTCTTCTAAAACATGGTATGAAGAAAATGGGATCAAATTGCATTTGGGTGATCCGGTTCAAAGTATTGACAGACAAACTAAAACTGTACATTCTTATAAAGGAATCACTGAAAGTTATGATGTACTGATTTTGGCTACTGGATCTTCTGCATTTGTTCCGCCAATTCCCGGTGTAGATAAAAAAGGTGTATTCATATATAGAACGATTGAAGATCTGGAATTGATGCAGGCTCATGGTAAGCACGCAAAAAAAGGAGTAGTGATCGGCGGCGGCTTGTTAGGTCTAGAAGCAGCCAAAGCAATGCTGGATCTTGGTATTACGGATACAACAGTGATTGAATTTGCACACAGGTTAATGCCTCGTCAAATTGATGATACAGGTTCACGCATCCTGGAAAACAAATTAGCGTCTTTGGGTTTAAAGATCAGTACTAATAAAAACACTTCTGAAATTTTAGGAGAAGATAGTATAACAGGAATGCAGTTTACCGATGATACAAAAATTGATGTCGACATGCTGGTAATTTCTGCGGGAATAAAACCAAGAGATGAACTAGCAAAACTATGCGGATTGGAAGTTGGTCATCGTGGTGGTATTGTTGTTAATGAAAAATTGCAGACAACAGATCCTGCTATTTATGCAATAGGTGAATGTGCTTTGTATCATGGAATGATATATGGTTTAGTTGCACCGGGTTATGAAATGGCAGAAGTAGTAGCAAGCAATTTAGTAAATGAAGACAAGGCTTTCACCGGTTTTGATATGAGTACTAAATTAAAACTGATCGGTGTTGATGTCGCCAGTTTTGGAGATCCGTTTGTTGCATCTCACGAATGTCGCACTGTTGTTTTTGAAGATACAATGAAAGGTATTTACAAACGCATCAACATTACGGAAGATGGAAAATATTTATTAGGCGGCATATTGATCGGTGATGCGGAAGCCTATAATATGTTATTGCAGACAACAAAAAATAAAGTGGTACTGCCACCAAATCCTGAAGATGTGATTTTAGGATCACGAGGTGGTGAAGGTGATGGTGGAGCAGGTGTGTTGAGTTTGCCGGATGAAGCAGTCGTATGTAGTTGTGAAAGCATTACTAAAATTGGTATCTGTGAAGCAGTAACAATGCATGGTTGCGAAACAGTAGATGCTATAAAAAAATGTACAAAGGCGGGGACAGGTTGTGGTGGCTGTGTACCAATGGTGAAAGATCTGATGCTACACACCATGAAAGCACAGGGCAAATATGTGCGCAACGTTTTATGCGAGCATTTTAATTATTCAAGACAAGAATTATTTGACCTGATAAAAATGCATGAATTAAAAACTTTTGATGATGTGCTTAATAAGTTAGGCAATGGAGATGGTTGTGAATTATGCAAACCTCCCGTAGCCTCTATCATTGCTAGTTTATGGAATGAGATGATTTTGGTAAAAGGGAATGATACAGCACAGGATAGTAACGATCGTTTTCTTGCCAATATACAAAAGGGCGGAACATACTCTGTTGTTCCTAGAATTGCTGGTGGAGAAATCACTCCTGATAAATTGATCGTGATTGGATCCGTTGCAAAAAAATATAATCTATATACAAAAATTACCGGCGGACAACGCATCGATCTGTTTGGAGCACATTTAAGCGACCTTCCAAAAATATGGGAAGAATTAATTGAAGCAGGCTTTGAAAGTGGCCATGCATATGGAAAATCTTTGCGTACAGTGAAAAGCTGCGTGGGTAGTACCTGGTGCCGTTTTGGGTTACACGACAGCGTTAGTTTCGCTATCCGTATTGAAGAACGTTACAGAGGTTTACGATCTCCGCATAAATTAAAAGGTGGTGTTAGCGGTTGTATTCGTGAATGCGCTGAAGCACAGAGCAAAGATTTTGGCATTATCGCAACGGAAAAAGGCTGGAACCTTTATGTATGTGGTAATGGTGGAAGCAAACCGCAACACGCTTTACTATTAGCTACAGATCTTGACAGCGATACCTGTATAAAATATATCGACCGCTTTTTAATGTTCTATATAAGAACAGCTGATCCACTAACGCGAACAGCTACCTGGTTAAATAAGATGGATGGTGGGATTGATTATTTAAGAAATGTTATAGTGAATGATAGTCTTGGTATCAACGAACAATTAGAAGCAGATATGGATGCGTTTGTAAAAAGCTATAAATGCGAATGGAAAGAAGCTGTCGAAAACCCTGCTATCAGAAAGAGATTTAACCATTTTGTAAATGCGCCGGAAGAAAAAGATCCAACTGTAGTTTTTGAAGATATGCGTGAGCAGAAGAAGGTGAAGGATTGGAAATAATATTTATACTAATCATAATAAAACTAAACATCATGATAGAAACAAAAGTAATAAGCTGGTTCAAGGCATGTAACGCTATCGACGTTCCTGTAAATGGAGGCGTATGTGTAAAATACAATGATAAACAAGTTGCCTTATTTCATTTCTCAAGAAGAGGAGAGTGGTATGCTACGCAAAATGAATGTCCACATCGTCAGCAGATGGCCTTAAGTCGTGGCATTATTGGTACACAAAATGAAGAACCTAAAGTGGCTTGTCCGTTTCATAAAAAAACATTCTCTCTTATCGATGGTCATTGCATCAATGATGAAGATGAATGCAGTCTCATGACTTATCCGGTAAAAGTAGAAAATGGTTACGTGTATATCGGCTTTACCGAAGACGATGATAGAGAAGAAGCATATGCATAAATAAAGCCCGCCAGGGTGCAACCTGAACGGACTTCTAGTTTTAAATAAATGTGTTCACCTAAAACCAAACCAAAATTACATGAAAAAGCAATTATTCAATGTAGGATTATTTTGGCTACTCTTTCCTAGAGTAGCTTATAATCTGAAGCCTGTTCCTATAAGATTATTTTCAATTTATAGTAAGTAACGATCCGATTATCTGTTAAATAAAAATAGATCGTTGTGCAATTAACTAACATTAAAAATATCTTATCATGGAAAATTCAATCAATTCTTCAGGTCAGCTTACAAAATTAAAAATATTTAGTCTACAAGGTGTTCAAATGAAAACCTTTCATATCACCTGGTTAATGTTCTTCGTTTGTTTTTTTGGATGGTTCGGTTTAGCACCCTTAATGCCTACGATCCGCGGTGATCTTGGCTTAACAAAAGGGCAAGTAGGAAATTTGATAATTGTTTCTGTATCATCGACAATTATTGCAAGATTATTTATCGGGAAGTTATGTGATACATGGGGGCCTCGTAAAACGGCCATTCGTTTATTATTAGTTGGAGCGATACCAGTTTTTTTGGTTGGCTTATCTAAAGATTATATGACATTTCTTTTGTTCCGTGGAGCTATCGGAATAATCGGGGCATCATTCGTTATCACACAATTTCATACATCCATGATGTTTGCTCCCAATATTAAAGGAACGGCAAATGCTGTTACTGGTGGTTGGGGAAACCTAGGTGGTGGTGTTACAAATATGCTAATGCCGCTGATCTTCGCTGCAATAGTGGGTTTTGGATATACAAAAGCAGAAGCATGGCGCTATGCAATGATAGTACCAGGTATTATGATGTTGATTGTTGCATATTTATATTATAAGTACACAACAGATATGCCGGAAGGAAATTATGATCAGATAGGAAGAACAAAAGAAACAAGACAAAAAACTGATTGGAGTATATTGAAAGATTGGAGAATATGGGCGCTTGTATGTGGCTATGCAATGTGTTTTGGAATGGAACTAACTTTTGACAATGTTGCCTCATTGCATTTTGTTGATACATTCAAATTATCGCAGTCATCTGCAGGTTTTTGGGCAGGATCATTCGGGTTCATGAATTTATTTGCCCGTGCACTGGGTGGAATCACATCTGATCAAGTTGGTAGAAAATTTGGCATGAGAGGAAAAGGCCTTTTATTGGCAGGCATGTTATTGTTAGAAGGTATTGGTATTATTTTATTCGCTCACGCCGGCTCATTAGGTTTAGCATTAGTAGCCATGTTCAGTTTCGCGTTATTTCTTAAAATGGCAAATGGT
>DATHNB010000324.1:0-2799 GCA_035486495.1 Ferruginibacter sp. | reverse complement strand
GCTTCGTTCTGCCACTTACTATTAAACGATAAGGATTGGTTGATACAAATTTCACCGTATCACCAATATTATAGGCCCACAAACCTGCATTGTTAGTTATTATCAACGCATAATTCTCTCCTATTTTTACATCCCTTAATGTTAGCCTTGTTGGGTTCTCATTAAAGATCTCTGCTGCAGGAACAAATTCAAAAAATATACCGCTGTTGGTATTTAACAGCAATCCCAGTGCTTTCTGACTATCCTGAAAAGCAAAAAAACCTTCGCTTGCAGGAAACATTTCTATACAATCGATTTGTCTGCCGATGCTCTCAAATAATTTAGCTTTATATGGCTCAAAGTTTACACCACCTTGCACCATCACACTAAAATTAGGAAACAGCTCTCCTACTTTTTTATCACTTTTTTCGATTAATCTGTCAAAATACATTTGCATCCAAGGTGGTATGGCGCTGATCAAGGTCATGTCTTCATTGATCGTTTCTTCAACAATTTTATCCAATTTAGTTTCCCATTCTTCAATACAATTTGTTTCGTAAGACGGTAATTGGTTTCCTCTTAAATAAGCTGGTATATGATGATTAACAATACCACTTAAACGACCTGTTGGCACACCTCCAACTCTACCCAATTCCGGAGAGCCGCTTAAAAATATCAGTTTACCATCAGCAAATTTTGTATTGCCTGTCTCTGCCATATAGCATAGCAAGGCATTGCGGGCCGTGTTAATATGATTAGAAATAGAATCTTTAGTAATAGGAATATACTTTACGCCACTTGTTGTACCACTGGTTTTAGCAAGATAAATAGGCTGACCTTTCCACAAAACATTGTGCTTGCCTTCTTTTATTTTTTCGATGTAAGGTTTAAAAGCTTCATAATCTCTTATAGGAACCTGCTTTACAAAGTCTTCATGAGATTTGATCGTATCAAACGCATGGTCTTTTCCAAATTCGGTTTTAATACCACCTTTTATCAATTGCTCAAACACAGCTTGCTGATCTTCCACAGCAGTCTCCATTCCCTTCTTGATCTGTTTGTAAATGTAATTGGCAAATGGTTTTGCCAGCCAGGATTTTATAGCCATCGTGATAATCTAAAAAGCAAATTTACGTGAATATTTATTCGCAATCACAACTCCATTCCGTATCAAGATCAATACAGGTTACCACCTCGATATCATTGTCGCCTTTAGGTGCAAAAATAACCCGTAAATGCTGGTGTTCATCTGTAATACCTTCCAAAGGATATGTTTTCCCCTTAGGATTTTCTTCTATTTTTCTGTAATTGATCTTGCCACGATCTAAAATTTCCTTTATCTCTATTTCAGTAATATGCCTGCAATCCATTCGGCAACGGGCATGTCTGCTATAAATTATCTGATCGGGATGACGGTTTATCGGATCATCCTGCGAAGGAGTATCTGCAGATATGTTAGTTGAGCTGGTGGATGGTGTGATATGTATCGCTTCAACATCAGGGCCTTTGCCTCTCTGATGTTGCTTTATATACAAAATAGCAAAAGCTGCTGCCAATAAAATAATAAATGGAATGTATTTTTTAAACATATCGATCGAATAAGTATGCAAATGTACGATGTTTGATGTACGACGTACGATGTAGTAGAACTCCTACTTTTTTGCATGTTCAATATTGAACGTGCAAAATTTACCAAAATTTTAAAAACTTCATAACATTATACGTCGTACATCAAACATCGTACATTCTATTATCTTTGCAGTAATGAGTAAAACTGTTGCATTACATACTTTAGGCTGCAAACTAAATTTTTCAGAAACCTCAACCTTAGCAAGGTTATTGGAACAGGATGGTTTTATAAAAACCGGCTTTGAAGAAGTAGCAGATGTATATGTGATCAATACTTGCTCTGTAACAGACAATGCAGATAAAGAATGCCGATTGTTAGTGCGCCGCATACAAAAGAAGGCGCCCAAAGCAATGGTTGTGATAACAGGTTGTTACGCACAATTAAAGCCGGAAGAAATCGCTTCAATTCCGGGTGTAGATTTGGTTTTAGGCGCTGCAGAAAAGTTCAACATCGCGCATCATTTAAAAGAAATAACAAAAGGTGACAGCGCAAAAATTTGTAGTTGCGATATTGAAGATGTAAATACATTCACTGCATCTTATTCTATCAACGATCGGACAAGAACATTTTTAAAAGTACAGGATGGATGTGATTATACATGTTCTTTCTGCACGATACCAATGGCGCGTGGTAAAAGTCGCAGCGATAGCGTTAGCAATGTTATTGCTAACGTAAAAGAATTATCAGCCAATGGTATAAAAGAAGTTGTATTAACCGGAGTTAACCTGGGTGATTTTGGAAAAGGCTTAACGGGTGGAAAAATTAAAGAAGAAAATTTCTTTGAACTAATACAGGAACTCGATAATGTAGAAGGCATTGATCGTTATCGTATCTCTTCTATCGAACCTAATTTGCTCACAAACGATATTATTGAATTTGTAAGCAATAGTAAAAAGATAATGCCGCACTTTCATATTCCTTTACAAAGTGGCAGTAACAAAATTCTTGGCTTAATGAGACGTCGTTACAAAAGAGAATTGTACGCAGAAAAAGTTGGACTGATAAAAACATTAATGCCACACTGCGCTATTGGTGTAGATGTAATAGTAGGCTTCCCTGGAGAAACAGATGAAGACTTTAAAGAGACATTCGATTTTCTACATAGTCTTGATATTTCTTACCTGCATGTGTTTACTTATTCGGAAAGACCCAATACTTATGCACTGGATCTTAAACCTATAGTACCAATT
>DATHNB010000323.1:0-3801 GCA_035486495.1 Ferruginibacter sp. | reverse complement strand
CCAAGCGTAGCCGCAGCAGATGCTCCCGCTAAACCTGTGCCTATCACGATCACTTCTATCTTACGTTTGTTAGCGGGGTTTACCAACTTAACATGCCCTTTATAATCTTCCCACTTATCTTTCATTTCGCCGTGTGGTATCTTTGAATCTAAAGCCATATAGTTTAATAGTTTATATTTTATTAATTAGCATGCACAAATATAGTGTCTCCAGTTAGCACCCCTTCTGCACATGCACTAACAATTATTTTATAAGTAGTATTTGATTCGCTTACGAAATTTTTATTAAAAGTATAAGATGCTATTTGTTGATTATCACTAAAATTAATTACAGTATCATTAGCTCCATTTTGCTTAGTAACTGTAAGACGCTCACATCCTAGTGCATCACCATCAGACAAGGTCGCTATTACCTGTATTACTTCAGGAGCTGTAAAGACCTCTCCATTACTAGGTTTGCTAATATTTATGGAGGCATATCTATCTTTACTACAAGAAAATAAAAACATCATCAGAATTATTATCAAAAATATATTGATTCTCAAACTCATGTTTTATTTTATAGCAATATAGTTTAAGCTTCCATTAATTTATCACTCCAAAGAACATCAATATCGGCATCAATGCAAATAAAGTACATACAATAATTGAGTATGCTACGCCAACACATTTAATGATCGGCGTATATCTTTTATGATTAATTCCTAAAGATTGAAAAGCACTTTGGAACCCTTGTATCAAATGCCAAAATAATGATATGATTCCTAACAAATAGATCACTACAAAATACCATTTGCTGAATACTGCCTTTATTCCTGCATACGTATTTTCATTATCATCTCCGAAATAAAGATCCTTTTTAGTTTCATACCAAAAATGAGATAAATGAATGATCAGGAACATCAATAATAATGTACCCAACAAACCCATTGAACGACTGTACCATGAACTATTAGCACTGGATCCATTTACTGCATATTTAATAGGCCTTGCTGCACTGTTTTGTTTCCACAATAATAAGCCTTGTATAAAGTGTAAAAAGATACCGGCAAATAGCCCGATCTCCAAAATACGAACCACCCAATTGTGACTCATAAAATGAGCAGCCGTATTGAAGGTTTCGCCATTGTCATTTACAAAAATGCAAGAGTTAACGCCTACATGTACAATTAAAAACGAGATGAGGAAAAGACCCGTTAGGCCCATAATATATTTCTTGCCTAAAGAGGAAGTAAAAAACTGTTTCCAGGTCATATGCAATAGTTATTGATAAATAAGTTTTGCAAAAATACATTAGGAAGGGCAGAAAAATTAAGAATTAGGAATTAAAAATTAAGAATTTCTTCAATTCTAATCATATTTTGGCTTCTGTATCGAATTCCAAAGTCATATTATGAATTATATAAGCAATAAAAAGCTCAAATTACTCAAGGTATTTTATCATCCAGTTATCTACGTATTGAAACAACACATCAGGTTTCATTGTACGCCATTGCGGAATATCAATTAACGGCGCATAATTAGTTAGTCTGGTTCTTTTAAAATCATGCTGACTTTGTTCAGGCATATTTAATACAACTACCCAGCCGCCATTATCAGCTACTTGTTCGTTCCATTCTTCATAATAACTATCATCACTGCTGTGAAAATTCAATACATTCTCTGCAATCAAAATAAACTTGTGTATCCCCTTGCTATATAACTCATCTGTTACATCACGACGCAAGGTCATAATATCATTTTCAATCGCATCGTTCCATTCTCCTATTAATTCTATTATCGCGTAATTCTGTTCATAATCTGCGAACAAAATTTTCATGTATAATGTCTTTGAACCAAACTCATCCCATTGCGGATGGATATAATAATTATAGACAGTATTGGAAAACTCAAATTCACTATAATTACGGCCATAAAAAGGCGAGCGTTTATCTTCTTCCGCTGCATATAGGTGGCGCCAATTATAAAATGGTTCTATGTCTTGCATTAATACTGATTACTTAGCCAAAATTAAAGGATTTATTGTTCTATAATGAGCCGATAACGATTATATATTAAACCTGTGATTTTAGTTACCTTTGCATCCATTATTTATGAAGACAAAATCATTACATAAAGACAAGGTAAATATTATAACCCTCGGGTGCAGTAAAAACATGGTGGATAGCGAGGTTTTAAGCGGTCAGCTATTAGCCAATGACATTGATACGGTGCATGAAAGCGGCAAAAAGGACCACAATATTGTGATCGTAAACACCTGTGGATTTATTGAAAAAGCGAAGGAAGAAAGTATCAATACTATTTTGGATCAGGTAGAATTGAAACGCAAGGGTAAACTGGATAAGGTTTACGTTACAGGATGCCTGAGCGAACGCTATAAAAACAACCTGGAAGCAGAGATTCCTGAAGTAGACGCCTACTTTGGAACGATGGAACTGCCAATGATTTTAAAACGATTTGATGCTGATTATAAAGCTGATCTGATCGGTGAAAGATTACTCATCACGCCGCAACATTATGCTTACATGAAAATAAGCGAAGGTTGTAATCGTACCTGTTCTTTCTGCGCTATTCCTTTGATGCGCGGACAACATGTTAGTCGTACAATTGAATCATTGGTGGATGAAGCAAAACGTTTGGTGGATCGTGGTGTAAAGGAAGTAATGTTGATTGCTCAGGAGCTTACTTATTACGGATTAGATATTTATAAAAAAAGAGAACTTCCTAAATTATTACATGCATTAGCTGATGTAAAAGGTTTAGAATGGATCCGCTTACACTATGCTTATCCATCAAAATTTCCGTTGGAAATTATTGATGCGATGAAAGAAAGAGATAATATCTGTAACTATCTCGATATGCCACTTCAACACGCTGCCAACAATGTGTTGAAGAACATGAAGCGCCAGATAACACGCGAAGAAATGGAAGAATTGGTGGGTGAGATAAGAAATAAAATTCCTGATATTTGTTTACGTACCACATTGATCGCTGGTTTTCCGGGCGAGACAAGAGATGATGTGGAAGAGCTAAAAACATTTTTACAAAAAATGCGTTTCGACAGGGTTGGTATTTTCACTTATAGCCATGAAGAAAATACAAGTGCGCACGATATGATAGATGATATTTCTGCAGAAGAAAAAGAAGAACGCGCACAGGAAATAATGGAAGTACAGCAAGAGATCAGTTTAGAGAAGAACCAAGAAAAAGTGGGCAAGACTTTCAAAGTATTAATAGATAAAAAAGAAGCAGGACGTTATTTAGGCAGAACAGAATTTGATAGTGTGGAAGTAGATAATGAAGTGATCATACAAAGCAAAAAGAAATTAACCGTTGGCGAATTTATGAATGTAAAAATTACAAAAGCTTACGATTATGATATTGAGGGTGAGGTTGTTTAATGGTTTAATTGTTTATTAGTTTAATTGTTGGTAAAATTTTATTAAGCAATTGATTATTTAAAATTTTCAAATTATTTAATGGATCTTTCGGCAGAACTTATTGATTATGTAAAAACAGGCTACTTCTCAAAAACAGTAGCAGACTATATTGCAGGAGATGCAGGCTTAAAGCCATTTTATCAGCACCCTGTTTCTCTTGAAGGTGTTAAAGCTTCAATCCAACAAAGAAAAAAAATCAATACGGATAGAAAATTATTAGTGGATGTTTTGACGAAGCAATACAGCAATATCAAGCTTACTCCAAAACAACAATTAAACATCCAGCAATTAAGCAATACAAATTCATTCACAATCACTACTGCACATCAGCCGAATATTTTTACAGGGCCGATGTATTTTAT
>DATHNB010000322.1:0-3333 GCA_035486495.1 Ferruginibacter sp. | reverse complement strand
CCATTGCTAAAAGGTAAATCTGTAGCCATATTTGCAAACCAGACATCAATGATAAAAAATACTTCTTTGGTAGATACACTGATAAGCAAAGGAGTAAACATTGTAAAAATATTCGGACCGGAACATGGTTTTAGAGGCGATGCAGATGCGGGAGAAGAATTCGGGAATACAACAGATAAAAAAACGGGAATCACAATTATAAGTTTATATGGCAATCATAAAAAACCTACAGCGGAAGATCTGAAAGATGTTGACGTTATTGTTTTTGATGTGCAGGATGTTGGTATACGATTTTACACTTTCATTTCATCGTTGCAATATTGTTTAGAAGCTGCGTTTGAAAATCATAAGCAATTTATTTTACTAGACAGGCCAAACCCAAACGGATTTTATGTTGACGGTCCTGTATTGGATCCTAAGTTCAAAAGCTTTGTTGGCATGCAACCTGTGCCAATTGTTTATGGCATGACGATGGGAGAATATGCATCGATGTTAATCGGAGAAAAATGGCTGTCGCCCGAGGCTAATAAAAATGTACCTGCAAAAGCTATAACAGGAATGCAATGCAGTTTCGCAATTATTAGGTGCGGCAATTACGATCATAACAGCAAATACATTTTACCAATAATGCCTTCGCCTAATTTAAAAGAGATGCAGGCTATTTATATTTATCCTTCTACTTGTTTTTTTGAAGGAACAGTAATGAGCGAAGGACGTGGAACAGACAAGCCATTTGAAATATTCGGACATCCTGCACTACCTAAAACATTATATACATTTACGCCAAAACCGAATGCTGGTGCTAAAAGCAGCAAATGTTTTTACCAACAATGTTATGGATGGAACTTATCCGGAACGAAAGAAGAAGTATTAAAAAAGCTTGATAATAAAATACAATTAAAATATTTATTGGATGCTTATAAATTATTTCCGGGTAAAGACAGTTTCTTTTTAAAAACAAACTTCTTTAATAATCTTGCAGGTAATGATATTTTGATGCAACAGGTAAAAGACGGAAAGACAGAAACTGAAATAAGAAAAAGCTGGGAGCCCGCATTGACTGAGTTTAAAAAAATCAGAAAAAAATATTTATTGTATAAAGATTTTACAACAGCAAATTAGTAAACAGAATTAAGAGATGATTGAAGCAAAAATACCGACGGTTAATATGGAGAACACGGTGCATTTCCCTCTTGGACAAAAGAAAGGCCCGAGAATTATTTTTATGGGAACACCAGAATTTGCCGTTGCTTCATTAAACAAATTAGTTGAAGCAGGTTGTAATATTATTGGTGTAATAACGGCACCGGATAAAGCTGCAGGTCGTGGTATGGAACTACAACAAAGTGCCGTTAAAAAATATGCTATCGAAAAAGGCTTGTATATTTTACAACCTGAAAAATTAAAAAATCCTGAATTTTTAGAAGAATTAAAATCATTACAAGCCGATCTACAAATTGTTGTTGCTTTTAGAATGCTACCGGAAATTGTTTGGAACATGCCGCCTTTAGGAACAATTAATCTGCACGGATCATTATTACCTCAATATCGTGGAGCTGCGCCAATTAACTGGGCCATCATCAATGGTGAAAAAGAAACCGGTGTAACTACTTTTAAACTTCAACAGGAAATTGATACGGGTGATATTTTATTAGCAGAAAAGATTGCTATTCGTGAGGATGAAAATGCAGGTGAGTTACATGATGAGATGAAAGAAGTTGGCGCAACACTTTTATTAAAAACTGTTCAGGGTGTTATTGATGGATCGGTAAAAGAAGTTCCACAAACTGTGTCTGACCGTCCCGGTCTGACACAGTTAAAGCACGCACCAAAAATATTTACAGAAACCTGCAAAATCGATTGGAACAAACCTGTTGATGAAGTATATAATTTAATTCGTGGATTAGCTCCTTATCCGGCTGCATTTACTTTTTTGGATGATAAGAAGTTGAAGATATATAAAGCTTCGAAAGAGACTTTTATTGCAGGTAAGACGGGGGCCGTCAAACCTGTTGCGGGTGAATATAAAACTGACAAGAAAACTAATCTTCAATTTGCTTGCGCAAATGGTTACATCAATATTCTTGAATTACAGTTGGAAGGGAAAAAGAAAATGAGTGTTGAGGATTTTTTGAGAGGTTATAGGTTTGTTTAACAAGCACATAAATAAGGAATAAGAAATGAGGAACATAAAATAAGGAAGTTGTGAAGTTCAATAAACTCAGTAAATACATTTCAAATAAAAGCTCCCTTAACTTTCTTATTCCTTATTTTATCTTCCTTATTTCTTATTTAACTCTACTTCTCCCATTTAATTTTTTGCGCTAACGGAACTATGCGTCTTCCTTTTTGCTCTGCGTCAGTATAGCCTAAATATATCATGCCCATTACAGTATCTTCATTACGCAAATGCAACAACTCTTTCATTGCATAATGATGCACCATACCTCCGGTTGACCAAAATGAAGCAATACCTAATGCTGTAGCCCCTAATAAAATATTTTGTATGGCACTTGATACAGCCGCTTCTTCTTCCATTACAGGAACTTTGGGCAATGCCCCACGATGCATGACTGTTATAATTATGTGAGAGGCAGTATCTCCATTGTGTAGAAACTTATCGTAGTTGGCTTGTAAGTATTTTTCAGGATCGATATTCTTCTTGTATAATTCTGCATGTTGCGTGCAGAATGTTTTTACAGCATTACCACTGTAAACGAAAAAGCGCCATGGTTCTGTGTTCCCATGTGTGGGTGCCCAATCTGCCAATTCCAACAATTGCTCTACTTGCTCATCGGGAATTAATTTGCCGTTCATTTGTGCCGGCTTTGTACTTCTGCGATGTTTAATTACATCGGCTATTATTGAAAAGGAATTATCCATAAATTTTCTGAAAAATAATTTATTTAATTTTTAATTTGGCTAATAGTTCTTTACTGAAAGCAGCCTTAGGTATTACTAAACTAACAGTATTGATAGCGAAATATGCTTCGGATGCATTGATATCTCCTTTGTACGGACCAATATTTCCCCATGAGTTTTTTACCAGAAAAAACGTCTTCCCTCCTTTTGATTGTTCAATACCAAATACATGCATCAGATGATCATCTTGTGTGGTAAGATTTTCGTACAGCTGTAAACGCTTATTCTCGTTCCAGTCCTCTTCTTTCATATCTTCATTAATGCTGTCCTCGTTATATTTTTTTGCATCATTTAATAATAATGCTAATCCTTTATCTTGCAAAAAACCGTTGTTGCTGGCATCTGTATCCCATAAGAAAGAATACCCGTTCTTTATTGCAGTCTTTGCTAATAATATCATCTCATCTAATG
>DATHNB010000321.1:0-3207 GCA_035486495.1 Ferruginibacter sp. | reverse complement strand
CTTTCTCAAAATTAGAAATATGAAATATTACCTTTATTTATTGAGTTTAATAGTATTGCTCTCCGCCTGTAATAAAACTACTAGGTATGATATATACCTTCCAAAAGCTTATATAGGAGAGGTCGCCATAATTTATGATTGCAAATCAGGTGCTGATTCCATGGAAGTAAATGGAAGGTTACAATTTACTATTCCAGATTCGGGGGTACTTTTAACAAAGGTTAAATCTCCTGAAGAAGGCATATTGGATCAAAGGTTTTATATGAAGACAAATGTTAACAATCAAGAAGAAATCGAAACCTATATCTATCAAAAAGACACTACTCATAAATATATTTATTTTGATAGAAATATAACGACAGAATGCCAACCACAAGGAGAACCTATAAGTTATACGATTAAATATTTTTATGTGGGGTATAAAATGGACTTGGTGTCTAATAAGAAAAGGTATTTTTTTGAAAACCATATTGATAGTTTAATTGGGTGCCCTCAAGGATAGTGTTTGCCACTCGTAAATAAATGCAGAAAGGAGACTAATTTTAGTCTCCTTTCTGCATTTATTTACGAGTATTTTTGATGTCAATTAATTTAATCACGTTTGATACAGCATTTATATATACACACACAAACCGTACTTTTAATTGCACAATTTTTACATAATATACCCCGTATTATAAGGATATAATAATAATTAAACGGGGCGTATTCTACCCAATGAGCGTTGAACATTTGTATTTCTTTCTACCTAATTTACTTAGTTACAATAATCTTTTAACAGACCGTAAGCATAGCATACATGTAAGAAAAGCGTGAACTTTCCGGCACGAGTAATAAAATTTGTTGTCCTTTTTGTAATTTTCCGCTATGGAATAATTCGTCGACCATTAAGTAAACCGAACTTGCTCCAACATTTCCTACCGTACTCAAATTCACAAACCATTTTTCGTATGGAATACCCATGCCATTTACGATCAACTGATCAAATATTTTGCTTTTAAAAAATTCGCTTGACATATGCGGCAAAAAGTAATCGACTTTTGTAACGTCTAATTGCCTCCTGTCGAATATTTCTTTCAATTTTATTCCGCCAAGTATAATTATATTTTCGCTTAATAATTTGACATCTTGCTTAATGCTTAGCAAAGATTTTTCTGAGATATCTTCTATAGAATAATCCATATAACTTGTCAATGTGCCATCAGGTAATTTTTCGCTACCCATGTACATGCAAGCTTCTTTTTCATTTGCAAAAGATGCACCTTCTATCCAATCAACGCGGAGACTCAAACCTTTTTCGTTTGGTTTATCTGCCATAGCAAAAGCTGCGGCACCATCGGATAACATCCAACGTAAAAATTCTTTTTCAAAACCTATGTAAGGATTTTCTTCGAGCTGTTTTAATTTTTGTGCTTCATCTTCAAAAACATCTGATACAAGTGAACGAGAAAATCTTTCAGAACCTGTTGCTACTGCATTATGAACATCACCTGTTTTAATGGCCATGTAGGCATATTTAAAAGCATGCATGCCGGCGCAACAAACGCCTGCTGGAGAAACTACTTCAATATTTTTTGTTTCGGGTAGTGCACCGTGTACCATTACTGCGTGTGAGGGCATCATTTGATCCGGAGACGAGGTACCACAAGTTAGCAATTCTATCGTGCTTAGCTTGGCAGAATCATTATTGAATAAGGACTTAACAGCTTTTGCTGTCATTTCTGCATTAGTGTGTGTTGATTTACCGCCTTTTTCTAAAGCGTAAAACCTGTTTTTAATACCATTATTCCTTAATACAATTCTCTTAGATTTCGACGGCTTATCATCGATAAAACCAAGATACAGTTCCATGTCATCATTTGACACTGGTTCATTTGGGAAGAAACTAGATGTATCCGTAATATAAACTTCGTTTAAAGTCATGCTCTGTTAATTAATTTACTCTTAATAAATATTATTTCCTTGATTAAAATATGCCCAGCCTTAGATTCAACATACATCAATCTGTATTTATAACAACTGCTTTTGCTGCAACTAATTCAGCCGGCGAATTATCCCAGTTGGATTTGGATAAATGAGTTCAACAATTTTACCAAATTCTTTCGTGTTCTTTATATCAACTTCCGATACAATAGGTAAAGGGGAGATGTTTAAGTATCGCTTTGCAATGCCAAAAGAAAGAATTGCCTTACAACCCCCTAATCCGTGTTATTTTTTCTTTTTCATTAATTACTTCTTTAATAATCAGACAAACCTCGTAATCTTCCCTTCTTTCGGCGATATCTGAAATATTTTTTAATCTTTTTGTGTTAAATCCCTCTAACAGATATAACATATCTTCTTTATTATGGAACTTTGAAGGATCAGAAATAACATTACTAGCCCTATTTTTTATCCCTTCAATTATTTCTTCTGCTTGTTTATCTATCTTATCTCTAAAATTTTCTTCCATCTTCAATGTTTTTAATAACATAATCAAAAAGAAAGCCAAAAGAGAAGGGGTATAGAAATAACCCCTTGACAAATTTGAATAAGAAATTATAACTTGTCTGTTTTGAAAAAAATAAATGACAAATAATGAGGAATATATTTTTGCAAGAAACCATTTTTCAAATCGCTAATATTTTATAGACAATTATTATTGTGAGCAACCTAAAATATGTGAATGATATAACTTATTTATAAAATTGTATAACACTTATATACTCTAAGCTTCTCATCTTTACACTATTAAAGTCAATCAGTATGAAACAAAAACTCTTTTTATGCATGCTTATAGCAAGCTTTTTTATATCGGCAACTTCCTTTGGACAGTAATGGAACCATAGGCATCACAGACATCATCATGGGTATCATCATTATTGATCGCTGATCATTTTTGTAGCAATCAAGTTATAATCAATCTAAATTTAGTTTATGAAAAAAAGGTATCTCGCATTAGTATTGCTTGCTTTAGTTGGTACTACCACTTTAAATAGTTGTTTTTGGGGACACAGAGGATGGCATCATGGGGGTCATCGTTAGTAGAGAATAAATATTATCTAATAGAATGCAAAGCTATCTTTTCGGGTAGCTTTTTTTATTGACGAAGGTGAGACTGAACAACTGTTAACTATTGTTAGCATTGTTTGTCATACTGTATCATTGTTAACTGGTACAATAGTTGGTTAAGGTCATAGCATAATATCAATACATGAAACTTTATAC
>DATHNB010000320.1:0-3985 GCA_035486495.1 Ferruginibacter sp. | reverse complement strand
ATGCATAAATAAAGTTTCTACGTATGAGTTTCACCAATTTTAGTGTCCCGTATCCTATAAATGAAAACTATAGCAAGAAAATCTCCTACTTTTCCATGGAGTTTGCGATACACCAGCCACTTAAGATATATAGTGGAGGATTGGGCTTTTTATCAGGTTCCCATATGCGTAGTGCTTATGAATTGAAACAAAATCTGGTAGGCATAGGCATTTTATGGAAATATGGGTATTACGATCAGGCCCGGAATGCCGATCAAACCATGCAGGTTCAATGGAACGAAAAAATATATAACTTTTTAGAAGATACCGGTATCAAGTTTCAAATCAATATTCATGACCACCTGGTTTGGGTGAAAGCCTATTATTTGAACCCGGAAACTTTTAAAAGTGCGCCGCTATTTTTATTGAGTACAGATTTACCTGAAAATGATTACGTTTCTCAAACTATCACTCACCGTTTGTACGATGCCAATGTTGCTACCAAATTAGCGCAGTTTATTTTATTAGGTGTAGGCGGTGCCAAATTAATGGATGAAATTAATTTCAATCCTGATCTATATCATTTAAATGAAGCTCATGGTATTAGTGCTGCATTTTATCTGTACAAGAAATACGGTAAAGTTGAAGAAGTAAAAAAACGCCTGATATTCACTACACATACACCTGAAGAAGCGGGTAATGAAAAACATGATATTCACCTTTGCGAAAAGATGGGTTATTTCTGCAACATACATATTGATGATGTAAGAAAGATGACGGGTATTAATGATGATGAATTCAATCACTCTTTGGCTGCATTACGTTTTGCTAAATTAGCTAACGGCGTTTCTCAATTGCATGGAGAAGTTAGCAGGCAGATGTGGAACAAATATCCAAACATCTGCGAGATCAAAGCGATTACCAATGCACAAAACTGGACGTATTGGGCAGATAAACAATTGTACCATGCCAAAGATGAGAACAATGATGGCGCATTTGATGATAGAAAATTATACCTGAAAAAGAGAGCACTTGAAATTGTTGCGGATCAGACAGGTAAAGTATTGAATCCTCATGTACTGACAATAGTTTGGGCTCGTCGTTTCGCAGGTTATAAAAGAGCAGAATTACTAACACGTGACCATAGACGTTTTGAAGCATTATTAAGCAATACAAGATATCCGGTACAAATTATCTGGGCAGGAAAACCTTATCCATTGGACTATCCGGCAATCAGTGATTTCAATCATCTTGTACATTTAAGCAAACAATATAAAAATGTTGCGGTATGTGTTGGTTATGAATTAGCATTGAGCAAACATTTAAAACAAGCTTCAGACGTTTGGTTAAACAATCCAAGAGTACCAAGAGAAGCAAGTGGAACAAGTGGTATGACTGCAGCTATGAATGGTTCTGTAAACTTTAGTACGAATGATGGCTGGATATGCGAATTTATTAATAATGGAAGAAATGGTTTTGTTGTACCTCCAATCGATTACACAAAAATAAATGTGCAAGAGCAAGATGAATACGATCTAAATCAATTGTACGAAATTCTTGAAAAACAAATACTGCCAACCTACTACGATAACAAACAAGGTTGGAGAGATATTGTAAAAACAGGAATGCATGATGTTCGTTACCATTTTGATAGTAACAGAATGGCGGATGAGTATTACAAAATACTATACGTATAATTTCCACCTATATTTTTTAAAGAGTCTCGATTTGATCGGGACTCTTTTTTATTGCGCATAAACCAATTCCCTCACAATTTCGTTTGTTATTATATGCTTAGAACAATTACATTTCTGTCCATCTTTTGTTTACTAACATCTTGTAGCAATGGTGAAAACAAATCAATTATGATATCCAATAATGATACTTCTGCAACAACAAATGAATACACTTATTTAGCATTAGGCGATTCTTATACCATTGCACAATCTGTTCCTTCAACAGAAAGTTATCCGGCACAAACAGTAAATATTTTATCTGCGGAAAATGTACATTTTTCAGCTCCTGAAATTATTGCAAGAACAGGATGGACCACAACTGATCTACTAAATAAGATCAATTCATCACCTCCTCAACGATCATCGTATGATATTGTTACTTTATTAATTGGTGTAAATAATCAGTATCAACATTTATCAGAAGAGCAATACAAAACAGAATTTACAGCTTTACTAAACAAGGCAATACAATATACCAACGCTAATAAAAAACGAGTAATTGTTTTATCAATACCGGATTATAGCGTTACGTCATTTTCACAAGGATCAGACACAGCTTATATTACACAACAGATCGATTTATTTAATCGGATCAATAGAACGATATCGCTTCAGGCCGGTGTAAATTATTTAGATATAACAGCTTATACAAGAATGGCTGCAAACGATCACTCCTTAATTGCTTATGATGGCTTGCATCCATCTGGTAAGGAATACAGGATATGGGCAAAAGATCTCGCAGCTTTAATCAAAACAATTCTAAAATAGACACAAAAAAGGGCCACTATAAATAGCAGCCCAATACCTTTATTAAACAGTTTATTAGATCAGTTTAACATTAACGGCATTCATACCTTTTTTGCCTTCTTGCAAATCGAATTCAACGCGATCGCCTTCTTTAATGTCATTGATTAATCCGCTAACATGTACGAAAGTTTCTTTGTTTGAATCATCATGCTTGATAAATCCGAATCCTTTTTCAGAATTGAAAAACTTAACGGTGCCTTGTGTTTTGTCCATTGTAAATTTGTATTGTATTAAATATAAGTCGCAAATATATGGTTTTCTTTTCAATATGTGAAAACTTTAAAATTGGCGATTTCTAACAAACTGTACTGTTAATCAATGCATTGCCGCGCATAAAGCAATTAGTTTAGCTATTTCGCCTTAAAAAGGTTAGCTTTGCAAAAATTATTTCAATGATAAATGATGTTATTGCCAAATTTGTAGAAGGTGGACACCTTGCTAAAAATGCTGTTAAAATAGAATTTAAAAAAAGAAATACAATCTTAGGAATATTCGTACAATCTCCTGATTATGAGGACCTAAAATCTAAAAATTTCTGGCGCATTGTATCTGAAACTAATATCGCTGAATGGAAACAATCTCAGGATAACAAATTAGCTAAGATATTCAGTGGTGCTGAATTTAACCGTCTTACGCTTCCTAAAGTTTCAGCAGCAGCTACTACTTAATAATTTCTTTCGTAAGAATTAGGTGTAAGTATTTTCAAAGTGCATATTTTCTTGTTTTATTTCAAGTCAGTACACTATAATAATGTACCTACAAGACGATGAAGTAAATTGCAATCGTAATTTTTACCAATGCGTTATTATATCATAGCCGGTGAGGCAAGTGGCGATCTACATGGCAGTAATTTAATAAAAGAATTACAGCAGTTAGATGCCCAGTCAGATTTTCGCTGCTGGGGTGGCGATAAGATGCAAGCTACTGGTGCAACCTTGGTAAAACATTTCCGCGACCTTGCTTTTATGGGTTTTGTAGAAGTACTCAAGAATCTGAAAACTATTTTCCGCAATCTCACTTTCTGTAAAGAAGATATTGCTGCATATAAGCCTGATGCTCTCATTTTAATAGACTATCCTGGATTTAATTTGCGCATAGCTGAATGGGCCAAGCAACAAGGCTTTAAGGTGATCTATTATATTTCTCCGCAAGTATGGGCATGGAAAGAAAATAGGGTTAAATCGATAAAACGCTGCGTTGATAAAATGCTTGTGATATTACCTTTTGAAAAAGCATTCTACGAAAAATGGAACTATGAAGTAGAATATGTTGGCCATCCGCTCGTAAAAGTGATTGATGATTTTAAAGCGCAGTCTGCCAATCATGATCAATCAAATAAAATTGCTGTTTTACCAGGTAGTAGAAAACAGGAAATACTTACTAAACTTCCGATCATGCTGGAAGTATCGAAATCATTTCCCGATTATCAGTTTGTTGTAGCAAAGGCTCCGGGTATTGAAGAT
>DATHNB010000319.1:0-2203 GCA_035486495.1 Ferruginibacter sp. | reverse complement strand
TTTACAAAACAATATTTTTTTAGTCGGCAGAAAAGATAACATATTCGACTATATAGCTGCGGCAGATATTTTTTTACATTTATCCAATAGCGAAGCTAGTAACAGCGCAGTTAAGGAAGTAGCATTATACAATAAGCCTGTAATTGTTTGTAAAGAAGTAGGTGATTTTGAAGATTACATTATAGATCGTAAAAATGGATTTTTAGTATCCCTTCAAAATGCTGTAAATGAGAGTGTAGCCATTATCGAAGACATTAATAATAAAATAATTAATGTAAATAGCCTGGGTAAACGATTTAATTCTACTGTAACGACTATATTTAATATTGATAATGTTATTGAACAGTATGAAACAATAATTCACGCTGCGCCCAATAAACAATAATTTAATTTTTTGATTTTTTATGCATCAGGATCCTGTATTTTTTAGCTTCATTATTCCTACTTATAATAGGGCAAATTTTATTGGCAAAACAATCGATAGTTTGCTGAAGCAACAATATAATAACTACGAAATAATTGTAGTTGATGATGGAAGTACAGATAACACCGAAGACGTAATAAAAAAATATGCTGCACCAAATTTCACTTACATAAAGAAACAGAATGCTGAACGTGCCGCTACCAGAAATTTCGGGGCCTCAATAGCAAAAGGAGAATACGTTAATTTTTTTGATAGTGATGATCTGGCATATCCTAATCACTTGACAGAAGCAATAAATGTTATCAATAAAAATCAATATCCGGAATGGTTTCACCTCTCATTTGAACTATCAACTCCTGAAGGAAAGATAATACAGCAGATGGAAAATAATATTGCACCTACATTAAATCCAAAAATGTATACAGGTAATATACTAAGTTGTAATGGCGTATTTATCAGGCGTGATATCGCACTTAAAAATAAGTTTAACGAGGATCGCCAGTTGTCCGCTTCTGAAGACTACGAATTATGGTGCAGGTTAGCGGCCCGCTTCCCATTATACTATAGCAATACCATAACATCCGTGGTTATTGATCATGATATGCGGAGCATGAATAAAATAAATGGCGAACCTCTTTTAAAAAGATTAAATTTACTGGTTGATTACCTTGGGGATGATAAAGAAACTGTGCAATACTTTGGCAAGAATTTCAATAAAATACAAATGCATGCCTATTCATATATAGCAGTTTCATTGGCCGACCAACGTAAATTCAAATTCATAAGCTTTCAATATTTGCTTAAGGCTTTTAAAAGATCAACAACAATAGTAACAAAAAAAACATTTTATGCTACTGTTAAAAACCTACTGTTAAAATGGTAAAAGTATTGATAACCGGCGGTGCGGGATTTATTTCAAGTAGTCTTGCAGAAAAATTGTTGGCCTTCGAAGAATTCGATGTAGTACTTGTAGATAATTTTCTTACAGGACGAAAAGAAAACATTCCGGAAAATAAACGTTGCACATTTATAAATTGCGATGCTAATAATTTTGAAGATATCTCCACATTAATGACTGCTCATAAGTTTGATTATGTATTTCATTATGCAGCCGTAGTTGGCGTGGCACGTACTTTACAAAACCCCGTAATGGTATTGGATGATATTCAAGGTATACGAAATATACTTACACTTTGCAAGAACACGGGCGTAAAACGTATATTTTATTCTTCTTCTTCAGAAGTTTACGGAGAACCTGTATCAATGCCACAACATGAATATACCACACCGTTAAATTCTCGTCTACCCTATGCCGTTGTAAAAAATATTGGAGAAGCTTATTGCAGATCTTATTTACAGGAATACAATTTAGACTATACGATTTTCCGCTTCTTTAATACATATGGACCTAAACAAAGTCCAGATTTTGTAATGTCAAAGTTTTTAAACTCTGCACTTAAAAATGAAGATATAACAGTGTATGGAGATGGAAGTCAATCACGTACATTTTGTTATATTGATGACAATATAGATGCTTGCGTAAAAATATTGTTTGATGATAAGTATAAAAATGAAGTATACAATATCGGTAACGATCATGTTATTACTATCAAAGAATTAGCTGAAACAATTATAGAATTAACGGGCTCATCTTCTAAGATAATTCATTTGCCGCCATTAAAAGAGGGTGATATGACCAAGCGCCAGCCTGATATTTCAAACATGAAAAAAATATTAGGCAGACCTCTGATCCCTTATAAAGAAGGAATAAAAAAAGTA
>DATHNB010000318.1:0-18315 GCA_035486495.1 Ferruginibacter sp. | reverse complement strand
ATGAAATAAAAAAAGGCAGTTTTTCATTACTGGAGGAATATCAGTTAGCACATAAATAAATAACTTAAATATTTAACAGCATGAATATTTTAAATATCGAGATTAAAGAACCGATTTTAGAAATAAACAAATATAATCAACCTGAAGATATAAGAAAGGTTATTGTAGATTATCAAGAAGTTACTGAAAAAGGGAAATTGGCTTTACTGGAAGATGCAGTTACTATTAAAGTTGATTATTATAATGTAAGAAAAACCGCATTTATTTTAAGAGCAATTAATCATAAACTTCGTCAGCAGTTACTAGATTTGATTGATAGAGAAAAGAGGATTAAAGTAACCGAAATTTATATTAGACTTAAATTAGAACAGTCTGTTGTATCTCAACATTTGGCCGTTTTAAGAAATGTGGGAGCAGTAATTACAGAACGTGATGGGAAATCTATTTACTATATTATCGATCATAAAAGAGTTGAGAAGATCAATACGTTTGTAAATAAATTGATCGGTTAATTTTTATTAGGCGGTATTATCCTTTAATCTTTCAAGACAGGAAGATCACATCTATTGTAATAATATCTTCGAGCCCCTATAAATAAGATCATTTCCTAATACAACTTCAATTCAACTTTCAGTATGTCTTCAACAATACTTATTATAGATGACGAACAAAAACTTCGGAGTCTGCTTACAAGAATAATTACGCTGGAAGGATTTACTGTTATCGAAGCAGGTACTTTAAAAGCAAGTCTAAAAATCATTGAGCATGAACAAGTAGACGTAATTTTATGCGATGTAAAACTTCCTGATGGTAATGGTGTGGAATTTGTAAAAGAAATAAAATCTAAATTTCCTTTAGTTGAAATTATATTGCTTACCGCGTATGGTAATATTGTAGATGGTGTACAAGCAATTCGAAATGGCACTTTTGATTATATAACTAAAGGTGATGATAATGATAAAATTATTCCGCTATTAAATAAGGCAGTTGAAAAGGTTCAACTACAAAAACGTATTGAACAGTTAGAGCGACAAGCTGGAAGAAGTTATGGTTTTGAAAGTATTTTAGGAAACTCAAGATTGATACAGGATGCAATAGTATTATCAAAAAAAGTAGCACCAACAAATGCTACAGTTTTATTATTAGGTGAAACAGGTACAGGCAAAGAAGTGTTTGCACAAGCCATTCATAATGAAAGTAAGAGAGTTGGGAAACCCTTTATTGCACTTAATTGTAGCGCATTTGGAAAAGAAATTTTAGAGAGTGAAATATTTGGACATACGGCTGGTGCGTTTACGGGAGCTATAAAAGATAAAAAAGGTTTAATAGAAGAAGCAACTACAGGTACATTGTTTTTAGATGAGATTGGTGAAATGAATTTTGAATTGCAATCGAAATTATTAAGGGTACTTGAAACAAATGAATTTATTAAGGTAGGCGATACAAAATCAACTAAAGTAAATGTGCGAATTATTGCTGCAACAAATCGTGATTTGCAACAGGAGGTAAAAGAAGGAAGGTTTAGAGAAGATCTATTTTATCGCTTAAATGTGTTTACTATTTTCTTGCCAGCACTTCGAGATAGAAAGAAAGATATTCTTATTTTAGCACACCATTTTTTTAAGATATTTACACAAAGGACGAATACAGAATTGGAAAGTATCAGCGAGGATTTTTTAGAGCATTTAAAACTTTACGATTGGAAAGGGAACGTTCGAGAACTAAGAAATATAATGGAAAGAGCAGTAATATTATCTGAGGGGAAGCAATTAACAATTGAAAGTTTACCACTGGAATTACATACTATCAATCTAAATGCACAGGGGAGATTGTCTGCTTTTGATTTGGCAAGTGTTGAAAAACTGCATATTCAAAAAGTATTAAGTTATACAAAAGGCAATAAAGCCGAAACTGCCAAATTGTTGGATATAGGTTTGAGTACATTGTATAGAAAAATTGAAGAATATAAAATTTGATAGTAATCTTATCTAATTGTAGTTTAATTGTCGTCCATTTTCAGATCTGGAGTTCAGGAAACTTCTATTACGAGGATATCGATTTTAAGGATTTAATCAATTGATTGTAATTTTAAGATTGTTATCTTTTCGTTGTCTTGATGCTTTTCCCAATCCTTAAATTTCCCTTGTTTTAATAACTAACCCTAATTATTTACTAACCCTGATTGTATGCTTTATTTTTAAAAATAAAATACTAGAAGCTAGAACTAATGTAATCCCATTAGCCAGTGATACAGGAAAATTGTGGCTAATTAGCCCATAAATAAACCACATAAGTGTACCGAATGTAAATAGCATATACATTAATAAAGAGATTGAAGAAGTGTCTTTAGTTTGTATAGTTTTTATTGCCTGTGGTAAGAAGGAAGTTGTAGTACAAAATGCGGCAACTAATCCGCAAACGTTAATCCAATTCATCTTATTTTTTTTAAAGCTAGGTGTTTTAGATGATACACTAATAATCATGCCATTCATATTTTGAGAGTATCTCGGAATATAAGCTTACTATTACACTAATGGGCCTCTCCATTGATTACATTATAAGATTCACTATCTTAATAATATAATAGCTCAAATCTATCTATATATGCATTTTCGGAATCTGACTGATGAAACAGTTTTTAAATCGTCTTTGTTGCAAATTTATTGTACATCAATAAGCGGATTTATTGGCGTTACTAAGCCGGGTACTTTTAGTTTTGTATGTATAAATGAGCTGGGTGCAAAAATGTTCGGCTATTCAAACGCAGAAGAATTTATATTAGAACATGCATCAAATATTAATATTATTTCTTTTTCATCACAAAAGTCAATAGCGAATGATCTTCCTAACAACACTGATTTTTTTAGTGATGAAATTATCTATCGCACAAAAGGGAATAAAGAATGCTATGGGTTACTAACCATCAATCGGTTTGAGCACAATGAACAAGCCTATAACCTTATTCGTATAACCGATAATAAAAATAATGGTATTTCTCTTTCTGAAGAAAAAGGAAGATTAGAAGCGCTATTCAATTATGCGACTATTGGAATACTGGTTACAAATCAACGGGGCGAAATTGTACTTATTAATAGGTTTGCTTTAAAACAATTTGATTATAATAATGAAGAAGAATTAATAGGTAAAAAAATCGAAACACTTATTCCAAAGCGATTTGAAAAGAAACATAATGTCCATATAGAAAAATATGGCAGTCATCCTCAGGCACGACCAATGGGTTTAGGAATGGAGTTATTTGGATTAAAAAAAGATAATACAGAATTTCCTGTTGAAATAAGTTTGAGCAATTATAAAAATAATGAAGGTTCATTTTTTATTGCTTTTGTAATTGATATAAGCAAACGAAAAGAAATTGAAAATACAGTCATATATAACCAAAAAGAAATTGAAAAATTAAATAACGAATTAGAAGAAAAAGTAGAATTACGTACAAAGCAATTACAGGAAACATTACAGCAATTAGAATTTTCTAAAACAGAACTTACTAAGGCGTTAAATAAGGAGAAAGATCTAGGTGATTTAAAAAGTAGATTTGTTTCTATGGCTTCTCACGAATTTAGGACGCCATTAAGTACGATTCTTTCTTCTGCATCTTTATTGGCAAAATATACACAATCGGATGAGCAAGGAAAAAGAGATAAACATATTGATCGTATCAAATCTTCCATCAATAACCTTGTAGACATTTTAAATGAATTTTTATCTCTTGGGAAGATTGAAGATGGGAAAAGTATAACACATTTCACCGATTTTAATTTAAAACACTTGTTTGTTGAAATTTGTAGTGAACTAAAAGGTAATATCAAAACAGGTCAGTATTTTGAATATGTTCATACTGGAAATGAAAATGTTAATCTTGATTCTTCTTTGTTAAGAAATATTCTTATCAATCTTTTATCAAATGCTATAAAATTTTCTCCTTTAAATAATGCAATAAAAATTACAAGTAGTACAGTAGGGAAAGAAATAATGATTACTGTTAAAGACAATGGGATTGGTATTTCAAAAGAAGATCAGCAACATTTATTTGAACTCTTTTTTCGTGGTACTAACGTAACAAATATTGAAGGTACAGGATTAGGACTTCATATTGTAGCCAAGTATGTAGAACTCATGAATGGTAAAATCACTTATACAAGTGAGCTGGGGTTAGGCACATTGTTTACGATTAAATTTATCCAATGAAATGTTTATTATTAATTGAGGACAATGCAGAGATAAGAGAAAATATTATGGAGATTTTAGAATTGGCTAATTATAAAGTTGATACAGCAGAGAATGGAAAACTTGGTGTTGAACTTGCAATTAAAATAAAGCCCGATCTTATTATATGTGATATAATGATGCCTGTATTAGATGGATACGGAGTTTTGCACCTGATAAATAAAAACCCTGAATTGAAAGGAATTCCATTTATTTTTTTGACAGCAAAAGCAGAAAGAGATGATTTTAGAAAAGGAATGGAAATGGGAGCAGATGATTATATTACTAAGCCATTTACTGAAATTGAATTGCTTAACGCAATTGAAAATCGCCTTAATAAAATCGAATTCTTAAAAAAGAAATATGAAGCAAATGCGGTGGGTGTATATGAAATGCTGAACGATATTAATGGTAAAAAAATATTTTCTGAGCTTGCTAATGATAGAAATACTAATACCTATAAAAAGAAAGAAATAATATATAAAGAAGGGAATCACCCTGCAAGGTTATTCTATATTCAAAAAGGACAGGTAAAAACTTTTAAAACAAATGATGATGGCAAAGAGCTTACTGTGAGTCTTTTTGCAAAAGGCGACTTTTTTGGATACACCGCATTACTTGAAGGGACTATTTATAAAGAAACAGCTGAAGCAATGGATGATACCGAATTAGCAATAATACCAAAAGAAGAATTCGAAATTCTTATCAATCATAATAAAGAAGTAACACAAAAATTTATTCAGCTGCTTGCTAAAAATATTACAGAGAAAGAAGAACAATTGTTAAGCCTTGCCTATAATTCATTGCGTAAGCGTGTTGCAGAAGCATTAATAACACTGCAAAAAAAGTATCATGTAGATATACCCAAAAAATTCTCTATTCATATATCAAGAGTTGATCTGTCAAATATTGTAGGAACAGCTACTGAATCATTAATTCGTACACTTAGTGATTTTAGAAATGAAAGCATAATTGATATAAAAGAAGGGAATATCATAATTCTCGATGAAAAAAAACTAGCACTAATGCTCAATTAAATCGAAATAACATATTTGTTGAATTCGATTTCTATTTCTCGAAAATTTTCTTTAAAATCTTGCATTTGAGCACGTAGCCTTTCTTTTTTATCTAATTGTTTTTTATAGGGTACGGGTCTGTTGTTGATGAAATTTTCTTTCCAATCTTTTTCCTGGTCATGAATTTCTTGTAAAAGTTTATCGATTAGCTCATCTTTTAATATAAAATGATTTTGAAAATACTCTGCAGAAACAAGAAGCTCAGTATCATTTCTATTATCCAATACTTCAGATAACCGCGTCTTTAAAAAAACATTCTCCTGTTTAAAAAAGTAAAGCAATCTTTCCCACGCTTTGCTTTCATGGGAATATTGCTTTAGCCTCAGTGTATCAAGCTTGTTCATGTTTTATGTATCAAATAAAAACCAATACGTGTTAGTAATTTCTATTAAACAAGATCATGCTGAATTAAAACCCAATAGATGCTTCAATTACAGTTCCCTCAAATTTCCCGCCGTTGAAAATACTTGTGGTTGGATAATTAAGGTATTCCTGATTTACATATTCTGCTTTCAGCATAATATTTCTTGTAACAAACCAGCCTGCAGAAGCCACTTCACGATTAATGGTTACGTCTTTTGGATTAGCTTGAATAGTAGCTGTTACTGAATTGTAACGAACACCGATCCAGAAATTTTCTTTATTTCGGGGGAACCTGTAAATCAGGTCAGCTGCATATTGAGTGGCCTGACGCATTTTCGTTTCAGTAATCGTTCTGCCTTGTGCATTTTCATAAGTAGCGAAAAACTCCAATCCTTTATATTTTATAAAAGGATTTATCATAAATGTATTTACTTGTTCACTAAACCCGGGATTGTATCTTCCTGAAAATGCACTATAATCTACTTCATCAGATATCGTTGTTCCATTGGCTACATTCTGATTTTCCATTACATAAAAATAATGTGATCCGGTTCTATCGCCGCCAAATAAAGTATTGCTTGCAGCACTGCGATCTGTATAGAATGAACCTGTTAATCTAAACCGTAAATTATTACTGAGCTGTTTATCATAACCTAGCTTTGCATGAAAAGCTGCTGCATAATGATTCGCTTTTCCTGTTGCAGAATCAATTTTAGTGGCTGCAACAGCTGTTGGTTCAAGTTCTCCGTTGGATACACCGCCCATAGCAAATAATCCTGACTTGCTATGATAATAGATTTCACCACCTATTTCAGTAGCGAATTCATCCATAATATAATTTTCTACAAATGGGTTATAAATAGTATTGCCTCCATCTGTTCTTCTATAATGCTGGTCGCCATAATCCACATCGAACTGACCAACTTTAATTGTAACGTTGTTCATAATATTATTGATCAACTTACTATTTAAAAAGAGTAATTTATCAAACTGGATATAACCGCCTTTTACCCAGGTATCTTCATGATGTCTTGACGCTAAATATGTAGTTAGGTTTACACGTATCCCATCTGATAACTGAGCATCAATATTTAGATTCGCCATTGCTAAATCGAATCCATCTGTAAGTGGTATAAGACTGTTGACATTGCCTGTAAAGCCAACTTCTGTCATGGGAGCCGCAGTGTTCTGATCCCTTAATGTTTGGAAGCTCTGTTCGAAGTTTCCACCTACTTTCACTTTCATTCCATTGAATTGTGTTGTATCATCTTTAGTAGTTTCGAAAACGTTTATTCCGCGTTTGTCATTCGGTCGGAAGTATTGCATTGACTTTTGCGCCATTGTAGAAATACTAATAGCGACTAGCGGCAGTATTATAAAAGAGCGAAATATTTTTGTTGAAAATTTCATAATTAATTTTTTGGAGATCGTGAATATTAATTTGTAATTAATTGTTTGTAACGAAAGAAGTTTTAAAACTGATAACGATATCATCACCGGTTTTTAACGTTCCGAAAAGAGCAGTAGGAGGATTAACTCCATAATCAGTCATCTTTATTGTTTGAGATCCTTCAAAGATCAATTTATCTTTTCCTTGCATTGATAACTTTACCTGCATCTGAACAGGCTTAGTTACACCGGCAATAGTTAGTTTCCCTTTTGCAGAAAAAGTATTTATAGAAGAGTTTGGTGTAACTGAGATAGGAGTATTTAATACAAAAATAATTTCGGGATTTGCATCTGCTTTTAATGCTTTGTAAGTATTGTTATTCATAGCAGATCCTTCATTGCTTTTTATAGAATGTACATCCATCTTAATATTAATTGCAGCTAAGTCGAAACTTTTATCTCCATTCCAATTTATAACGGCATCACCCGTTACTGTTCCGACTTTTTCATCCCAATCGTGAAAATTTGATGTACCACTGATGGTAACTGTATAACCTGTGGCGAGAATATATTTATTTTCAATAGTATTAGCGGCGCAGAGCATAAAGCCGAAGATGCCCAGTAAGAAATATTTGAACTGTTTCATAATTTATGATTTAGTATATTAAAATTTATGGATTCATTTTTTCAAGAATTAATCCTGCAATCACTGCTTGTATTAATGCTAATACAAACCATGTTGCAACAATTAATAGAGATACACTCATTGCACTATAAATAAGCCACATCATTGGGAACGTAGCAACTGTTATATAGATCAACCCGAATTCGATTCCGCGAGTAATAAAGGAACCTTTTAAAACATCTTTGAATCGCGACCAAAACCAGGAGAGGGCTAAACTTATTACGAAAGGATGTATGTAATAAAACATAACTCTGCCAGACTCTGCATCAAAGGCCGGGTCAAAATATTGCATGGCAATGTTGGGGAATATATAACTGGTAATATATAGTCCCATAACACTAAGTATTAACAGAACGACACCAACAACCAACCCTGATATGATTATCTTTTTCATAATTTTATTTTACTATTTTAGTTATTAATAGGAGTGGAATCTCTAATTGGTTAATATTACTTTTAATGCTTTTTCTTTTGCAGCATGTTCAAACGTATCATAAGCCTCAATGATCTGATCTAGTTTAAAACGATGTGTTATTAATTTTTTAGGATCAAGTTTTTTCGATTGAACAGTTTTGAAAAGCATTGGTGTAGTAACAGTGTCTACAAGACGAGTAGTGATAGTAATATTACGAGACCATAAAGTTTCCATATGCAGCGTAACACTTTTTCCATGAACCCCAATATTGGCGATATGTCCACCAGCGGCGATAATAGATTCACACAATTCAAATGTTGCTGGTACGCCAACGGCTTCTATAGCTGTATCAACGCCTTTTCCGTTTGTAAGGCCCATGATTTTCTCCATAACATTTTCGGTACTGCTATTAATAGTATGAGTTGCTCCAAAAGTTTTTGCGACATTCAGACGGTTATCATCCAGATCTATCATAATAATTTCAGCAGGAGTATAAAATTGAGAAGTTAATAGTGCTGCAATACCAATAGGGCCGGCACCTACGATCGCTATTATATCACCAGGTTTAACTTGCCCGTTTAATACGCCACATTCAAACCCTGTTGGTAAAATATCACTCAACATTACAAGTGCTTCTTCATCCGAGCCTGCAGGAATAGGATACAAACTATTATCAGCATAAGGTATTCTTACATACTCCGCTTGTGTACCATCTATCTTATAACCTAATATCCATCCACCTTTTTCGCAATGAGAATACATTCCTTTTTTACAATAGTCACACTTACCACAAGATGTAATACATGATATTATAACATGATCCCCTTTTTTGAAATTGCTTACGGAGCTTCCAACTTCTTCTATTATTCCAACTCCTTCGTGTCCTATAATTCTGCCATCTACAACTTCCGGAAGATCGCCTTTCATAATATGCAAGTCAGTTCCGCATATTGTGGTTTTTAAAATTTTCACGATAGCGTCTGTTGTGTCTGTTATTATTGGTTTTGCTTTTTCTTCCCATGATTTTTTTCCAGAACCGTGATATACTAATGCTTTCATTTTTTTATTTTTAATTGTGAAGAATAATTCTTTCACAAAGGTGCATTCACGTGAGAAGGGAAATAATGACTATCATTACCAGCAGAGATGATATATATCAGTTTTTATATGTTTATGGATAATGGATAAAGAAATAATTTGAGAGGTAGATTATTTAATAGGGGAATAGGGGTATTTGAGAGTTTTCGCCTTAAATTGTCCTTAAACAAAAAAAGCCAAACATTTGACTGTTTAGCTTTTTGATGAAATTCTTTATTGTATTAAGTTTGGTGGTCTCGCCAAGAATCGAACTTGGATCTAGAGTTTAGGAAACTCCTATTCTATCCATTGAACTACGGGACCAAACTGGTTCAGGGGCAGCAAAAATAACGTTTTCTGTTAATCTCAAATCCAAAATTTAAAATCCAAAATCGAACCCTATCTTTGCCATCCAATTTTTATATTATGAAGTGGTTGAATGTCTTTATTAAATACCGCCTTTGGTTAGGTATTATTTTTCTTGCGTTAGCAATTTTTACAAATGTTGAGGCTGGTTTTTGGCCTTCTTTAATACTTTATATTGCTGCAGTCGTAATGATCGTAGGTCATTTCATATTTGGCCCAATGCGCCTGATACAGGAATATATGGAAGCTGGCGACATGGAAGGTTCTAAAAAAGTGATCGATTCTATCTGGTTCCCGGGCTTATTGATAACACCCGTTCGCTCAGTGTATTATACGCTAAAGGGTAACCTCGCAATGGTTAATCAGGATTATGACGGAGCAGAGAAGATGATGAAAAAGAGTCTTGATCTGGGCTCGCCAATGAAAGAAGCAGAGGGTGCCAATAAACTGCAACTAGGTATGCTAGCTATGCAAAAAGGCGATGTAAAGCAAGCAGAAAGCTATCTTCGTGGCGCAATACGTGTCGGTTTACCTGATAAGGAAAATGCGGCAGCCGCCTATTTACAGTTATCTTCTATCATGATTAATAAAAGAGAGTTTAGAGCCGCAAAAGAATATTTCAGAAAGGCAAAAGGCTTAAAACCAAGTACTCCTCAAATTGCAGATCAGATAAAACAAATGGAAAAATACATTACCCGTATGCCGGGTTAATGGTAAATTGTGAAGAGTTATTATAAAAAAAGCAGTTCAATTTTGAACTGCTTTTTTTATAATAACTAAGCTAAGCTTCCTTTTTAATCATTTCAAATCTAGGGCAGGAAATAATTATCTTTGAATGAGTTTGAAAGAATCAATATGAAAAGCTACTTGTTAGAAGATGTTTTTGGTATTTCTAGGGACGTACCCTTGACGTATACTGAGAGAGAAAATCTGGATAATGAATTTGTAGACAGCTTGTCTAGGCAAAAGCATATAGTTATTTATGGGAGTTCAAAACAAGGTAAAACATGTTTGAGAAAAAGACATTTAAAAGAGGAAAAGTATGTAATAATCGATTGTTCAAATAAATTAAATATATCTGATTTAAACGAACTCATTTTAAAAAAAGCAGGATTCAAAATTACTATTTCTGAAAAAGCAATTAAAAGCAATAAAATTACAGGAAATGCTACTGGTGGATTTAATCTGTTTGCAAAAGCAGAGGTCGCGGCTGGTTATGAAGGGGAGTCATCTAGCGAAGTAGAAAACAGAGAACTTGATTTAGATTTAGCAGATGTAAATGATGTGATCAATGCATTAAAAACTACAAATTTTTCTAAAGTGATTTTCTTAGATGATTTCCATCATTTAAAAAAAGAAACTCAAAAAGATTTTGCCTTCGCATTAAAATCTTTTTATGAACATTCTAAAATAATTTTTGTCATTGTAGGAGTTTGGCTTGAGGAGAATCGTTTAGTTTCTATAAATAATGATTTAGCAGGAAGAGTTACTTCAATAAATGCAGATAAATGGAGTTACGATGACTTGTCAAATGTAATTGAGAGAGGTTGTGAGTTGTTAAACATAAAATTAGAGGAAAGTCTAATCGAAGAAATAATTAGTGAGTCTTACGGCAATGTTTATTTTGTCCAGGAAATATGCCACAGAATATGCAAAGAATTTAAAATAAAAAATACCTTCTTAACTGATAGAGAAGCATATGGTCATACAGAAGGAGGTGTTTATTTATTTGATGATAGAGATTCTGATATTAGATTTCCAATAAGCAAGAAATTTCAAGTTAAAGAAATAGCAAAAAATATTATTAATCAACATTCAGGGAGTTATAATTCTTTTTTAAGGAAATTCTCCCAACATTTAGAAAATGATTATGATTTATATCGATGGATAATATATGTATTGTTAATTGTCGAACCATCTACATTAGAAAATGGGTTAAATTCTTCTAAGATTCGAGAATATATAATAGCGAAGCATATAAATGGCAGCGATATAAATGGCAGTTTTATCACGAAAGTAATGGAATCAATCAATTTATTGCAATTAGGGAAAAGCATCATTGAGTATGATGAGGCTAATCTTAAGATAAATATTATTGACAAGGGATTTATTATATGGTTAGCTCATCAAAACAAGACAGAGTTACTTAATATTCTAAACCTTCCTATCGACTAAACTAAATGATTATGTATAAAGAAATTTTGTTAGCAAAATTTAGTGAAGAATATGAAAAACTAAATCAACAACAACGAATTGCTGTTGATTCAATTGATGGTCCGGTAATGGTTATCGCTGGCCCGGGTACAGGTAAAACTCAAATTCTGGCAGCAAGGATTGGGAAGATATTATTAAATACAGATGCGTTACCTCAAAACATTTTATGTCTCACATACACAGACGCGGGTACGATTGCGATGCGTAAAAGATTATTGCAATTCATTGGCTCTGACGCATACAAAGTAAACATCCATACTTTCCATTCTTTTTGTAATGATATCATTCAGGAAAATTTATCCATGTTTGAAAAAACATCTCTGGATGCATTGTCTGAATTAGAAGGTATTCAACTTTTTAAGCAGTTGATAGATGGTTTCCCTAAAGATCATCCGTTAAAAAGATACAGAGGAGATGTTTATTTTGAGATCAATAATTTAAAAAATTTATTCTCTTCCATGAAAAGAGAAGGATGGACACCGGAATTGATCAATCAAAAAATAGCAGAGTATATTGCCGATTTGCCAATCCGCGATGAATATGTTGCAAAGCGCGCTGTAAAAGAATTTAAAAAAGGAGATGTACGCACAGACAAAATCGAAGAAGAAAAAGAAAAAATGGAGAAGCTGCAGGCAGCAGTAAATGAGTTCAATAATTTTCAATCGATCATGCGACAACGAAATCGATATGATTTTGACGACATGATCAACTGGGTGATAAAAGCATTTGAAGAAAATAAAAACTTACTATCAAATTACCAGGAAAGATTTCAATACATTTTAGTAGATGAATACCAGGATACAAGCGGCACACAAAATCGTTTGGTGCAATTATTAATTAGTTACTGGGAAAAGCCGAACGTATTTGTAGTGGGAGATGATGATCAAAGTATTTATCGGTTTCAGGGAGCTAATGTTGATAACATGATAGACTTTGCAAACGATTATACGCAACATCTTAAAACAGTAGTGCTGGGAAATAATTATCGAAGTACACAACCCATTCTCGATATCTCTAAAATATTGATCAATAATAACGAAGAACGTTTAGTAAAAAAGATTGATGGTTTAAGTAAAGAACTGCTTTCATCTAATAAACTAATAAACCAGTTAACCAATAAACCTGTTTTAATAGAATACAATTCTGTAAAAGAAGAGATGGCGCATATCTGCAACCATATTTTCGAATTGATTGAGTTAGGTATTCCTGCAGGAAAAATTGCTGTCATTTATAAAGAGAATAAATACGGAACGGATCTGAATAAATATTTCAGACTAAAAGGAATTCCTGTTTACAGTAAAAGAAGCGTTAATATTCTAGATCATCCTTTTGCGAAAAAGATAATTCAGATACTTCGTTATTTGGAAACAGAACATGATATTCCTTATGGTGGAGATGAAATATTATTTGAAATATTGCATTATGATTTTTATAAAATTCCTGCAATAGAAATTGCTAAAATAACTGTTGAAGTAAATATAAAAAGATATAAAGATGAACAAACATCAATAAGAAAGTTATTAAGCGATAAAGCGAATGCTCCTAAAAAAGATTTGTTTGATATTAGTATAGACGACAACTTAAAAAACATCGGCATCGCGTTAGAAAAATTAATTGCAGATGTTTCGAATGTCACGCTACAGCAATTATTTGAGAATATTATTCGGGAAGCCGGGGTATTGACCTACATCATGAATAGCGACGATAAGATCATGTTAATGCAGGTGTTGACTGCATTGTTTGATTTTATAAAAGAAGAAACAAGCAGAGACATCTCACTTAATCTCGAAGGATTGATCGAGATCATTGATCTGATGGAGAAAGAAGGATTGTCTTTACCAATGATCCAGGTATCAGGAAGTGATAAAGGTGTAAATCTATTAACAGCACATGGTTCCAAAGGATTGGAGTTCGAATATGTATTTTTTGCAGGCGTAAACGCATCAGCATGGGAAAAGAAAAGAAAACCGGGCGGTGGTTATAAATTCCCTGATACAATGTTTACTTCTCAGCCAAAATCGGGAGATGAAGAAGAACTACGCCGTTTGTTTTATGTAGCGTTAACAAGAGCAGAAAAATATTTGACTATCTCTTATGCCAAGTTTAAAAATGACGGAAAAGAAATGGAACCATCCATGTTCATTGCAGAAATTTTACAGCAATACCCGTTGCCAATTGAAAAAATTGCATTGAGCGATGAAGAAATGGCAACATTCGAATTGTTGCAGTTTGCTGCACAAGCACCGGAAATTGAAAAGACAGAAGAAGATTTTATAACATCATTGCTGGAAAAATTTGTGATGAATGTAACGGCATTGAATAGTTACTTAAATTGTCCGCTTGGTTTTTATTATAAAAATCTGATCCGCATTCCCTCAGGAAAAAGTGAAACAACAGAATTCGGTAGCGCCATCCATTATTCGTTAGAAAAACTATTTAGAAAAATGCAGGAAGGTAAGCAGGATAAATTTCCTTCCAAAGAAGAGTTGCTGGCTGATTTTAAATGGTACATGAATCGCCATAGAGAAAATTTTACCAGGCAGGCATTCGATAGAAGAATGGAACAAGGTGGAATTATATTGCCTGCTTATTATGATAAGTATATCAATAGCTGGAACAAAGTGGTTTCTGTTGAATTGAATATAAGAGGCGTAGTGGTAAACAACGTTCCTTTAAAAGGCAAATTGGATAAACTGGAGTTTAGTGGTAAAGAAGTAAATGTAGTGGATTATAAAAGTGGAGATATTGATAAAGCCGTTCCTAAAATGAAACCACCGCATGAAAAAGATCCTAATGGTGGTGATTACTGGCGACAAGCAGTATTCTACAAAATACTAATTGATAATTATAAACTGAAAGATTGGAAAGTGGTAAGCACGGAATTTGATTTTGTAGAGCCTGATAAAAAGAAGGAATATCGCAAAGAAAAAATTGTTATCAATCCTGAAGATATTGAAACCGTAAAGCAACAAATAACAACTGTTTGGGCAAAAATACAGGCGCGCGAATTTTATACAGGTTGTGGCAAAGAAGATTGCCATTGGTGCAATTTTGTAAAAGATAACAAACTGGCAGTAGTTTTACACGAGCTTGATGAAGAAGAGGTAATCGAATAGATTAAGGCATATTTATGATTTTAAAATAAGCGGAAACACCTGAAACGGTTTAAGTTTGCAAATAATTCAAAACACAATGAAGTTTTCAAATATTTTCTATTCTTTAATAGTAAGTTTTATAGTAGCAGTTTGTGTTGTACATGTTGTTGGCTGTGCACAAATCGGTAATCCTACAGGCGGACCAAAAGATACGCTTCCACCAAAGTTAGTAGCGGCAGATCCTGATATGAATACAACAAATTTTACCGGCAATAAGATCACTATGGATTTTGATGAGTATATCAATGTAAAAGATATACAAACCAATTTATTGGTATCACCTTATCCTAAAAAAAATCCGACAATTACATTTAAAGGTAAAACGGTAACAATAAAATTAAAAGATACCTTAAAGGCTAATACCACCTACGCTATTAATTTTGGAAACGGATTGGTAGATGTACATGAAGGCAATATTTATAAAAACCTCACTTATGTTTTTTCAACAGGCAGCACTATCGACTCACTTAAAATAAGTGGTAGTGTAGTTGTAGCTGAAACGGGTAAAGTTGATAGCACCATATTGGTATTACTTTATCCTGCAGATGCTCCCGATTCTGCTGTGCAAAAATTCAAGCCTCAATATGTAACAAGATTAATGATGCCTAGTGGCAAATTTGTTTTTACTCATTTGCCTGCAAAAAGTTTCAGGATTTATGCCCTGGAAGATAAAGGAGGAAGTAAAACATATAATTCACCAACAGAAGAATTTGCATTTATAGATAGTACATTGCAGGCATCCACATCAACAAATAATCCGGTTACATTATTTGCTTATGCGGAACAAAAAGCTAAACCCGCACCAGCAACAACTACAAGTACGGGTAAGTCATCGAAGGCTTCAAAAAAATTCAAATACACTACTAGTCTTAACGGGGCACAAGATATTTTGTCTGGCTTAGAAATAGATTTCAATGCTCCTTTAAAAGAGTTTGATGAAAGTAAAATAATCTTAACAGATACATTTTATAAGAAAGTTCCTTTTAGAATATTGACTGATAGCACAGGACAAAAAGTTACATTAAAACGCACCTGGAAGCCGGAAGAAAATTACAAGTTAATAATAGTTAAAGATGGCTTCAGTGATACGTTAGGGAATTTTTTAAATAAGACAGATACTATTTCATTCAAAACAAAAAAAGAAAGCGATTATGGAACGCTGATTCTACGTTTTCCAAATATTGATCTCTCTAAACATCCGGTTATACAATTTGTGCAAAATAATGTAGTAGTAGAATCTGCTTCATTAAAATCTACAGAGTGGCACGCGGATCTTTTTAATCCGGGTGAATATAGCCTTCGTATTTTGTATGACACCAATGATAATGGTGTATGGGATCCCGGAAATTATTTGAAAAAGATACAACCCGAAAAAGTAATTTCGTTCGATCAAACATTAAAGATTAAGGCTGATTGGGATAATGAAAGAGAAATAAAGTTATAATAATTCATCATCAATAATTCATCATGGTTTTTTCGTCCACACTTTTGGAAAATGCGGTAAATGAATTTGCGAAATTACCGGGCATAGGAAAAAAAACGGCGCTCCGGTTGGTCCTGCATCTTATCAAACAAGATGTAAATGAGGTGAGTAATTTTAGTGAGACCATTGCTAAAATGAGAGAAGAAATAAAATTTTGCAGTCGCTGCCATAATATTTCTGATCATATACTTTGCAATATTTGCAGCAATCCTTCACGCAAACAGGAACTACTTTGCGTGGTTGAAAATATTCGTGATGTAATTGCTATTGAAAGTACCCAACAATTTAATGGTATCTATCATGTGCTCGGGGGTATTATATCTCCACTAGATGGTATTGGCCCCGAACAGCTAAATATTGATAGCCTGGTTCAACGAGTAGAAAAAGAAAATATCGGAGAAATAATTTTTGCCTTAAATCCTAATATACAGGGAGATACAACCCTATATTATATAAGCAAAAAAATAAAGAACAAACCGGTAAAAATTACGACAATCGCCCGCGGAATAGCATTTGGCGGCGAACTGGAATATGCTGATGAAATGACACTTGCTAAAAGCATCAGCAACCGCATTTCTATTGATAATTATATAACAGGAAGTTGATAAAAATCTGCGTTTTATCCCAGTAGCAAGCATTTTGCGTTCCCATATTCTTTTAGTAAATTTGCACTCGCCCTTCAGGCAGATTTGTTTATTGTTCAGTCTGGAGAAAAGCCGGTATTTGTCATCACAAATATTTTCTCAGAACTAATAAACGAGATCAATTCTGCACATCTTCACACAGGTTGTTTATCGTTTGTTTTATAAAATATTTTTGGTGAGCATTTATACTTTGTTCAGCATCGTTGCGTCGCACACTTCAACGGCAACGTGCTACTGATCTTTTTTACTGAAGTGATAAAATAGTATACGAATGAAAGACATTAAAGAAGAACTGAAAAAACGTATCCTGATAATTGATGGTGCAATGGGTACCATGATACAGCGCTATAAATTAGAAGAGGAAGATTATCGTGGCACAAGATTTAAAGATTGGCACTCTGATGTAAAAGGTAATAATGATCTGTTAAGCATCACGCAGCCACAGATCATCGAAGCGATCCACAAAGAATATTTAGAAGCCGGTGCAGATATCATCGAAACAAATACTTTCAGTAGTACCGTAATTGCACAGGCAGATTATGATATGCAATCAATTGCGTACGAAATGAATGTTGCATCGGCACAATGTGCAAGAAGAGCAGCGGATGAATACACAGCAAAAGATCCGAGCAAACCAAGATATGTTGCAGGTGCGATTGGTCCGTTAAATAAAACATTAAGCTTATCGCCTGATGTAAATAATCCCGGTTTCAGGGCTGTAACTTTTGACGAAGTAGCTGCCGCATACACAGAGCAAATAAAAGGATTGATAGAAGGTGGAGTAGACATCTTATTGATCGAAACAATTTTTGATACTTTAAATGCAAAAGCTGCTATCTACGCAGTAAAAAAATATTTCCGTGAAATAAAACAAAAAGAATTGCCGATCATGATCAGCGGCACAATTACCGATGCATCAGGCAGAACATTAAGCGGACAAACATTAGAAGCATTTTATGTTTCTGTAGCACATGCCAATCCACTAAGTGTTGGATTAAACTGTGCGTTAGGAGCATCCGAAATGCGTCCGCACATTGAAGAGCTAAGTCATATTGCAGGTTGCTTTACATCGGCATATCCAAATGCGGGATTACCAAATGCATTTGGCGAGTATGATGAACAACCGCATGAAACAGCGCATATCATTGAAGAATGGGCGGCAAATGGCTGGCTAAATATTGTTGGAGGCTGTTGCGGCACAACACCCGATCATATAAAACACAT
>DATHNB010000317.1:0-14898 GCA_035486495.1 Ferruginibacter sp. | reverse complement strand
TTGTGTACCAAGATGTAAGTATCAAGTATCATGAAAGAGCTTTTCTATCTTGTTACTTACTACTTTCTACCTGCTACTTTCTTATCCGTTGAATACTTTCTTTAAAGAAATACCTCTTGTTCTTGAAACTGTAATTGGTTCACGTAAAGTAGCCAATGCTTTTACAGTTGCTTTTACCACATTAGTTGGGTTAGCAGAACCAAGACTTTTTGCAAGAACGTCAGTAATACCAGCAGCTTCCAATACAGCTCTCATACTACCACCGGCAATTACACCAGTACCTTGTGCAGCTGGTTTTATTAAAACCTTTGCAGCACCTTCTTTACTCCATTGTTCGTGAGGGATCGTACCATGTCTAACAGGAACTTTTATCAAATTCTTTTTAGCATCTTCAATACCTTTTGTAATAGCTTCCTGTACTTCTTTAGCCTTACCCATACCCTGACCTACAACACCTGCACCATTACCTACTACTACTAGAGCAGAGAAACTGAACGCACGTCCACCTTTTGTTGTTTTAACAACGCGATTGATTGAAACAACTTTTTCTTTCAACTCAAGGTCTCCGGTTTTTACTCTGTTATCGTTTGATTTTAACATGTATAGTTCTTATTAGAAAATTTGTAATTAAAATTGTAATCCACCTTCTCTCGCACCTTCAGCTACTGCTTTGATACGGCCGTGATAAATATAACCACTGCGGTCAAATACTACTAAAGTAACTCCTAATGCTGCTGCTTTTTTTGCCAAAGCACTTCCTACTAATTTGCTCTTTTCAGTTTTTGTTACTTTTTGAGCTACAATATCTTTTTCTTTAGAAGATGCCGCTGCAATTGTTACACCGCTTTCATCATTGATGATCTGTGCGTAAATTTCAGTGTTACTTCTAAAAACACTCAATCTTGGCTTACCCGCAACACCGCTAACTTTTTTGCGGATACGATATCTAACCTTTTGTCTTGCGCTTGATTTATTATTACTCATATACCTTATTTTTTATCCGATACTGCCGGATTAATTTTCTAATTATTTACCTGCTGATTTACCTGCTTTTCTTCTCAACACTTCACCTTGGAATTTAACACCCTTACCTTTATATGGTTCTGGTTTACGTAAGCCTCTGATCTTTGCACAAACCTGACCTAATAATTGTTTATCGGTTCCTTCTAATTTGATCATTGGGTTTTGCCCTTTTTCCTGAGAAGTAGTAATCTTTAATTCTTTAGGAATTTCAAATATGATATTGTGAGAATAACCTAAAGCAAGATCAAGGATATTTCCCTGGTTAGATGCTTTAAAACCTACCCCAACTAATTCTAACGTTTTGTCATATCCTTCAGTAACACCTTTAACCATGTTGCTAATCAATGAACGATATAAACCATGCATTGCTCTGTGACGGATCTGATCAGTTGGACGAGATACTTCAACTGTACCTTCCTTAACTTCAATCGTGATATCTCTATCGATCGTTTGTTTCAATTCGCCTTTAGGGCCTTTTACTGTAACCACGTTGTGAGCATCAACAGAGATAGTAACTCCTTTTGTGATCTCAACTGGTTTCTTTCCTATTCTAGACATAGTCGGTTTTTAATTTGTGTTTAAAAATTTCGATTCGTGTTCAGCCACGACTGGGGCTTAATTATCAAATCATGTATATTAAAAGTCTTTCGACTAATTAATCTTAGTAAATGTTACAAAGAACTTCACCACCTACGTTTTGTGCTTTAGCTTCTTTATCAGTCATTACTCCTTTAGAAGTAGAAACGATAGCGATACCTAAACCATTTTTTACGCGTTTGAATTCATCTGGTTTAGCATAGGTACGTAAACCCGGACGGCTTACTCTTTCTAAACTTTGAATAACCGGAAGTTTTGTAGCTGCATCATACTTCAACGCAATTTTAATTACGCCTTGTTTGCTGTCATCTTCAAATTTGTATTTCAAAATGTAACCTTTGTCATACAAGATCTCAGTCATACGCTTCTTTAAATTAGAAGCAGGTATTTCTACAATACGGTGGTTAGCCATTTGTGCATTACGGATTCTTGTAAGAAAATCTGCTATTGGATCAGTTACCATGTTTATTTAAATTAATACTTTTAAAAATTTGTTTGATACACTACACCTGCGAATACCAGATATTGATCTTGTATTAGTGTCCGGTATCTATTTATTCTACCAGCTTGCTTTTGTAACACCAGGTATTTTACCTTGAGAAGCCATGTCTCTAAACATGTTTCTGCACAAAGCGAAATGACGGATGTAACCTCTAGGACGGCCAGTTAACTGACAACGGTTCTTTAAACGAACAGGTGATGCATTTTTTGGAAGTAAATCCAAAGCAGCATAATTACCTTCTGCTTTTAATGCAGCTCTTCTATCTGCATATTTAGCAACCATTGCTTCGCGTTTTCTTTGTCTGGCTTCTACTGATTTTTTTGCCATAGTGTTTGTTCTTTATATTCTAATTAAATTCCAGTTTCTAATAATGATTAGACTTTGGAATCCGGTTTAAAAGTTATTTTTTAATATTTTTGAAAGGCATTCCCAATTCTTTCAACAATTCGTAAGCTTCTTCGTTAGTACCTGCAGTTGTTACGAAAGTGATATCTAAACCGGTAATTTTATTTACTTTATCGATATCGATCTCAGGGAAAATGATTTGTTCCGTAACACCCAATGTATAGTTACCACGACCATCAAATGCCTTATCATTGATACCTTTGAAATCACGTACACGTGGTAATGATACAGAAACTAATCTATCAAGAAATTCAAACATCTTAACTCCGCGAAGTGTAACACGTGCACCGATCGGCATGTTTTTACGCAACTTAAAGTTTGAGATATCTTTTTTACTCATGGTAGCTACTGCTTTCTGACCCGTGATGTTTGTTAATTCATCAACAGCGATATCAACTAATTTTTTATCAGATACAGCTCCGTTTACACCACGATTCAAACAAATCTTGGTAAGCTTAGGCGCTTGCATGATGGTTTTATAACCAAATTTTTTCATTAAAGCAGGTACAACTTCTTTGCTGTACTTGTCTGCTAACCTTGGAGTGTATGTTGCTGTACTCATTATTTAATTTCCTCCCCTGATTTTTTAGATACTCTAACTAATTTACCTTCTGTTCTGGTACGTTTAACCTTTGTAGGTCCGCCAGTTTTTGCATCCCAAAGCATTACATTACTAATGTTAATAGGAGCCTCAATCTTTACGATACCACCTTTAGTGTTTTGTGCAGTAGGTTTGGTATGTTTAGTAACGATGTTGACACCTTCTACTAAAACACGACCTTTTTCTAATATCACTTCTAACACTTTACGAGGCTTTTTAAGGTCCTTGTCTTCACCGGTAATAACTACTACGTTATCACCTTTTCTAATGTTGAACTTTGGTTTGAATCTTGTACTCATTTTATTATGTTGCTTTTCAGCTTTTATCTTTTTTATTAACCGGCTTTTCAGCCATTGTCGACTTCAGTCCTACTCTATTTAAAGAACTTCAGGAGCCAAAGAAATAATTTTCATGTATCCTTTATCTCTTAATTCGCGAGCCACCGGACCAAAGATACGTGTACCACGAGGTTCGTCTGAGTTGTTCAATAACACTACTGCGTTATCATCAAAACGGATATAAGAACCGTCTTTACGACGCAATTTGTTTTTTGTTCTAACGATAACAGCTTTACTAACTGTACCTTTTTTAATACCGCCAGCAGGCATTGCGTCTTTAACAGTAACAACAATCTTATCGCCTATTTTAGCGTAATCTTGTCCTGAGTTACCTAATACACGGATACACAAAACTTCTTTGGCGCCGCTATTATCTGCTACATTCAATCTGCTTTCTTGCTGAATCATTTCTTAAATTTTTAGCCGGTTCATCACCTGCAATTAAAAACACTTATTTATCAGAGGCTAAGGCTCGTAGTAAACTATAAGCACGTAGCATGTTTGAAAAAACTATTTTACTTTTTCAACTACTTCAACTAATCTCCAACGCTTTGTTTTGCTTATTGGGCGAGTTTCCATGATCTTAACTGTATCACCAATGCTACACTCATTCTTTTCATCATGAGCATGAAAGCTTGTTGATTTTTTTACGAACTTCCCATAAAGCGGATGCTTTACTTTACGTTCTACTTTTACCACGATCGATTTATCCATCTTGTTGCTTGACACAACGCCGATTCTGATCTTGCGTAAATTTCTGTCTATTGATGTTGTTACTTCGCTCATTGTTGCAAAATTTATGGTTTACTTAAAAACCTAGTTCTTTTTTTCTTAATGCTGTTTTCAAACGTGCAATATCCCTGCGCAATAAACGCATGCTTACCGGATTCTCTAGAGGAGAAATACTGTGAGCAAAAGATACTTTCTTTAACCTCAATTCATCTTCTGTGATCTTGGCTTTAAGTTCATCTGCGCTTAAGCTTTTGATGCTCGCTGAAAAATCTGCTATTTTTGACATTGTTATTAATTTGATATTCTATATAATGAATCAGTCATTACTGATTGATTTATGCTTGGTAATCTCTACGAACTACAAACTTTGTTGCAATTGGTAATTTTTGTGCCGCTAGTTCAAATGCTTCTTTAGCAACCTGTAATGGTACACCATCAGCTTCAAACAAAATGCGTCCTGGTTCAACTACTGCAGCCCAGTACTCAGGGTTACCTTTACCTTTACCCATTCTCACTTCAGCTGGTTTTTTAGTAATTGGTTTGTCAGGGAAAATCCTGATCCAAACATTACCTTCCCTCTTCATGTGACGAGTTAAAGCCTGACGAGCACTTTCAATTTGCCTGTTGGTTAACCAGATTGGTTCTTGTGCTTTCAAAGCGAATGTACCAAAGGAAATAGTTGCGCCTCTTTTAGCGGTTTCCCTGATACGGCCTTTCTGCGCCTTTCTATGTTTTGATCTTTTCGGTTGTAACATTGTCTAGTTATTTCTAGTTGCTTATTCTTGTTATTATTTGTACTTACGTACTTGCAATTGCTTTGCGAATTATCTTCTTCCTCCGCCAGCACCACCACGGTTGCCGCCGCTTCTTCCACCACCGCCACCTGGACGTCTGTCATCTCTTCTATCCCCGCCTCTATCTCCACGATTCTCAAAACCACGAGCTCCACCTCCACCTTCAACAGATTTTCCTTCACCGCCAGCTAAGATATTCGGGTTCAAATCTCTTTTAGTTAAAACTTCACCTTTACAGATCCAAACTTTAATTCCGATTTTACCATATACTGTTTGAGCAAATACATTAGCGTAATCGATATCCATACGTAAAGTATGCAATGGTGTACGTCCTTGTTTGATCTCTTCGCTACGAGCAATTTCAGCACCACCTAAACGGCCACCTACTCTTACTTTAATTCCTTCTGCACCCATTCTTAAAGCTGAAGCAATCGACATTTTGATCGCACGCTTAAAGTTGATACGGTTTTCCAATTGACGAGCAATTGTATCCGCAACAATATTTGCATCTAGTTCAGGACGACGGATCTCTAAAATATTGATCTGTACATCTTCTTTACCAGTTAATTTTTTCAATTCTTCTTTAATGCGGTCAACTTCTCCACCACCTTTACCGATAATGATACCTGGTTTAGATGTATGAATTGTAACGATTAGTTTGTTCAACGTACGTTCGATCACGATCTTAGAGATACCACCTTTGTTGATACGAGCATTAAGATAATTTCTGATTTTATCATCTTCAATTAACTTCTTACCGAAATCTTTTTTGTGAGCAAACCAGTTGCTGTCCCAGCCTCTGATAACCCCTAATCTGATACCAATCGGATTTGTTTTCTGACCCATAGTTTTTATTTAAATTCCAAATTTCAAATTCCAATAATCAATCGTTGGATTTTGTCTTTTGGGTTTTGTTTTTTAGTTTTTTTCTACTTTACTGTCTACAATTAATGTTACGTGGTTGCTACGTTTGCGGATCTTATACCCACGACCTTGTGGAGCCGGGCGCATACGTTTGATCACTCTACCGCAATCAACCATAATTGTTTTTACTACTAATTTAGCATCTTCAGCTTTTGCTTCAGTGTTCTTTTGCTCCCAGTTATTGATAGCACTTTTAAGTAGTTTATACATTGGAACAGCCGGATGTTTAGGGCTGAATTGTAAAACGCCTAAAGCTTTTTCTACTTCCATTCCACGTATCAAATCAGCCAGTAAACGCATTTTACGTGGTGATGTTGGATAATTGTTGAGTTTCGCTACTGCTTCCATTTTGATTTTATATTTTATATCTAATATTTAATATTGAAATGATTTTCAAATATTATTTATCAAATATTACTTATGCAATTTTCTTACTTGAGTGACCTCTAAAATTTCTTGTTGGTGCAAATTCACCTAATTTATGACCTACCATAAATTCCGTTACGTAAACAGGAATGAATTTGTTGCCATTGTGTACTGCTAATGTATGACCTACAAAATCAGGAGTAATTGTAGAACGGCGAGACCATGTTTTGATAACACCTTTCTTTCCTTTTCCCTCATTGATCGCTAATACTTTTGTTTCCAAGTTAGCATCTATGTAAGGACCTTTTTTTAACGAACGAGCCATTGTTATTTATTTTTTTGTTGATTCTCCCGATTTATAATCGGGATATTTTAACAGTTAAAATTATTTGTTACTTATTTTTTTTCCGTTTCTTCTTTGGATGATCATTTTATCTGATCCTTTTCCTCTTGTACGAGTAACTTGCCCCTTAGCATATTTACCTGTACGGCTACGTGGATGTCCACCTGAAGCTTTACCTTCACCACCACCCATCGGGTGATCTACCGGATTCATCGCAACACCTCTTGTACGAGGTCTAACGCCTTTCCATCTATTACGTCCTGCTTTACCAGCACTTTCAAGATTATGATCGCTATTACTAACTACACCTACTGTAGCGTAACAGTTAATTAATATTTTTCTTAATTCGCCGCTTGGCATTTTAAGTATACCGTATTTTTCTTCCTTATTCGCTAGCTGAGCAGTGTTACCTGCACTTCTAACCAATTTACCACCCTGGCCCGGTTGCATTTCTACATTATGAACCATAGTACCCAAAGGCATATATTTCAATTGTAGTGCATTACCTAATTCAGGTGCAATATTATCGCCACTTAATACAGTTGCACCAACTTGTAATCCATTAGGTGCAATGATGTAACGTTTTTCACCATCAGCATAGCTTAACAAAGCAATAAATGCTGTACGGTTTGGATCATACTCAATTGACTTAACTGTAGCAGGGATATTTTTCTTATCTCTTTTGAAGTCGATTAAACGATAATGAGTTTTGTTACCACCACCCATATAACGCATTGATCTTCTACCATTAGAGTTACGACCAGCTGTATTTTTTTGATCTTCCAACAAACTCTTTTCAGGTGTGTTAGTTGTGATCTCTGCATACGCATTACCGATTCTCCATCTAGTACCTGCTGTGGTCGGTTTGTATTTTCTAAGTGCCATTTTTAATTACTTTTTATTTTGTCAAAACTTTGCGGTGCTGACCACCATCCATTAATTAATATTAAACTGTTCCGTATAAGTCAATGGTTTCACCACTAACTACAGTAACGAACGCTTTTTTCTTTGCAGATTTACGTCCACTAACTACACCGGCCTTTGTATTACGAGATTTCGCTTTACCTGGCATTACCGTTGTGTTTACATTCTCAACTTGTACACCGTAAAACTCTTCTACCGCTTTTTTAATTTCCAGTTTATTAGCTTTTCTGTTCACTACAAATGCGTAGCGATTCAATTTTTCTGTTTGCTGATTTATCTTTTCAGATAAAATTGGCTTTATTAAAACTTCAGACAGTTTCATTTTGTCTACTTATTTGTGCTTGTTAAAAAATTATGCTTCTGCTTTTTCTTCTTCGCTAAAAATCTTTGCTACGCTTTCAGTCAAAACTATCACGCCCGCGTTTACAATATCGTAAGTATTTACATCACTTAATAAACTACCGTTAACTCCCGGTATGTTTCTCAAGCTTAAGTAAACGTTATCATTATATTCAGGAATAATAAATAATGGTTTTCTGCTATCAACTTTCAGGCTCTTTAAAATACCTGCAAATTCTTTTGTTTTTGGTGCTTTCATCGTCACATCTTCAACGATAACAATAGCGTTATCTTTTGCTTTATGGCTTAATGCGCTGATCTTAGCAAGATCCTTCACCTTACGGTTTAATTTGATATCATAACCATGAGGTTTAGGGCCAAAGATAGTACCACCACCTTTGTATATCGGGCTACGCAAGTTACCTTTACGAGCACCACCAGTACCTTTTTGTTTTACTAATTTCTTAGACGCACCCTGAACTTCAGCTCTCGTTTTAACCTTGTGTGTACCTTGACGTTGAGCGCCTAAGTATTGTTTTACCGCTAGGTAAATCACGTGGTTATTTGGCTCGATACCGAATATTTCTTCCGGTAATTCAATTGATCTACCAGTTTTAGCGCCTTTTATGTTTAAAATATCTACTTGCATTTTTATTCTATTTTTTGAGCTGAAGTAACTTCCTCTCTTCAAACAATATTATTTCTGTATTAAAACGATTGAACCGTTATGACCAGGGACTGATCCACTAACTAATATGTAATTTTTTTCAGCGAAAATTTTCACAACTTTAAGTCCTTTCATTTTCACTCTGTCCTGACCCATGCGGCCGCCCATGCGCATACCTTTGAATACTCTTGATGCATCAGAAGAGTTACCAATTGAACCCGGTGCTCTTTGACGATCATGCTGACCATGCGATTGTTCACCCACACCATGGAAACCATGACGTTTAACAACACCCTGAAAACCTTTACCCTTGGTTGTACCAACCACTTCAATAGTTTCACCTTCAGTGAAAATATCAACAGTGATGATTTCACCAACGTTTTTATCTAATTCGCTATCGCGTATTTCTTTAACTACTTTTTTAGGAGATGTCTGTGCCTTGGCGAAATGGCTAACTTCAGATTTGATAGAGTGTTTCTCTTTCTTATCGCCGAATGCAATTTGGAGTGCATTATAACCGTCTGTTTCAACAGTTTTCTTTTGTGTTACTACACACGGACCCGCTTCAATAATAGTAACCGCAGTTTGCTTGCCGGCTGCATCAAAGACACTGGTCATGCCAATCTTCTTTCCAATAATACTTTTCATTGTATCTATTTTATACCCAGCGCTACTTATTTAAAAGTAGATGGATGTTCATTGTTTCTATTTAAGAACTTACCTTTTGCCTTTCCGAAACGTTCGGAAGGTTCATTAGGCTTTGATTTCTACATCTACACCACTTGGCAAATCTAATTTGCTTAAAGCGTCAACCGTACGGCTGCTGCTAGTGTAAATGTCTAACAAACGCTTATGTGTGCACAATTGGAACTGCTCACGGGCTTTTTTGTTAACATGCGGAGAACGTAATACTGTAAAAACTTTGCGATGCGTTGGTAAAGGAATTGGTCCTGTTACTACTGCTCCTGTACTGCGTACCGTTTTTACGATTTTTTCAGCTGACTTATCAACCAAGTTATGATCGTAAGACTGTAGTTTTATTCTGATTCTCTGTGACATATGTAAAGAACTTTTTTCCTTTTTTGAATTTGGAGTGCAAAGGTAGGGAGTTGATTTGGATTATCAAAGGGATTTTAAAAGTTTTTTTATTTTTATTTTCTATAAGATACTATTGATTATCAAATACTTACAAATTATTTATGCTTTAATCACTTCACAAATACAATCTGCGCCTCTCCTAGCAAAGGTAAATTTTTAAATCTGCACACAATATTGGCCACTGTAACTATATCTTTTTGACAATAAGTTGCGATACGTTCTATATTATTTTCTTTCCAGTAAACGTCCCCTACCATACTGCCGTCAATATCATCTTTTGGAGAGGGGACATTTAATGCGGCCGCTAATAACTTTAATGAAGTGTAATTTTTATAATCACCAAAGCGCCAATACTGGAAAGTATCTACCATATTGGTTTCCCAGGGTTTCATGTTTTGAAAATCGAGGTATAATGGAATAGATAATCCGTTAATAAGTAATCTTCTGCATAAAAAGGGTACGTCAAATTCTTTAATATTATGTCCGGTGAAGCTCCATTGATTGTGATTTGCCGCTAACTGATCTACAGTTTGAATAAATGTTTTAAGCAATTCCTTCTCGTCTATATTATATATAGATTTTACCCGTAGCTGATATTGATCCTTTTCTTTTTTAAAATAACCTAAACTTATACAAACAACTTTTGCAAACTCTGCCATCACTCCTGCTCTTTGAGGATAATATTCCTCGATCGAGACGTTTTCTGGTAAACTACGTTCCACTTTTTCCTGCCAAAGCTTTTGCCAGGTCTGACTAAGTGAATTTAAATTAGGCTGTTCTGAAACTGTCTCAATATCAATAATGAGGAAGTCTTCTAATGGAATCTTGGTTATCATAGCGGTAGGTTATTGGTCAAAAGTAAAACAAAAAAAGTCTGTACTTATCATGGTACAGACTTTTTTTTTAAAAGAATTATATATTATCCTTCTCTTCTCCAATGACCTGGAATCCATGCTTGGAAGCCATCTCTGCGTGTTTTCCAATGCCCAGGAACCCATGCCTGATGTGGATGTGGTTCTGCCCAATATCCATCTACGTATTCATAATGATCACCACGTTGTACATATTCACCATCTATCCATACATGACGAGGAGATGGAGCTGGCGGACGCGCAAATTCATGACGTGGTGGCACTACTTTAACATAAATCTGAGCACCTGCCGAAAGAGAAAAAGCACTAACGAGTAATATTAGTACCAAAATTTTTGAGAAATGTTTTTTCATAAATTGTTTTGTTTTAGTTGTATGATATAAAAATACATGCCAAAGTTTAATCAGCTATTCCGTTCATCACAAAAAATAAATTTTTAAAAAAAATTAAACAAATGTTTGTTTTAATTAAACGATTGTTTAATTTTGTCTTTGAAAGGGAGAAATGAATAATGAACTACAACGATAAACAATTGCAGATCATCGAAACTGCCGAAGGACTTTTTGCCGACAAAGGTTTTGATGGGACATCTGTAAGAGATATTGCCGAAGTTGCCGGAATTAATGTAGCCATGATATCCTACTACTTCGGTTCTAAGGAAAAACTCATGGAGGCTCTTTTTGAAATAAAAATCGAAAAGATAAAAGACAGGCTTGAATCTTTATTAAAAGACGAGATTCTTACACCATTTCAGAAAGTAAATATCATGATCGATGAACAGATCGAAAGAATGTGGTCTGGTCAGCGTTTTTATAAGATAATGCTTTGTGAACAGCTAATTGATACTAATCCGTCTATCACAAATAAAGTATCTGAACTTAAACTACGCAATGCTGAATTAGTAAATAAAATAGTAAAAGACGGACAACAAAAAGGCGTTTTTAAAAAAGAGGTAGATGTGGTACTAATGTTGAATACTATGATTGGTACCTCCTGGCAAACACTGGTCAGCCAAGATTATTACAGAAACTTTAGTACCGCAGATCAAGCCTTACCAGATGAAGCGTATAAAGAACAACTAAAAACAAAATTAAGCATACACATCAAAACATTATTTAAAGCAATATTGAGTTATGAGGCATAATATAATACACATCGCAGCATATACTTTAATAACAGGATTATTAAGTATAAACAATTTACAGGCACAGGATCCAACAAAATTAACATTGCAACACGCAATTGAACTGGGCATTAAAAACAGTAAAGAATTAAAAAGCAGTCAGGCACAAGTAGCCTTAGCGGCTGCTTTAACAAGAGAAGCAAAAAACAGACAATTACCAGATGCGAGCGTAAGTGGAGCTTATCTCTATTTGCCTTTTAACCCTAACATTGATCTAAAAATTAAAACCGGAGGTAGTGGCGGCAGTGGAAGTAGCGGCGGAGGTGGTTTTCCTACTGTTTCGCAGGCCATGTATGGTATAGCAAATGCGTCCTTACCAATATTTGCCGGCGGCAAATTGAGGTATGGTGTTGAATCTGCCAAGTACCTTGAACAAGCCACTAAATTAACCGCTGACAATAACAGACAACAGGTAGTGGTAAATACCATCAATGCTTTTGCTAATTTATACAAGTCGAAAAAAGCAGTTGACCTGGTTAAAGACAACTTAGCACAATCACAGCAACGCGTAAACGATTTTACTAATCTTGAAAAGAATGGCATCGTTGCAAGGAACGATTTATTAAAAGTAGAATTGGAATCTTCCAATATCGAACTCTCTTTATTAGATGCAGAAAGTAATTTTAAATTAGCTAGTGTGAATATGGATCTGATGTTAGGACTTCCCGAACAAACCATGTTAGATCCTGATTCAAGTAGTTTAGTGCAAGCTGATTCTATCAAAACAATTGGTGAATATGAACAATCAGCTTTACAAAGCAGAAAAGAAATTACTGCTTTGAATTTACAGAAAAAAGCTGCGGATCTTGGTGTTAAATCTGCTAAAGCAGACTACTACCCTACGCTTGCAATAACTGGTGGTTATGTTGCATTAGACGTACCAAACTTTATTACCGTTACAAATGCATTAGATTTTGGTGTTGGATTAAAATACAATATCTCTTCTTTATGGAAAACAAAAGCAACTGTACATGAAGCGCAGGCAAGAGCACTAGAACTAGAATCTAACGAAGAACTATTGAGTGATAATATTCGTCTACAAATCAATCAGGCTTTTGAAAATTATTTATTGAGCCAGAAAAAAATAGAAGTATTGGCAAAAGCAGTAGATCAGGCAACGGAAAATTACAGGGTTACTAAAAATAAATATGATAATGCTTTAGCTACAACAACCGATCTTCTGGATGCAGATGTAGCATCATTGCAAGCTCAGTTAAATTATACAAACGCAAAAGCAGATGCAGTAGTAGCTTATAATATATTATTACAATCAGCAGGACTTTTAAACAATTAATATTTTAATACGAATCTTATAAATAAAGAATATTTATGGCACAGAACGAAACAAACAAACAAGAGACAACAACAGAAGCGCCTCAAAAACGCAGTCTAGTATTTCCTATCATCCTTGCATTATTAGTTATTGTAGGTGGATGGTTTGGTATCAGTAAATACATCCATGCGCAACATCATGCAGAAACAGATGATGCACAGATCGATGCTAATATCAGTCCTATTATACCACGTGTATCAGGCTACATTAAAGAAGTACGTGTACAAGATAACCAGCTGGTAAAAAAAGGTGATACCCTTTTAATATTAGATAACAGGGATTATCAAATAAAATTAGATGCGGCAGAAGCTGCATTAGCAACTGCTCAAAGTAACTTAGGTTCTGCAAAAGCAAACAGCAATGCATCAAGAGCAAATATCGCTACATCGGAAGCTGGCATTGGTACTGCTGATGCGCAGATAGAAGCAGCTAAAGTAAATGTTTGGAGAACAACGCAGGATTATAATCGTTATGCAAATTTGATTAAAGATCATACCATCACGCAACAACAATTTGAACAAGCAGAAGCTGCTAAACAAACTGCAGAACGCCAATTACAAGTATTGGTAGAACAAAAAAATCAGGCTACGCAACAAACAAATGCAGTTAGCTCACAAAGTACTGCTACTGGTTCTCAGATAGGTGTTGCCGGTTCAATGATCAAACAACGCCAGGTGGATGTTGATGATGCGAAACTGAATTTATCATACACTGTAATTCTTGCTCCTGAAGATGGAAGAGTATCAAAAGTAAATGCACAGGAAGGACAGTTTGTAACAGTAGGGCAATCTTTATTCAGCGTTGTATTAAACAACCCTGCTTGGGTAGTTGCCAATTTCAAAGAAACACAATTAGATAAAATGAAAATTGGTCAGAAAGTAATTGTGAATGTTGATGCTTTCCCAGGAAAAGATTTTGAAGCTACATTGACTTCTTTCTCTCCGGCAACAGGTGCACGGTTTGCATTATTACCTCCGGATAACGCAAGTGGAAACTTTGTAAAAGTTGTACAAAGATTACCTGTAAAAATTGAATTCAATGATCCAGCAGATTCATTGGTTCAACAATTAAGACCAGGTATGAACGTTACGGTAGATGTGCATCTTAATTAGTTGATGGATGATTTGGAGAATGGGATAATGATGATTTTAATAGATTATAAGCATCCGTGTTTTTGCATTATCACATCTCCAACTCATCGCGTCAGCACTTTATAAGAATATTAAATTAAGAGACGATGGAACAAAATTCATTAGTAGAATATGGCGCACGCAGAACGATCATTACGATCACTGCGATTATGTGTGCGTTGCTGGAAATTGTAGATACTACAATTGTGAATGTGGCGGTGAATGATATGAAAGGTAACCTGGGTGCCACTTTTACAGAAATCGGATGGGTAATCACGGCTTATGCAATTGGTAACGTTATCATCGTTCCAATGACAAGCTGGCTATCCCAACAATTTGGAAGAAAAAATTATTTCGCTGCATCGATCATCCTATTTACTACCTGTTCTTTTTTATGCGGCAATGCCAACGGTATTTGGGAGCTGGTATTCTTCCGCTTTTTACAAGGTGTAGGTGGTGGTGCATTATTGGTTACTTCGCAAACAATTATTACAGAAAGTTATCCTGTTGAAAAAAGAGGCATGGCACAGGCGATCTATGGATTGGGTGTTATCATCGGACCAACATTAGGACCACCATTAGGCGGTTATATTGTTGATCACTTTTCATGGCCGTACATTTTCTACATCAATATTCCGATTGGTGTTATTGCCACTTTACTAACGTTACAGTTTGTACGCAGTCCGAAGTACGGAGAAAAAACAGCAGCGAAAGATATAGATTGGTT
>DATHNB010000316.1:0-11449 GCA_035486495.1 Ferruginibacter sp. | reverse complement strand
TACAACTCACGAAGATTTTGTTACAGAGTACCTGACAAAATCATTTCTTAGATATTGTTATGAATGCCGCGTACCAATCATTTTAATTATAGTTTCAACTGAAACTTCTGAATCTTGGTTTGTTTGGATTCAAAAATGGCTAATTGATTCAAATAATATTTCTAACATTTATAATGAAAGCGAAAGTAAATATTTGACTGTAAATGCACATTATCAAAGTGATTTTGTAAGTGGTCTCGAAAGAGAAATAATTTCAATCGCAACTTGGGAAAACTCAACGCAACTTTATATAGCAGTTCGAGATTTAGCTAATTTGTCATTGCAGCTCTATGATGACAAGTTGTCTCGAATACTATTTGATTATTTGGAAGAATTAAAGTTAAATAATCGATCGGAGGTAAATTATCTTGATTCTCTAATCGAAAAAGTACTCGTCTTAGGAATGGGCATTTGGGGAACATATGAAGGCAATAAAGTCTCTCAACTACTTTTTAAATTTATTAGAGAGCATGGAGAAAAATTGAATGCAGATCACGTTTCTAAATTGGTTATTCGAGGAGATAATTATTCAAGAACGGGGATAAATGCATTGGGTATTTTATATGATAATTTTCCTAAACATACAAAGTCATTAAAATTGCCAGTAAGATTTAAAGACTTTGCCGATCCAAGATTGCATTATTATTGTACTATAAGAGAAAGGTATTTAGATTCACCAAGCAATTGGTGGTTGTCAGCAAAAAATGATTTAACTGTTGGCAAATTAAAAGCTGACTTTTCTTCTATTGATATATATAATAAGTGGGCAAATCGTGGAGATTCTGCATTACTTGATTATGTTTTTGAAATAGAAGGTTAATTATCAGTTAAGATCAAGTGTTATATTGTATGCCAGATATATCTGTGTTTATCCCAATTTTTACCGGCTTTTCAAATTTTTAAGATGAAAAAAATCGATAAAATTCTTAATTTTTTCCTATTGCTAATAGTGGGAATATTAACATTCAATTCACTGCTTACATTAATTATTATTCATTGGAACTTCTTTAGCCAAAAATATATATTTTCATTTACACCGTCAGGAATCAATACTTATTTATCTGCGTATGGAGAATATAAAGATCTTTTTGCAGGAACAATTGCAACGGTTGCTGCTTATTATGGCCTTCATGGAATGACGGTTGCTACAGATGGAAATTTTCAAAAAATAAAACAAGATAGATTTTCTGAATGGAAAAATATTTTGGAAATTCGATCTCTTGAAATTGAAAAGAAAGACCCATTTATGAAGAGGGAGTTCGTTCGGGTTCGTCTTAATTTTTACGAAAGGCTTTATGAGATTGATTTTAAAATAGATAATAAAATTGTTTTGGAAAGTATTTTTCACCCAGTATTTGGAGAACTTATCCAATTTTTTGAAGAACAAAACGAGATGAATATTAATATGGGAGGAGTGTATAAAAGTAATAATGATAGCTATTCATTTGATTCATTTCGATTTTTAATTAACGGAAGTGTCGTAACCATATATGAAAACTTTGAAAGCGATTTGAAAAAATTGTACTTAGCTAAACTTTCAAGTGACAGAACAATAGATCTCGCTTTATATCAAAATTCATTGAACAATTACCTAAAAAGGAGTTAGTTATTCTTACTGTCAGAATTAAGGTAATCCATAATTTGTTTTTTTGAAAAACGATAATTTCCTCCCAATACTTTTGCTTTAATAATATTTTCCTTTACTAATTTAGTTAATGTAACAGTTGATATTCTGAGTAAAGCAGCAGCTTCTTTACGATTTAAATATTCGTCAGATTTTTGAGCTAATGAATTTTTTGAAGCAAGAATTTTTTGCACTTCATTTGCAACAATTGGTTGCAATACATCAGAAAGTAATTTAGATAATTCGGTTTCGTTTAGGGTAGTGTATATTAGCTTTCCCATAAATTGTTTTTTATTTTAATAAATAATACCAATAGTCATTATGATCTATCGGTTACAATTTTTTGGAAAAACTATTACAGGTTAGAGCAGGCACTCCATAATGTTTAGTCTTTCTTTTTCTACAATTTTCCTTCTTTTTAAGTGTCTTGGCTCACTGTTACTTATGCTGCAAATGTGCAACAATGTCTTCAGATTATTACATAAACTCCTTGAATTTTTTAAGCTTTTTTAAAGCTCACTTTTAGGCGGTTCATTTTTAAAAAATTTATGATTGGCTAATGCATCCGCATTTTGTTGTTTAGTTATTCTTACGTATTTCTGAAATACTTTCAATGATTTATGTGCAGAAATTAACATGATACTTGAAGTAGATACACCTTCCAATATGGCGTTACTAATCATAGTACGTCTACCTGTATGGCAAGAAATTAATTCATATTTTTCATATGTTTTACTTTGTTTAACTCCCGCTATTGTTTTTGTAACAGTTACCTTTTCTGTTATACCTGCTAATCTGCATACATCTTTTAAAACAAGATTGAATACTTGGTTACAAGGGCATTTAGGTAAAAAATTGTTGTATTTATATAGTATTCCTTTTACTATTGGGTGAATAGGGATTATAACGCCTTCACTTGTTTTATTGGTTTGTAATTCAATTGTATTGCCTTTAATGTTTTCTGGCCTAATTCTACTAAAATCACTATACCGCAAACTTGTATAACAACTGATTAAATAATAATCTCTAACAATATCTCTTTTCTTTTCCTTACTTAGATCTAGCTCGCTAATCTTTTTTAATTCATCATTGTCTAAAAATACTTTTTCAACGTCTTCATTTGGCTTACTAAATAATCTACTTCTAAACTCTAAATTGGTATTTATCTTTCTTTCAGTTGCCTCATTTAAAAAAGTCTTTAATGTTTGGATTTGCTTTCCAACTGTATTTGTCGCAGAGTTAATATCATGTAGGTATTTTATGAATCCACTTCTCCATGATAAGGTAATGTCATCAAAATCGAATTGCTTCTTTTCAATTGCTGCATATTTCTTCAAATGATTTAAAGTAGTAGAATAAATCTTTACAGTTTCAACAGATTTTAAGGTTTTACACTCCTCTATATAGGTTTCTATAAACTTGAAGAACGTAATTTTTTCTTCTTCTTTAGCTATTGGTACATAAGAGGCATCGATCTTTTCTAGGAGCTTATCAGTTACCAATGTAGCTCTTGGTAAATCATAAGTAATTAGCAATTCTCTGAATATTGCTTTAAATTCTGAAACTATCCTATCTAAAAATAGGTTCGTAGTAGAAGCCGATAAATCCTTCTTATTAACCATGACTCTTTGCCTATCAAAATCCCAATTACTAGGTATTACTTTTTCTCCAGTAGAAATAAAGACCCTTTCTCCACAATATTTAGACTGCATGCTTATTAATGTATATTCTTTACTGGCGGGGTTTTTGAGATAGAATCTTGGTTCAGGAACTTGCATATTTGTTTTATTTCTTATTATTTAATTATGGTTGACCTATTAGTTGACCCAAAGTGAAACAGAATTTAAAAATTTTCAATAGGTTTTTACAGGAAAATTGTCTTCGCGTAGAGTTTTACCGTTACTTTTGCTGGAATTTTGTAAAAAACACAAAAAAAATATCAATAGAGAGACCGATTGTGTGGGCCCACATAAAAAATTAGCCCGATTCATTTCGGGCAATTTTTTTATTATCATGTGAAAGAGAAAAGTAAAATAAAATTTAATTAACGCCTTAACCTTTCTTTAACCTATATGGCAGTTATTTTTGCCACTAAAGTTTTTCGTTTATGAAGAAAATAGTTTTTGTTTTACTAAGCGTTGTTTTGTCAACATTTGTCATAGCCCAACAAACTCCGCAAAAAAAGAATTTTAGTAAAATTAATATTGATCGTGCAGGTGATCATATCATGTTGCAATTAAGCAGCGATCATTGGTTTGGTGTACCTGATAGTATTTCAACTAATATGAAGGGGCTTCCAAGAGGGATCAATGCCTATATAATGTTTGATAAACGATTTAAAACTAATCCTTTTTGGAGCGCTGCATTTGGGTTAGGGTTTAGCAACAGCAATATTTATTTTAAAAATGAAAGCCCTTATCCCAATGGCATTGGATTAGTTAATCAGGGAGCATCATCGGTATCTTTTCCTTCAAATAATGGTGTAGGGACGGCTATCTTTAAAAAATACAAATTAGCTACCACATACATAGAAATACCAGTTGAAATGAGGTATACTTTTGATCCCATAAATGAAAGTAACAGTTGGAAAATTGCTTTCGGATTAAAATTTGGATTACTTGCTAATGCTCATACCAAGGGTAAAGGTTTAGAGGCTCCTAATTCAGGAACGGTAAATTATACAGAGAAAATAAATAGTACAAGTTTTTTTAACAGTACAAGAGTTGCCGGCACATTAAGAGTAGGATATGGCCATTATTCTTTATTTGGGGCCTATTCACTAACAAATTTCTTAAAAGGGGGAACTGGTGATATAAGACCTATGCAAATTGGTATTACGCTAAGCGGATTATAATTCAAATAGTGAATTTATGTTTTACGATACTTTTAAAGATCCCTGCTTTATAAGCGGGGATTTTAATTTGAAACTGTTTCGCAATAACGTAACTTTGCGGCTCATAATTCCTCATGAGCGACGAAATAAAACACGAATGTGGTTTGGCATTCATTCGGCTTCGCAAACCTTTCAGTTATTACCAGCAAAAATATGGTACAGTATTATACGGCCTTAATAAGTTGTATTTACTTATGGAAAAGCAGCATAACCGCGGTCAGGATGGTGCGGGTATGGCTACCGTAAAGCTGGATGTAGAGCCTGGATATCCATTTTTGCACAGGATCAGAAGTGCCGCAAATCAACCCATCGCCGATATTTTTTCTCAGATAGGTAAAGAGATTGAAGAGATCGAAAAATACCAGCCTGATATTAAATCGCATCCCGGATTAATGAAGGGGCACGTTAATTATTTAGGTGAATTATTACTCGGGCATCTGCGTTATGGTACACAAGGAAAAAATAATGCTGATTTCTGTCACCCTTTCATAAAAAGACATACAATTCCCGCAAGAAACTTGGCGTTAGCAGGAAATTTTAACCTGATCAATACAGAAGAATTATTTAGCCTGGTCAATATTGATCCGGGTGTGTTCCAACGTCAAAGCGATCTTGCAGCGATGATGGAAGTAGTGCATCATTTTTTGGTACAGGCAGATGAAGCATCTCCGGGCAATTTAGATATAGCGCAGGTATTAAGAAAAGCGGTGCCATTATTTGACGGAGGGTTTAATTTTTCAGGATTAATAGGTGATGGAACATCATTTGTTACGCGTGACGCGCATGGCATCCGCCCATCTTATTATTATATAAGCGATGATGTTATTGTAGCAGCAAGTGAAAGAGCGGCAATAAGAACAGCATTCAATGTTGGCGAAAATGAGGTGCTGGAATTAATGCCAGGCACTGCATTGATCGTAGATCCTGAAGGGAATTATAGCATTAAGCAAATTGTAGAACCTAAGGAGAGAAAGGCCTGTAGCTTCGAACGTATTTATTTTTCAAGAGGGAATGATGAAAAGATCTATCGCGAAAGAAGTGCGTTGGGATATCATTTGAGCGAGCCGGTTTTAAAACTGATCAACTACGATCTAAAGAATACGATCTTTTCTTTTATTCCTAATACTGCCGAAACTGCTTTTTATGGTTTATTAAAAGGTGCGCAGGATTATTTGAATAAAACAAAGATCGAAAGAATATTAAGCTGGGGAAATGATTTTGACGAAGAGAAGCTAACGGAAATGATTGGCCGCAATGTACGCATGGAAAAGATCGCTATCAAAGATGTAAAATTGCGCACATTTATTACGGAAGATTCAAGCCGTAATGAAATGGTACAGCATGTGTACGACATTACTTACGGAACATTAAGAAAAAATATTGATGGTTTAGTAGTGATCGATGATTCGATCGTTCGTGGTACAACGTTAAAGGAAAGTATTATAAGAATGCTTGCCCGCTTGAGTCCTACAAGAATTATTGTGGTCTCTTCTTCGCCACAAATTCGTTATCCTGATTGTTATGGTATTGATATGAGCAAACTGGGCGACTTTATTGCCTTTCGCGCAGCTATCGAATTACTAAAAGAGCAGGGTAAAGAATCTCTATTAGAAACATTATTAGAAAAATGTAAAGAGTTACAACGCAATAATCAATTGCATACAGAGAATGTTGTAAAGCAAGTTTACAGTTCATTTACACCGGAACAGATATCTGCGAAAATCGCACAACTAATAACACCCAAAGAGATCAGCATACCGATTGATGTAATATATCAAACTATTGAAAGTTTGCATTTGGCTTGTCCTACAAATCTTGGAGATTGGTACTTTACCGGCAATTATCCTACACCGGGAGGTAACCGTGTTGTAAATAAAGCTTTCATGAATTTTATGGAAGGTAAAAACGTAAGAGGATACTAAACCGTACACAGTGAAAACATTACTAGTAATTCGCCACGCTAAAAGTAGTTGGGAATTTGGCATAGCCGATTTTGATCGTCCGCTGAATGAACGAGGAAAAAAAGATGCTCCAGCAATGGCAAAGCGATTGCTCGATAAGAAGATAAAGATCGATGCGTTTGTTTCCAGTCCTGCTAAAAGAGCCAAACAAACTGCGGAATTATTTTGCGCTACTTATAATAAAAATCAAGAAGAGATTATTTTTGATGAAACCTTGTACCATGCGCCAGCAAAGGATCTATTCAAGGCTGTAGAAGATATAGACAACAAATTCTCTACGGTGGCTATCTTCTCTCACAATACCGGACTTACAAATTTTGTAAACCAATTGGTTGATAAAGTTATAATTGATAACGTGCCTACCTGCGGCATTTTTGCTGTTACAATAGCGATTGATAAATGGAAAGATTTTGATAAAGTAAAAAGAGAGTTATTGTTTTTTGATTATCCTAAACAGGCCTAAGAATTCGATCGTATAAATTCCGACATTACATTTTTATATTGCTGCATATCTAATAAAGGAATGTTGAAAGAAAAATTTTCAACCTCCTGCAATATATCATTCAACATAAATTTATCTTGTTCGGCTGCATAAAATATTTTTTGTTGAGTAAGATGCTGCGCTAAATATTCTTGTTCGGTTTGTCCGGGAGTGGGCACCAAAACAGCTTTCTGTTGGAGTTTCACAAGGTCCATTATTGTGGTATAACCACTTCTACTTATAACAAGTTTTGATTGTTGTATTGCTTCGTTTAATTCATTTGCAGCAAGGTGATCTTTTACGATGACATTTTGTTGTTGAATGTTATTAAAACCTTTTCCAGGCAAACCTCTTATAAATAAAGTAGTTCCAATAAATGTTTGTAATTGATCAAGCAGGAGCTTTTCAAAAATAGTGCGTTGCGGCTCTGGTCCGGAAAGAAGCACCAGTAAATCGTACTTTTTTTCTATAACATTTTTTTTCTCAAACCTGCTTAAGGCACCAATGTATTTTACTTCGTAAATACTTTTTTCTGGATAAGATAATTCGCCTGCAAGATTATTATTCCCTTCAAAATCTGGTACCCAACAATTGGTGTACTTTTTTATAAAATAATAGTGAATATGTTGTGCGATTTTTTCTGTGAAACGATTTCCTGTTTTGATTAATAATTGATGTGTGATGTAGATCGATGGAATAGAAGAATGAAACAATCCGAAACGATTATCCGAAAAAATAATATCAATGTTATTTTCTTTTACTGTCTTTTTAAGCCACCGGTGTTCATAGTAAATGGCAGCAATAATTTTTGGAAGCTGTAAAAGTATTTTTAATTGGAGCCAGCTTTTTTTCTGGCTATATTGAACATTGTAGCCTTTGAGTTTTAAAAAGGCCAATTTTGGGAATTCACTTTTTAAAAGTATTTCTGTTGGGCCATCTGCGGCTATAATTACGGTACAATTTTGACTCAATAATTCATAAATGATAGGTATGCAACGAGTTGCATGACCCAGGCCCCAATCCAGAGGGGCTATTAGAATCCTTTTTGCCTCCCTTTTTTTATTTAATCCCCCGTTATTCATCCGATAATGATGTATATATCAGTAAAAATAGTTTAATTTAGTAATGACGAATTATGAAACGATTAATTAAAATAAGCTTGTTACTAATAGTGGCCTTTTCACTGATGATGATGGGATGTAATGCATCTAGAAGAGGTTGTGGTTGCGCTGCTAATGTACATGCTATAGGTATGACAATCGTTAAAAAATTGAACAATAAAATTTAATCACGCACCATGAATAGATTCAACAGAGATCTTATGGTATTGTTTAATCAAGACCTTATGACGCCACAAGCTATCGAGCATGAGGTTGTATGGTTGCATGAATTATTGTACAAAGTTGAAAAAGTTGAAAATTTAATAACAGCTTACGAAGTGATCGATATTAATAAATATAGGGTCAGCAATAAACCACAGCTTCTTCGTAAAATATTTCGATCTAAGCAATCGAAGCCTTTCTTATTCCTCAATAATAAGAATTAGTTTCAAATCTGACAGCTATCGGATCGGAGTCAAAAGCAAAAAGTTATACTACCTTTTTGTAATTCAATCTTACAGAATTTATAGATAACACAACATCACTAAATCCCATTGCTAATGCGGCGATACCAGGATTCAATAGTCCAATTGCCGCTACAGGAATAGCAATTACATTGTAAAAGAAAGCCCAGAAAAGATTTTGTTTAATGGTAGCAAATGTGTGTTTACCCAATCCTAATGCCAATGGTAAATGTTGAATGCCTTTATTCATCAAGACAACCTGTGCTGTTTGAACAGCAAGCTGTGTGGCCTCGCTCATAGAAATGCCGATGGTTGCTTTTGCCAATGCCGGCGCATCATTTATGCCATCTCCTACCATTGCTGTTGGAGTAGTATTACTTAATGTTTCAATTATTTTTAATTTTTCTTCTGGTGTTTTTTCTGCGTAGATCTCATCTATGCCTAGGACATCAGCTATTTTTTTACATCTGTCAAAACTATCGCCACTTAATAAATATGTTTTGATGTTTTTTGAATGCAGATAACTGATCACTTGTTTTGCTTCTTCTCTTATTTCATCTTCAATATCAAACCAACCTATTAATTCATTATTTTTTAAAAGATAGGCTGCATGAGTTTTATCAGCAGTATACGCAACAGCAATTTTAAAAGATCCTAATTGATATTGATTGCCATTATTGTCTTCTGCAATGATGCCAAGGCCTTTAACCTCTTCAATTTTTTTCCAATTGAGATTTGCATAATTTTTCCATTCATTTGTAATAGTTTTTGCGATCGGATGATTGGAGAATTTTTCGAGTGACGCGACAATCTGCTTGAATTCTTCTTCAGGGATTGTTGAATTAAACCCTGCAATTTTTAATGTGCCTTTTGTAAGCGTACCTGTTTTATCAAATACTACATTACCAATACTTTTAAATAACTCTAAACTTTTTGCATTGCGAAAAAGAATACCATTCTTAGCAGCTCTGCCTAATCCGACAGCAATAGCAGCAGGCGTTGCTAACCCCATGGCACAAGGACAGCTGATAACCAATACAGCGATACTTCTCATCAAAGAATGTGTTCCACTAATGTCAAAAGCATAATAGTTTATTAAAAAAGTAAGTATAGCAATACCAATAACTGTTGGCACAAATATGGTGCTGATCTTATCTGCCAGTTGTTGTAAAGGTGGCTTTTCTCCCTGTGCCTGTTTTACTAAGTTTAATATATTACTTAGCACGGTATCCTTACCTACAGCAGTTACCTGTGCTTTAACGGTACCATCAGTTACTAAGCTTCCGCCAATTAATTGATCTTTTTTTTGTTTGCTGATAGGATTGCTTTCGCCGGTAAGCAGTGACTCATTTACATAAGCTTCGCCCCATAAAATTTTACAATCTACCGGAACCTGCTCTCCTGTTTTTATTAAGATAAGATCGCCAACACGTAATTGTGTATTCTCTACAGGAAAAATTTGTTCTTGATGTTGATCATCAAAAGCAATCATATTCGCCATTACCTTTTGTTGTCTGGCTAAGCTGTTCAATTCTTTTTGAGTTGTTTGCACAGCTTTATGCTCAACCCATTCACCTAAAAATATTAATGTAATAATGGTAGCCGTTGTTTCATAAAACAGGTAATCCATGCCGTAGTTTCCGATTGTTCCAATAAGGCTATAAACGAATGCAGCCGTGGCTCCGATAGTGATCAGCACATTCATATTTGGAATGCCGCTAATCACACTTTTAAAAGCACTGACACTAAAATATGCCATACCCATTATATAGACAGGTAAACAAATAGCTAACTGAATCCATGGGTTCATTAAGAAATGGATATGCCATGGCAACATATGTAACATTAATACGAATGTGAATGGAAGGCAAAAAAGAAACCTGAATAAATGCTTTGAAAAGATAGGCTGACGTTTACCTCCTGTCAATAGTTTTTCATCCACAACCTTATATCCTAATCCAGCAATACCTTTAATTAATTCATCCTTTGATTGATCTGTTACATCAAAACTTACGTCACCGCCAATAAAATTTACATTCACATTTTGGGCTCCCTGTTTTTGTAAATATTTATTGATGGTCAACGCACAGTTGGTGCAGCTCATGCCTTCTACTTTCCAGTCTACTTTTTCCATACTGGTAAATTTAATCTTTTACAATGCTTTTTCAATTACTAATGAAGGAAAAAATATCTTTGTGAGATGGAATTGATCTTTACATTGGAAGAAATACACAAAGCTGCCAAAAAGTTGCTGGCTCATGTTGGCGTACATAAAGTGTTCGCTTTCAATGGAGAAATGGGTGCGGGTAAAACGACTTTTATTCATGCGCTATGTGAGGAGTTAGAAGTTATTGATACTGTTTCGAGCCCTACTTTTTCCATCATTAACCAATATAAAACGAAGAGCGGCGAAACAATTTACCATCTGGATCTGTATCGCTTAAAAAACAATGAGGAAGCTATTAACGCCGGCGTAGAGGATTGTTTGTTTTCAAACAATATTTGCCTGGTAGAATGGCCCGATAAAGCACCGGGTATATTTCCTCACGATACTTTACGTATAACCATCACTATATTGGATACTAATCGTAGAAAGATGCAAATAAATTTGTAAATTGTAAGCTTCTAAAACCCTCTATATAGCAGACGTTTAATTTATTTTTATTTATGGCAACATCAAAACCTTTTGTATCTCCGTCTATTACGTACGACACGCTGGAAGAAACGCTGGATATAAAACCCAAAGGTGCAAAGTTGTTTATAGGAATACCTAAAGAGAGTTCATTTAATGAAAATAGAATTGCGTTATCGCCAGAGTCTGTAGGGGTATTGATTGCTAACGGCCATAGGGTATTAATCGAAACGAAGGCGGGCCTTGGCGCCAGTT
>DATHNB010000315.1:0-3387 GCA_035486495.1 Ferruginibacter sp. | reverse complement strand
CTTCCAATCATTAATTATACACAGATTATTGATCCATACCCGGACCCCATCGTCACTTTTGGTTGTAATCGTATATTTTCCACTTGTTGCAGTAGCTTGTATACGACCCAACCATCTTATTGACTCTATCGATGATTTCGTATAACATCCTGTATTATTGCTATTTTTTGGTATTGTAGTACTAGGAATTGAATCAACTTCAGTCTTACAAAATGTACTTAAATTTTGATCAGTAAAGTATTCTCCCATCAATCCATAATTAGAAGATTGATTAGGAATAGGGCTACAACTGGTTATTCCAAACTGATTAATCCCATAATTTTCTATATATTTTGAGAAACCCGCATTTTCAGCTTCTGCAGCAGATAAATAGCTAATTACCTGAGTTCTCTTATCTCTCTGTCTTTTTACTAATAAATTATTAACAGGCAATTGAGCAATTAAATTTTTATTTCTATACCTATCTAATATCTGACTTGCTGTAATTGTAGGACTACTAGAACTACTCTGAGAAAGATCTATTGCTACAACATCATCTCCTCCAATAGAATTATAAAATGCTTTTGTATTAATTGCCATTTCCCCCGGATTCCTAAAATAAGCAGCCTCAAATGTGGTATCAGATGGCTGAAATGCTATATTCGTTCCTATTAAATTATCATCGGTCCATGGAGCGCTTTTAGTAATGGCATGACTATAATTAATATCTACCCCCGCATGTACCAAAGCTGGTGTTCCTAAATCAACAGATGCGCCTGCCGATACATCTTTTGTTGACATTGTATGATCGAATACATAACCTAAATCACTTCTGTATGGTCTAAACATTCCTCCTATTCCTTCACCGGTAATTGAAAAAGCATCATAGGTATATGCAGGAATACCAATATTTGGAACTGATGGGGATGTCCTGTATGGAATCTCTTTATTAGTATTAAAATCTAATACTGAACCTGTATTAGCAGCACCATCTTCATAATGCAAGTAACCATATGCAGGGCGACTCGACGTCATATCTGCTTCCGCTATATATTGGTCTGATACGTAACCACTGGCAAAAATACTAGGGTGCACTGTCTCATATTCAAGTCCTAATTTACCAGTAAAAGTAAATTGAGAACTGGTATAAGGAATACTTATTGTAGGTGTAAATGCAGGAGAACAAAATGAAATAACACCAGATATATGGCCTACATCACTTTTATCAGGATCTCCATTCTGATCTGTCTTTTGATTATTATAAGATTTTACCCCTACACTTAATTGCAAACCTGCCATTCCTGTTCTTGTATTATAGGGCGCTGCTATTGAAAAATCTCCTCCTACTCCACCTTTAGAATTACTTCCCAACTCTGCAGATTGAGCGGATAAAGAAGGAACAATAGTTAATCCATCCTGAGTATTATTTGTAATTGATAGTCCCCCTGTCAATTCTCCAGAACCTTTAGATCCTGCTGTAATACTTGCATCGACTCCATATTCAGCTCCCCATCCTTTATAAGTATTATAAAAAAAACCAGCCTGACTTCCAAATGATAATGTGAAACCGTCTATTTCTAAATCTCCGCCGAGTGTGCCGCCTGTTGTTTTATTATCTTTAAAAGTTGTTGTTTTTGTTACAGAATCAACTCCATCAAAATCATCAGGTAATCCTCTTAAGGTTCTTGTAATTGTACCCGGGTTTATATTCCATCCTAAACCAACCCAGCTCGCCTCTTGATCCATTGATATCCCACTTTTATACGCAATATTTATAGGATACCCCCCTACATCCATTAATGGTATATTATACGAAAAGTCTCCTGTAAACTGATCTACCATATTAGAACTATTCACAGATTTGAACGATTCCATTTCAGGTTGGCCCGGACCTATTTTAGTGACATATTTGTTATCAATTTTTGACAAAAAATAATGATTCGTTATTTTTCTACCTTTTGAATCAGTTGATTTATTTTCTGGAAATACACTAATGCTGTCATTGGTATTAAAAAAGATGCTTTTCTTTTTAACATCAAGATTTCTGTAATTATTAACAGGCAGATACTCCCTATTAATATTCATTGCTGAAGCGGAGGTTATCATTTCACTATAAAAAATAATGAACAACATCCATGATATGTGCCTTTGATATTTACCCGCCAGAAATTGTAACATTGAACTTTACTTTTTTTAATAAAAATCTTATATGATCAATAATTCTATTTAGACTTTAAGAATTTCACGTTCCAATTTTCAGAACGTGAATTAGTTAATTGAAATAGATATGTTTTATTCGTATTAAAACTACCATCAAGTGGTATATCAATAAAGTTTTTACCTGATGTTAATTTTAATACTCCACTCATAGCTATTTTATTATTCGCATTGCCAAGTGCACTAATTTTATAATTAATAGTTTTATCGTTTATTTGATTATCATATTCTATTCTTAAATCTGCTTTACAAACTACCGAGCCTGCTTCAAGATTTCTTTTCAAAGTAGCATAAGGCATTTCAGTAGGAATTGACAATGGGATAGAGTTTTGATCAACCTTAAAATCCCATACCTGTGTCTTAGCCGCATAGCTTTGTCCATCCTGAGCCACTACCTGCCAGGCATACCATTTATCTTGGTCAAGGGATGGATAGGCTCCTGTATAATTCATTATGTTTCCAGTTACATTTAGATCCATAAAAAAAGGTGCATTCAATTCAATGGCTTCTTCCGGCCTTTGATTAGGAAGTATCTCGACTATCAATAATTCATAATGCAATTGCTGAAACATAGTAAGTGGAGCCGGCGGCTGCCACGTAAACTGTGTTGGCTGTACCTGCAATACAGAACTGTCCGCAGGCATTATAAGCATTGGAGGACTTAATGGCTCTACATCAAATGGAACACAAGCCTCAGCCAGTTCGCCAGATTCATGCCCTACCCCTATCAATTTAAAACAGGCCATATAACTTCCTACTGTTAAAAAATCATTCATTTTATCTCCTCCAAAAGAAAAATAAGTGTACTGTATCGGTGTAAGACTGGCTACGTTTAATTGTTTACTTCCTTTATCTAATGCAAAATCGGATGAAGTGGCTGATATAATTTCTGTACCACTTTGCCTGTCCTGCAAACTCAATACTACATAACATTGCAGGGGAACTGATGAAGTATTGATTGCTAAAATATTCCATAACTGACTCTTCTGAAAAAGGCCTACCTGCGGCAATAAAGGTTGCAATGTTACCTGAGCAATGCTCCAATAATTACTGAACAGAAATACTATTACAACTAGTTTTTTCATACAATACTTTTAAAACACTTTGATAAAAGTGATCCTTCCCATATCAACGGGCATCAGCGTTCCATTATATGCCGGCAAATGCACCTTATCATAATTAAACTGGAAC
>DATHNB010000314.1:0-3564 GCA_035486495.1 Ferruginibacter sp. | reverse complement strand
GGCATGTATTTGAGCCTTAACTACTGCAAACTTGCTATCAAATTGAGTATGAATTTGTTTGTACGCATCTTCCGCTTCAGTAACGGTACTACAAGCAATACCTTCCTGAACAGGAACATTGAATTTCTTTAAAAGCTGTTTAGCTTGATATTCGTGGAGATTCATCTATAAAAATTTTGACGAAGATAATGAATTATGATGTACGATGTTTGATGTACGACGTACGATGTTAAATGGAACATAAAATTTATAAAATAGTGCTTGGGGAGCATTGATTATTTCAATTTTGAGTACTATAATTCAATGTTTTAAAGCGTTATTTACATCGTACGTCGTACATCAAACATCGTACGTATCTTTGGAGTTTAAGCATAATAGTTAGCAGATTTTTATGATGACAAAAATTAATGAAGCGGTTGCCTTCATTCAAAATATTTACAAGGATACTCCTGTAGTTGGTATTGTGCTGGGCAGCGGTTTAGGAAATTTTTCCAAAGAAATAAAAGTAGAAAAAGAAATTCCTTACAGCGATATTCCGCATTTCCCGATCAGCACTGTTGAAGGACATAGTGGCAAATTATTATTGGGCGAGTTGAGTGGAAAAAAAGTGGTAGCAATGGCTGGCCGTTTTCATTTTTATGAAGGATACAATATGCAGGAAATTGTTTTTCCGATCAGGGTAATGAAATTTCTAGGAATTAAAACTTTGTTATTAAGTAATGCTGCAGGCGGTGTAAATCCTAAACTAAAAGTAGGTGATCTGATGATCATTACAGATCACATTAGTCAGCTAACTGTAAATCCATTAATAGGAAAAAATTACAAAGAATTAGGAACAAGGTTTCCTGACATGACTGAGCCTTATAAAAAAGACCTAATCAATAAAGTGAGAAATATTGCTACTGCAAAAGGAATAAAATTACAGGAAGGTGTTTATATAGGTGTAACTGGCCCCACTTTTGAGACCAAAGCAGAATATTTAATGATACAGGCAATGGGTGGAGATGCAGTAGGCATGAGCACTATACCAGAAACCATTGCAGCTGTACACATGGGTTTGGCTGTTTTTGCCATGAGTATTATAACAGACCTTGGAATAAGAGGTGATGATGAAACACCCATAACACATGCAGAAGTATTAGCTGCAGCAAAAGAAGCAGAACCTATATTCAGTCATATATTTAAAGAACTGGTTGCTCAATTATAGGAGCATTATTACTAATGAAGAAGATCATTCTTGGTTTAATATTATTGTTGTGTTACCAATTTTCTCATGCACAATTGGGAGGAGCTCTTGGTGGCAAACTATCTGGCATAGGTGGTGGTGGAGGTGGTTCAAAATCAGGATCAGGCTCAGGAAGTGATACTGCCGGCATTGGGTTTGAATCGAGACGAGAATATGATGCAAAAGATTCTAACACTATTCGTTATAAATACCTCGATTCTTCGCGAAGCAATAAATTTGAACGCACGCCTCTCAATGACTTTTATCAATATTTTCCAATTCCTGAAACAGAACAATATTTAGGTAATACGGGTAATGCAGGCTACTCAATTGTTTATGCGCCGCAAATGAAGATCGGTTGGGATGCAGGCTTTCATGCATTCGATGTCTATCGGTTTGCATTAGAAGATACGAAGTTTTTTAAAACAGATAAGCCTGTTACAGTGCTTAATTACGAAGTCGCCTCCGGTAAAGAACAAATAGTAAGTGCCTTACATACCCAAAATCCAAAACCAAATTTTAATTTTGGATTTGAATATAGATTGATCAATGCTCCGGGATTTTTTGTTACACAAAATACTAACCATAATAACTTTCGTGTTTTTAGTACTTACCAGGGAAAAAGAAAAAGATACAACGCTTCTTTAATTGTCATAAGTAATTCATTAAAGAGTTCAGAAAATGGTGGCGTTGTAGATTATACCAACCTATCCGACCCCAATTATTCAAAGCGTTTCACCGTCCCCGTTAAACTCGGTGGTGACGCTGCTTACGCGCCAAGTCCTTTTCAGGTATCGGTCTTTACAGGTAATACTTATAAAGATGTTACAGCTTTTTTACGACAGAGCTACGACTTTGGTAAAAAAGATTCCATCGCCATCAATGATTCAACAACTAATTATCTTTTCTATCCTAAGCTTCGCTTTCAACATACATTTACTTTTAGCAGTTATACTTATCAGTTTCAAGATGTGGCAGTTGATGAAACAGATACAGGTACCTATAGTTCTTATGGTATACAATTAAGACAATTAAATGGATTGATCCCGCTCGACACATTTCTGGTAAAAGAAAAATGGAGCGTTATTACCAATGATTTTTCTATCCTACAATTTCCCGATACAAAAAATCAGGCTCAGTTTTTTTCGGTAGGCGCAAGACTTGAAAACATTCATGGAAATTTTATTAACGATGCTGTAACCAATGATACTACCAGCAATAGCTATTACAATGCAGTAGCGCATGCAGAATATCGTAATAAAACAAGAAATAAATTATGGGATATTGATGCCAGAGGGGAAATATATTTGAATGGATTAAATAGCGGAGACTATGGCGTTTACGCAACACTGGGCAGGTACTTAAACAAAACGTGGGGTAATATCAGATTGACATTTGATAACATTAGTCGCAGCCCATCTTTCATTTATAATTCAGCATCTGCTTTTAGTTTTGGTAATAGTACACTTAATAAAAAAGAAAACATTACCATGATGAGCGCTACTGCAGAAAATCGTTTTGTCAATTTATCTGCCACAAACTATGTGATTGATAATCTTCCTTATTTTAGTAATTATACAACGACAAGTCAATATACTACCATATTTAATTTATTACAGTTAACTGCTTCTAAAAAGATAAAGCTGACTAAATATTGGAACTGGTACATTGATCTTATACTTCAACAAACAGATGGTGGTGCACCAGTTAAAGTACCATTATTATTTACAAGAAACAGGATAGCATTTGAGGGGCATTTTTCCAAAAATCTTGACTTAAGCACCGGGCTGGATATTAGATATTATACCGCTTATGATGCATACAACTATTCTCCGGTTGTTGGGCAGTTCTTTACACAACAAAATGCTATTAGTTTAAACAATAAACCTGATGTAAGTGCTTTTTTACACGCCCGTATCAAATCATTTACAGCATATATTCGCGCCGAAAACCTTAATGCTGTTAACTTTGCTAATGGGTTCGATTTTACGAACAATAATTACGCGGTACCTCGTACCTATGCCTACCCTGGCTTCATATTCAGACTAGGTATTTCCTGGAACTTCATTAACTAACGAGCCATTCCAAAAAACACAAGGTCCTTTAATAAGACTAGAATATTTTTTAACGTTTATTAAATCAAACAATAATGAAAAAGATCCTTCGTTTTATACTCTCATTATTCAGAAAGAAAAATTGTTGTGAATGAAAAATGTATTGATAGCAATGGTATTTCTTTTAGTAGCTAATAATAGTATTGCGCAAGTGGGCATTGGTCTGATGGCTCCGGAAATTTCTTTACCTAACAGTAATGACAGTACGCTGAATTTATCATCTTT
>DATHNB010000313.1:0-2665 GCA_035486495.1 Ferruginibacter sp. | reverse complement strand
CTAACGTTAATAACCCTACGTTTGCTAACTTTTCCTGTGCAATAACGGTGGCCCGTAGTTTATGTACTTCCTTTTGAAGTTCTTCTATAGTTTCCGGTAATTGCAGGTTTTGATCATTCTGATTTTCTGTTGCGGCCATAGTTTTTTAATTAAGGAACATGATTGTTTTTATTTTGGTATTACAATAATGAATTCTGTGTACTCGCCTTCCTTCGTATTTACGGAAATATTCCCCTTGTGTTCTTTTATAATATCCTGACTCAAATACAAGCCAAGTCCCGTACCTTTTGCCGTTGGCTTAGTAGTAAAAAATGGCGAAAACAACTGCTTCATTTCAGTAGCATTAATTCCTCTTCCATTATCACGAATATGTATTTCGAAATTGCTATCAGTAAAAATAGTTGATATGGTAACTTCAGGTACCACATCTCTAAATAATTTTGCCTTTTCTAAAACTGTGAAAAAGGCATTGTTAAGCAGGTTGGTTAGCACCATACTCATTTCGAAAGGTAATATTTTTATTCGATTATTATAAACACCCAAATGAGTAGTGATGATAATATTCGCATCAGGATATTCTTTTTTAAAATCGGCAATAGCCAGTTCTGCATCTCTTGCTACCAATTTATTAATATCTGTGTCAATATAATCATTCGATTTTTCACGAAGAATCTTTTCCATGCCTTTCACTATTCTTGATGCACTATTTCCATGCTCACTTACTTTTTGTAAGTTAGATTTTACAGTACTTAAAATTTCAGCAACTTCTTCTTTATTGACTGGTGTACTGTCAGGCACTTCAATAATTTCAAGTGATTCATCAATAAGATCCTTAGATAAGAGTGAAAAATTATTGATGTAATTAAGCGGATTCAATATTCTATCAACAATACCTTTAGTCAACTGCCCAATTGATGCCAGCTTTTCATGCCTTATTAACTGATCCTGCGTTTCTTTCAAATTAGTTAATGCATTCTGAACTTCTTCCAGTAAAGTAGTTTTAATAAATGCCGCTATAAAGTGCTCTTTTAAATTCCTTAGTAAACTAAAATCTTTTTCGGTAAACGCATTTTGTTTTTGCCAGTTCTCTAAGATCAAATATGCTTCCGTCTGTTTGTTCACTTTAATAACCATGACCGCAGACGATTTCGCTTTATTTAGAAGTGGGAATAATGTATCTTTTTTATTGCTATTCTTAACCGCCTTAATAGAAAAGATATCCTCATACATTTCTTCTGCACGATTTAGATATCTTGCTTCTGCTTCATCAGTCATTAGATGTATCCTATCTAGCTCTTTAATATCATAACCAAAGCTGGCTTTAAAAGAAAATATATTAGCGGCTTTATCATAAACCAACATAGCAGCTTTTTCCGCACCACGGATGACCCTTGTTTTATCAAGGATAGACTGCATAAGGTTATTGAAATTAATTTCCGCGTTGATCGATTTTACAATAAGATTAATTTTTTCTAACTCATCGTTTTTATTACTCAGTTCAAGAGACTGTTTTTCTATTTCCTCTTTTTGAATCACAACCTCTTCTGTTCTTTTTTCTATCAGCTCCTCTAACTTTTTCTTTTCCTTAAGTAACTTTAAAGATCGTGCTCTGACAAATAATATTACAACTCCTGCTAACAGTAAAAAGTAAAGTACATAGGCCCACCACATAAGGTAAAGTGGCTTTCTGATATAAAAGGCATAAGTGGCCTCCGGACTTTCGATCCCAAATATATTTTTAGACTTTACGTGAAATACGTAATTGCCAGGTGGAAGATTTGAATATTCTTTTTGTCTCTCGCTTACCCAACTTGATGTGTCATTATCAAAACCTTCTAAGAAGTATTTAAAAACGATATCATTTTTTTCGATAGATAATGGTGAACTGTAAGTAAATAATACATTATTTTGCTGATAGCCTAAACTAGGTGTCAGTGATTTATTTTGAACAAAGTCTGGAAGACTGTCACTATTAAAATAGGTTCCGTTAAACAACAATGAATCTGTATTTACGGTAACAGATCTTATAAGCACTGGTTTCTTTATGGAAAAATCTGTTTTAGTATTCGTATTAAATACAACTAAATTATTTGAACTGCCCAGCCATATATTACCACCTTTTCCATCAACATAAATTGAGAATATTTGTTGATCCTGTATGGAAAGTAAAACCGCATTATCTAATGTATATTTATTATTAGCTTCTTTTCTAAACCGCATAACTGTAGTACCATCACCAGCTGTTGTTATCAGATCATTATTTTGATCTTCTACAATTTTGCTAACCCATGCATTATTAACCGTTGAGTCTGCATCAAATAAATTGAATTTTTTAAAACTATCAGATGCCTTGTTATAAGCGTAAACTCCATTAATAGTTCCAATTAATACACCCATTGATGTTAGGTTAACATTGTTACCCGTATTATAAGGCAGCCCTTCATTTTTATTATATAATTTAACGGCCCTGGTTTTTGGATTGTATTTTAATAGCCCTTTTGCAGGTGCCTGTAACCATATATTTTGATCACCATCTTCAGCTATTTCTCGTATCTCGTCATTTATATTTCCTAATTTACCTTGATATTTTAGCTGGCCATTTACATTTTGTAACGTCGATAATCCATCTAATTGCCCCACATAAATTAGTGAACTATTTGATGGT
>DATHNB010000312.1:0-20700 GCA_035486495.1 Ferruginibacter sp. | reverse complement strand
TGATATATTTTGAAAGCGTTACGGTTGAAATTTTTAGATATGCGGCGGCAGCTTTTTTAGTTAAAAACTCCTCTGTATTATCTTCTTGAGGTTGAGCGATGATTAGATCAACTTTTAGCTTTGAAATAGCGGCATCAATCTTCTTCTCAATTAGCTCTAATAGCTCGTCAGGAGTTATTTCATTAATTATCGTAGCGTGCTTTAACATTCTTTAAATTTGTTCCACAAAATTCAAGAGAATGTAAAATGTTTAGATCAAGAAAAATAAATAAAACGTTGTAACCTTTAACAGTAAATAGTTTAGAAGAATCTAATTTTAATTTTTTGGACAAAAAGTAGTCCATGATATATTTTAATAAACTATATTATTTTTAATAAAAATATATATAATCAATGCCTACAAAAGCAGTAAGACTAAATGTAAAAGAAAAAGAAAGCGACCTTATGCTTAAACTTAAATACCCTAATCCTGATGTGCGATTTTTTGAAGAAAAAATAAAAATGCTTATGTATTCGCAGAAGAAAGAGAAGGGAAATGGTTTTGTTAGCAAAATCAAATTAGCTGAACATTTATATGTAAATCATAATACTATACAGAAATGGAGAACCCTGTATATAGATGGAGGGATTGAAAAATTATTGGGTATAAGAAAGGATAAAATAATTTCTAAAGAAGTACGCCGTGCGATTTACCGCAAACTATATGGGGCTAAAAAGGTAAAGTTTAAACAATTGCATGCTTGGGCTAAAGAAAACTACCTGCCAGATATTAAATACGATACGTTTTATAAATACATTCAGAGAGAATTTCAAGATCAACTTTTTAAGTTCAAAAGGAATCAATCTAAAAATTTTCAAGAAGATAAAATGCGGAATTTATTTAAAACCTCATACTACTATTATAGTACTTATATAAAAAAAATTCTATCTAAAGGAGGAATGAGGAGTTTTAGATTTATTAAGAATAAAGATAGTAGTTATGGTATAATAGCTGTTGAAGAAAATAAATTGAATGAGGCTAAGCGTATTTTGAACAATTATAAAAAAATCCATCATAATAAGGAAATGTGGTGGGAGTTATCTAACTAAAAGAATAGTCTAAGACCTTTAAGATTTAGGAAATCTAGAAATTTTTTTAGCATATCGTTCCCATTCTGGAATGGCAATTCCAGTGTTTGACAAGGTAGGATTATTAACTATAGCCTATAATCGACATATTATTATGCGCGATTTCTTATTTTTTGGATACTCCCTAGAATTTTATTTTTATCGAACTTATAGCGTGCACCAAGCTTTGAAGCTGGAATTATCCCACTTCTCACGTATTTAGTAATAGTAACAGTACTTATACCTAGTAGTCTGGCAGCATCCTTTTTACTTAATAGCTCAATAGAATCACATAGAGGCTCTTCTTTTAGCGCTATGTACTTGCATATCTCTTCTTGAATAATTTTACGAGAAATGTTTTCAAATTCTTCCAGGCTTATATTTAATAGCAGATATGGCTTCATACCTAAAATGATTAGTGATTAATAATAAAATAAGTTAATTAAGCTGCGTGGTCAAAAGTACTCGCATTAAAAAATGCATGAGATTGAATGTGTACCGCTGACTCTAATTGATTCACGCAGATATACTTCATAAAAGAAGATTCTGTTGTATGTGACGTAATCATCATTATTGCAATAGTGGGAACACCTGCTAGATAAGAGTTGGTGGCAAAACTTCTGCGTGCCGAATGTGTACTTACTAGATCATGTTTTTTAAATACTTCTCTTTTTTCTTTTCCACCGTATGTTTTAACGACTTCAATATCTTGATCAATTTCTGCTTTTTTCGCAATCTCTTTTAGATGCATATTTACTTTTTGATTGGCCGGAGCTTTTGGTAACTGATAAGAATACTTTTCTAATATTTTCTTTACAATAGGATGTATAGGTATCGTAACTCTTGATTTAGTTTTTTGAGTAGATTTAACGATGAAGTTGTTTTGGATGTGTTCTTTCCGTAGGGTAGTAAAATCGGAAAACCTTAATCCAGTATAACAGCCTATAACAAAAAGATCACGGCTGATTTCCACACTACCACCTAATTGTAAATTATTTATCCTACTAATTTCTTCTTCTGTTAAATACACATTGTCAATGTTTTCGGTTGTTTTTTTAAATGCTTTCGATTTAAATTGAAGGTTATTATGTAGCTGCCTCTCTAAAGACGCATTCATAAAAGTTTTAATATCTTTAATCGCTTTAGCAATAGTGTTTTTGGCAAAATTTAATGTATTCAGATAATTTACGAATGAGTTGTAAAATTCAATATCAATTTCATTAAAACTCAAATCAGTTTTCCCTTGAAGTTTGCAATAATCACTTAGATGTTTTTTGATCGTACGATAATTAGTAATTGTACCTTTTGCTACCTGATTTTTCCTTTCTTCTATTAATTTGTCAGCAAAGGCTAAAATACTGGTAATTTTTTTTGCTTCACTTGCCTTGGGTATGTAATTAATGTTTAGCTTTTCTTCTAAATGTGCTTTAGCTTCAACTGCCGTAGGAATTACTCCTTTAATGTTGCAATCTCTAAAAAAGGTTTTAGCTGTAGTTTCAATCTTATTTAGCCAAAAGTTAAGATCCGAATATTCTAATGGCTTTTTGTTAACTATAGCTCGTTGCTCTTTAAAGTTCCAATGTGCAGGGATAATTTTTTCTCCAGTAGTAAGCATTAGTCTTTCAGTTACATCGAACTTAGATTGCATGTAAATGAGCGTCTTCGAAGTTGATTTGACCTCTTTTAGGTAAAATCTTATTTCTGGTATTAACATATGATTTATATTATTTTATTAAATAAATATGGTTGATATATTAGTTGTCTCGTGATGGACAATGTTTTTAAGGATTAGGGTGCGAATATGAAAAGATGATTTGGAATTATTAAATTTTGGAGGAGATTTATTTTTGAGGCGAAAAAATTGGTAATATTGCAATGCTGAAAAGCAGAAAATAAATCTAAAAAACACTAAATAAATTCCCGCTGCGCTCGGGACCTCACTTCAACCTCATCCCTCTCTTTATGGAGAGGGACTTTTTTACTACTATGCTACCTAAAATATTTAATAAAATAGGGCTAATTGCCTGTATTACACTCGTTATTTCCTGCTTTTTACCGTGGACCTATTATGCTGATTTAGACAAAAGCTTTACTGGCTTTTATTCTGAACAAAACTGCTATGGAAAACCGGGATATTTTTTAATAATGTTAACGGTGCTGATCTTTATTTTTATGCTATTGCCCAAGGTATGGGCTAAAAGAGCCAATCTTTTTATATCAGCGTTGGCAGTTGGATACGCAATTAAGACGTATATTCTTTTTACTTCTTGTTATAATGCGTATTGTCCTGAAAAAAGGATAGGTATTTACCTGATGTTTATTTCTACTATTATCATGTTGGTAGCCTCAGCTTTGCCGGATGTGAAACTGGAAAGTAGAGATAAGAAATAAATTAATTCTTTTTTATTTCTTTCGCCCATGCATCTTTTAATGTAACCGTTCTATTAAACACCAATTTATCTTTAGTAGAGTCTTTATCTAAACAGAAATATCCTTTGCGTATAAATTGATAAGGAGTTGCTTCTGCATTTTTTAATGAAGGCTCGACATATACATTTTTCAATACCTGCAATGAATCAGGGTTCAAATATTCTTTAAAATCTCCTGTCTGATTATCAGGCTCTTCTACTTTAAATAAACGATCGTATAGACGTACTTCAGCCGTAGCGGCGTGTTGTACACTTACCCAGTGGATCGTGCCTTTTACACTAATACCACTTGTGTCGCTTCCACTTTTACTTTCAGGAATATAGGTTGCATGAACCTCTGTTACATTGCCGTTAGCATCTTTCGTAAAACTTTCACATTTTACAATGTAGGCACTCTTTAAACGAACAGTCGCTCCCGGTGCAAGGCGAAACCATTTTTTTGCGGGCACTTCCATAAAATCTTCGCGCTCTATCCATAACTCTTTGCTAAATGGAACTATTCTCGTACCTCCAGATTCCAGGCCGCTTTCGCTATTGAATTCTTCTGTTTGTCCGTCGGGGTAATTTGTGATGATCAGTTTTACCGGATCAAGTACGGCCATTACTCTCTGTGCTGTTTTGTTCAGATCTTCTCGTACACAAAATTCCAATAAACTAAAATCGATCAGGTTATCTCTTTTCGCGATACCAATTTTTTCACAAAAACTACGGATGCTTTCAGGTGTAAAACCTCTACGACGTAGCCCACTGATAGTAGGCATCCGCGGATCATCCCAACTTTTAACATACCTGTCATTTACCAACTGCAATAATTTGCGTTTACTCATTACCGTATAGGTCATGTTTAAACGTGCGAATTCGTATTGTTGAGAAGGGAAGATGTTTAGTTTTTCGATGAACCAATCATACAATTGATGATGTGGAATAAATTCCAGTGTGCAAATACTATGTGTAATATTCTCGATACTATCGCTTTGTCCGTGTGCAAAATCATACATCGGGTAGATGCACCATTTATCTCCTGTACGATGATGATGCGCTTTTTTAATGCGATAAATGATCGGGTCACGCATGTGCATATTTGGTGCAGCCATATCTACTTTTGCGCGTAACACTTTTGCTCCATCTGCAAATTCGCCATTTTTCATTTTGTCGAATAGATCAAGATTCTCAGCAACTGTTCTGTTTCTGTATTTGCTTGGCATTCCCGGTTCGGTAGGCGTACCTTTTAATATGGCAATTTCTTCTGCGGTAGAATCATCTACATAAGCCAATTCTGCCTTAATTAATTGAACGGCCAGTGTATATAATTGATCGAAATAATCTGATGCATAAAATTCATTGGCCCAATTAAATCCTAACCATTGAACATCTTCTTTTATGCTGTCAACATATTCTGTATCTTCTGTAACAGGATTGGTATCATCAAAGCGAAGGTTTGTTTTACCGCCATATTTTAATCCCAGACCAAAATTCAGACAAATGCTTTTAGCATGGCCAATATGTAAATAGCCATTTGGTTCCGGTGGAAATCGCGTTAGAATAGTTTTGTATTTTCCGTTCTTTAGATCTTCTTCAACAATTTCCTCAATAAAATTCAGGCTCTTTTCTTCACTCATCATTTTTATTTTGTGTGGCAAATTTAAGATAAGCTACTTACAATCACTGTAGTAAAATGCTTATAACACTGTTTTGTAAATACCATTACTTCAAATTATTATTCATAATTTCAATATACAATTTATTATTTATGGCACCATGGATCATTTACGCATTACTATCTGCACTGTTTGCAGCACTGACAGCCATATTTGCAAAAGTGGGACTTAAAGATGTTAACTCAGATGTGGCTACTGCTATAAGAACCGGGATTATTTTGCTGATTACCTGGGGCATTGTGTTATTCAGAGGTAAAATAAACGATATATCTGTATTATCAAAAACTAATTGGATCTTTTTATCCTTATCAGCCGTGGCAACCGGTTTATCCTGGCTGTTTTATTACCGTGCTTTGCAGCTAGGTGAAGTATCGCAGGTAAGCGCTATAGATAAGGGTAGTATTGTGTTTACGATAGCATTATCCTTTATTTTTTTAAGAGAACCTCTTACTTCTAAGATCTTAATTGGTGGTGGATTAATATTTATCGGAATGTTGGTAATAATATGGAAATAATGAATGTTTAGACATTAACTATTCAGTTACCAACTGAACTTGGCCGCTCAACTTTTCTATATCCGTTGCTATCTGAACAATAAAATTGAACTGATCTACAATTGATTTGAATTCGGATAATGTTTGTTTAGTTGTTGTTTCCAATAAATTTTGTTGTAATTCCTCCCGTCTTTTTATCATCAACTCATTTACCTGCTTGTTAAGAGGATTGTTTCTGTCAGCATTGTCTGTTATTTTTGTTTGATCTTGTTCATTATTGAGAAAAGTAATTGCCGCATCAAATTTTTCTATTGTTGTATTAATGATCGGTTTAAAATCATTCGAGCTATATTTTTCCGCCAAAGGTGCAGCATAATAAGATAGAGTAGCAATATGAGAAGTCAGCATATGATTGAGTACTACAAACTGATAAATAAGTTTATTGTTTTCCTGTTTGTTTTTTGGCTCAGATAGCATTCGTGAAAATGCATCTGATAAGTTGGCTAACGACACAAAAGCTCCCTTACGACTTAATTTATATTGTGAAATGGTAGCAGGGGTACCCGTATAAGCTTGTGAGATTGCTTTAAAATAGTTGGCATTTCCAATAAGCGCCTGTGACATGTAATTTTTTATCTTGTCCTTTTCCCAGGCAGGGATCAAAAAGAAATTAGCTAAAAAGGCAATTGCGGCTCCAATCGCAGTATCGATCACTCTATCAATCAAAATACTTTCTGTTTTAATATGGCTCAGTAAATGAAACAGGATCATGATATATGGCGTTAGCAATAAAATACTTGCAAAGTATTTCGTCCTGATTAAGCTATAGGCACCTATCATGAATAACAACATGCAAACGAAAAGTGTTGTATCACTTTTTACAAAATATAGAACAATAACGCCAATAATGGCACCTGCAATAGTGCCTAAAAGACGCTGATAAGTTCTATTCTTACTTAAGCTGTAGGCGGGTTTTAGTATTACGATGATTGTAAGTAATATCCAATAACTATGTCCTATTGGTAAGAATTTAGAAACGATATATCCAAATAAAGCAGCAATGCTGATTCTAACAGCATGTCTAAAAATATTAGAATTAAAAGAGAGGTTATCTTTTAATAATTTAAGATCAATTACATTATGCGTAATAAATTTTTCATACTCAGATTCGGAAGGTAATTTTTTTGCATATTTTTTATCATACGTGGTATATAGATGTAGTGTGTGTATGCGGTTCACAATATCTTCTATGCTATTTAAAATATGTCGTAAGTCGATAAAACCTTCCACGTTCTCGGGTGTTCGATTATTGTCTTTGAAGGTTTCAAAATAGTCATATAGTTCTTGAAAATGTTTTTGTAATAAACCTCTCTCTTCAGATGGTTGATTACTTTTTACTGCGAGTCCAATTTCATCTAGTTCTTTAGATGTTTCAATAATAAAATGTTGAAAACGGGAAAGAATATCGCTGTTCTCAAAAGATTGATGCAGTTTTTCATAATCCTGGTAAGATGTTGCTGTTCTTTCAAAAAGATCGGTGGTGTCACGAAATATCATGAGCAATATTCTTCCTGTATTGGTAGAATCGGTTACAATAGAACGGGTTTTATATAATATTTCGCGTACAAGATTTTGTTTCTCCTGCACAGCAATTTGTTGATCTAGCATGTGCTGGTAGCTTTTGTCGTAGTCTATATGTTTGTTGTAAAACGAACCTCTTATTCGTAAATAATTTGCTGTTGATACGATGTAATTACCCAACAGTTGTTGCGCAACTTTGTATGGCCTTACGCGATAGAGTAACAGACTCATCAGCATATACCATACTCCTCCTGCTAAAATATAAAAAGCGTTGTAAACAATCTGCCATTCCTGACTCTTGCTTTCAATTGTTAATACCATTATCAACAAAACAGCAACGCCAACGGAATTGGCCCTGCTACCATACACGCCGATCATTGAAACAATAAAACAAATACATGTAATTGCAATGCCGAGCAAAATAATATGGTGCACAGCGAAGCCTGTTATCAGTGCGACTACAAAGCCAATACTAAAACATGCAGCCATGCCGTTGAGGCGCTGATTTATTGGTCCGGCGGTATCAGTGAGGCTCACACACATAGCACCTACAGATACAACAATTCCTATTGAAAGAAGATCGAAATAATTAAAAACAATTGCTGGTAAAATAATTCCCGCAGTCATGCGCAAACCATCACCAAGCGAATTACTATTTATAAAACTTTGATATTCTTTATTTAAATCCATTATAAAGTGAAATGTAAAAAGTGAAAACCAAAAACTGAGGAATGCCTTTAATTTTTTGGTTTTCACTTTTCACTTTTTGAATTATTTAAGTGTTTTGTTTGATGAAAGAATCAAAACTTTCAAAGCCAATCATTTTGTTTGAAATAAAACCTTCGGCATAAGTAACGCCGATCATCTTGCCTAACATCTTGGCACGGTATAAAACACTATCCATAAAATCAGGAGTAGAGATATATGTTTGTGGTTCATCAAGATCTGGATTATGAAATTGTGTACCGTAAGCTTTTACAGATTCAATTTTTTTATCCATCACTTTTGTAATGTCAATTAAAAAATTTGGAGCTAGGTATTTGTCCTGTATATAATGAAAAACATATTTAGGACGCCATACATCTTGTGTTGCACCATTATGTGTAGTAATTATTTTTCTCAACCCGGATAAAAAAACTGAATCTACAATAAGTCTGGCACCTTTACCATGATCAGGATGACGATCATCGGGGGCATTACATAAAACAATTTCCGGTTGGTATTTTCTAATGACAGCAATTATTTTTCTCTGATGCATTTCATCATTTTGAAAGAATCCATCTGCAAGTTCAAGATTTTCTCTTACGTCTAATTGCAAGATCTTAGCCGCCGCCGCTGCTTCTTTTTTCCTTGTTTCAGGAGTACCTCTTGTTCCTAATTCGCCTTGTGTCAAATCAATAACACCTGTTTTTTTGCCGTTTAGCTTTTCAATCAACAGAGTGCCGCCACAACTAAGTTCTACATCATCAGGGTGTGCACCAAAGGCGAGAATATCTAATTTCATAATGGATAATTAGTTAATTGATAATGGATAATTATCCATTCAATGTTTAAACGATTATTTATCAATGTAAATGTAAGAAAAAAGAAATCTGAAAATAATAAGAAGACCTATAGTTAGTAGCAATGTTTGTATTAATTATCCATTAACCGCGGTAGCCATACATTCGTTGAACCTCCAGTACTATTTTTTCTATATCAGAATCATCACCGGTTCTGTCATAAGGTTGTTTTAAATTACTATCAAAGAAAAAAGCAACTGTCTGATAAAGTCTGGCAGTCAATCCTCCTTTGTATCCTTTTATAATGCTATAACAGTTATTACCGGTTTCTCTGTTAATTAATTTCATTAAGATCTTCCCCTGAAAAATAGACATATTAGTAAGAGGGGTAGTAAATTCTGTACGCAATTCTTTTTCTCTTGTTTTAAGGTAATCGTGTTTTGCATCTTCACCATTAATTCTAGCTAAATGATAATTGATATCATTTATAATTATTCCACAGCGCCTGGCATAAGGATAAGTTACATAAACAGCATTGCGTAATTCGGTCCATGCATCGTTTGCCTGTTGTTGTCTGTTATGTCTTACATAGGCTGTAGCGGCATCGTATTTTGAATAAGCAAAATAAGGAGGAAGGCATTGAAGACTTATTGTATCACCATTATACACTATTGCCTGAACAGCAACTGTATCATTTATTCCTGGTTGGGCAAAACATAACTGGCTCTTTGTAAAAAAGAAGATTACAAGGAGTAGGAGGGTATTTAAAGATTTGTATTTCTGACGGTTGGCCATCGCGTTGTAAATTTACGATATTCCTTTTTATAATACAGCGAGTCGCAGTAAGGTAACCCTATAATTAACAGTATTATTAATGTGCAAAAAGAAACATGTAAAATAAAGCTACCGCAATGATAACCAATGTAAAAGCACTGAATGTGGGAGACAGTTTGGTTCTTTTTATGATGCTCATGATCAATCCTATGGCCATTATTACCAATCCGATCCAAACAAGATTTATATATGGGAATACGTATGCTTTTACGGTAACAAAATCTATCATTTTATCAGATTCTTTAACACCTATTTTTATTTTACCATTATTGGATACTCCGGCAAATTTTAAAAACAAATTTTGTGCATATACGGTGTCATCTACCTGATTAATACCTAAGCTATCTACCATGATAACGGGTGTAGAGGCGTACTTCATGCTATCAGGCCCGGTGATGGTAATATGAGCCATTAGCATAGCCCCATTAGGTATGATGTTGAATTTATTTTGTTGAGGATTTTTTTCAACACCATTTATTACCATAAATCCTTTAGAATAGAAAAGGGTATCTCCGACGGAAACTTCTTTTATTTTAAACTGTGCAGTGTCTTTATTTTTATCAGGATCTAATGTGTATGAAATGTAGGTGAATACATCGTGTGTTAAATAATGTTTTGTATCCGGATTACTACTCATGTTATTATTTTTCATGAGGTAAACATCAGGATTCACAACAAAAGATTCTTTCAATTCATTCGTTGCAGAATCTTTTCTTTCGAAAAGTAAATGGTAGTAATGCCTGCCAGCTTCATTAGCATTACTGTCGCCCATATAAGTAACAGAATATGGCCCCATTGCAGTTGGCACCTGGCGAATAAGGTTAAGATTTTCTAATGGATCATCGGCTTGTTTAGTTAAAGGGTCGATACCCATCGGGATAATAAAATTCTTGAATTTGTCTTCGCTGATTATTTTTTTATTGCTGGAAGAAATAAGCATTCCTACAAGCATCAAAGCGAAACCCAAATGTGCAACAGAACCACCTGCAGCTTTTACATTACCATTTAATCCGCTCCAGATATAGCCTGCATTAGCAATAAAGGAATAGATAGTTGCAAATAAAGCGATGTAAATAGCAATTAAAAATCCTGAACCTTGTTTAGTGTAGGTGATCGGATAAAATATAAATAACGATATTGTTATAATTAATGCGAGAATAGTAGGAACTAATAGCTTCTTTAAAAAATAACTGCGTGCAGTATTTTTATATTTTAAATATTGCGTAACTGCAGTCAACATACCAATGATAACTACAATTAATATCAAAACTTTATTGTAACCAAATTCTATATCTTCAGGAGGTGCCCAGTGTGTGCCGAATACTTCATTAAAGACAGGTACGGATGTTTTTGCAATAATGAACATCGCCGATAAAAAGAAAATAAGCGAACCTATGAACATCCAGAATTCTCTGGAGTCTGTTGTTTCTTCTCTTTGATCTGCAGGGATTTTTTTTAGGTTGATAAAGAATAAGGCTAAAGACAACACAACAAATACGCCAACAAATGTTAGTATCAAAACATTCATTGCTTTACCTGCTTCTGTAAATGCGTGTACAGAAGTATCTCCTAAGATGCCCGTACGTGTTAAAAAAGTGGAATATAAAATGAAAAGAAAAGATAGTATTACAAATACATAGCTGGCTCTTAACGAATGTGTGGTGGCTTTATAAATCACCATCGTATGTAAGCCCGCTATCATTATTAACCATGGCACCAATGATGCATTCTCAACAGGATCCCATGCCCAGTAACCACCAAATGATAAAGATTCGTAGGCCCATTTTGCACCCATCATTATACCAACACCCAAAACGGTAGCGCTGAATAAAGCATAAGGTAGTGCTGGTTTCACCCATTCCCCAAAACGTTTGGTTTGTATACCTGCATAAGCAAATGCAAAAGGAACAATCGTAGAGGCAAATCCTAAAAATAAAATAGGAGGATGTATTACCATCCAGTAATTGCGTAATAAAACATTTAAACCAATGCCATCTTTTATCAAACTCAAATATTCCGGCATGGCGAAAATAGGACCATTAATCTCATCGCGAGTTAATACAAACGGACTGTTGCCAATTTTTATATTAAAGAGATAAATGCCCATTATCATCATGGCTAAAAATACCTGCGCAAAACTTACTACTGTCATTACAGGCGCTTCCCAGTCTTTACTTTTGATGATCAAGAAAATACCCAGAACGCAATGCCATATCGTCCATAATAAAAAACTTCCTCCCTGATCTTCCCAAATGCAGGCGAGCAAATATTTGAATTCTAATTCTTTGGAAGTGTGTTTGTAAGCGTAGAGATATTCTAAGTAATGATTAGAGCAAATGTAAAATATGCAAGAAAAAGTTGCTAGTACTGCAGCAGCTTCAATAAAGAAGTTAATTCTTGCAAATCTTATCCAGGATTTTTTTTCGGTAGCATCTGTTTTTCTTGATGCAATAAAATAAGCAATAGTAGCAAGTAGAGAAGCTGTAAAAGAAAGTAGTACAAAAAAATGTCCTAGTTTCCCGACTAATAGATGTTCACCGTCAAATTGCATTGTAGATTTGTAAAGTTGAGGGTCGGATGTCGAGAACTGTTACCAGCTCAACATTCAACCAATAATTAGAATTAAGTATTTGGTATAGTTTTTTCCAATTGTTTTTTATCGTCTTTGTATTTGCTCGGACATTTTAATAATATCTCGCTGCATTCAAAAACATCACCCTGCATTCTGCCTTTTAAAACAACTCTATCACTTTTTTCAAGATCAGTTGGTTTGGTATTATGATATACCACTTTTGTTTTTCCTCCTAAACTATCAACGACTGAAAAACCAAGATAATTAGGATTTTTTGCGGGATCATAATCAAAAGGAACTGTTTTATCTACCGAAGCGATCAGGTGCACAAATTTCCCCTGCTTTTCTCTTGCAGAACTTATAGTATCATAAGTAGAAAAATCAGCTGATACCATCGTCAATGCACCAATTGCCATTGCGATTACAACCAATAAAACAATATGCGTTCTTTTCATACCCAAAATTTCGCTGCAAAGGTAACGTAAACCATTGCTAAGTTTTAATTTGTTTGGTTAAAATTAAAGGGTTGTCCTATGCTAATTTTATATCTCACTGCTATGTAAGGCTATATGATTTCAATGTTTTTTTATAATATTTTAATATATCCTTTATTAAACAATCATGTAGATTTGCTGTTCTTTAGAAATAAAAGAACATCTTTATATTAAATAAATCTATCAAATGATTGATCTCTCAAATTTTGATCAGAATTCAGTAGCTAATCCCAACAATAATATTTTCGGATTGCCATTCAAAGAAGAAGAAGCGAGGCTTATTATCTTGCCCGTTCCGTGGGAAGTTACCGTGAGTTATAATGGTGGTACTGCAAGGGCTCCCGAACATATTTTTAAAGCAGCTTTACAAATTGATTTGTTTGATCCCGACGCGAAAGATGCCTGGAAACAAGGCTACTATATGCGGGATATGGATAAAAAAGTGTTGATGAAAAGTGATTATTTGCGTAAAGAGGCTGAATTATACATCAATTATATTGCTGAAGGTCAGGATGTTGCGGATAATAAATTTATGTGTAAGGCGCTGAAGGAATTAAACGCTGGTAGCCTTTATTTGAATGACTGGGTGTATGAACAGACAAAAGATCTATTAAATAGCGGTAAACTAGTTGGTTTATTAGGTGGTGATCATAGTACGCCATTTGGATTTTTTAAAGCTATTGCTGAAAAGCATGGTGATTTTGGTCTTTTACAATTTGATGCGCATTGCGATTTGAGAGTTGCATATGAAGACTTCAAATATTCTCACGCATCGGTTATGTATAATGCGTTAGAAGAAATTCCTCAATTAAAAAAATTAGTACAAATAGGTATCAGGGATTACTGTGAAGAAGAATGGAACTACATCGTTAATAGTAATAGCAGGGTGGTAACTTATTTTGATAAAGAACTTAAAGACAGGCAATATGACGGACAAACGTGGAAATATATTGCTGATGAGATCGTGAATCATCTTCCACAAAAAGTATATATCAGTTTTGATATTGACGCACTGGATCCAAAGCTTTGTCCACATACAGGTACACCGGTTCCTGGTGGATTAGAGGTTGATCAGGTTTTTTATCTTTGCAAAAAAGTAATGCAGAGCGGCAGAAAGATTATAGGGTTTGATCTGAATGAAGTAGGTGTTAGCCAGGATGAATGGGATGAAAATGTAGGTGCGCGATGCTTATTCAGACTATGCAATCTATTGATGGTAAGCAATTCTTAATTTTGAGTTTAATTGATAATTAAATAGCCTCTTCCTAAAAGAAGGGGCTATTTTAGTAAATAAAATAAAAAGTATGTTTACGTTTGTTCTGCAAGAAAATAAAACTGATATCGAAATTGTGATAACGAGGATACTGCTTGCAGTAGCAGGTATCGCAACGTTGTTATATGGCGGAACATATTATTTGATTAATATTTCAACAGCAGTTGTTTTAATAGCGATCTCTTATTTTGTAAACAGGGTTTCAACACGATTTGAAATTAGCCGATCGACTGTATTAATAATTTCAGCGATTATTTTATTTATAGGAACACACTCTTTTATTTTTACCGGTACTTTATTGTGCTATGCATTCCTGCTCAAATTTTTACAGAAGAAGCCTGAAATAATTATTACAGTTGATAATGTGTTATTGAGAAAAGTATTTAAAGATGAGTTTTTTGAGTGGCAGCAGTTCAATAATATTATCTTAAAAGATGGGTTGCTTACGCTTGATTTTGCAGATAACAAATTACTGCAATTGATTGTTGATGAAGATGAAACTGAGGTAGACGAAAAAGACTTTAATGCATTTTGTCATAATCAGTTTGACTTAATCAATAAATAGATTTCCTTTATTTTTTTAGAAAGCCTTATTTATAGAAAAATAATTACTACATTTGTATTCATCAGATGATATGATGTTTTAAAATGACAAACCTGATCAATAAAAAATCGCTGGCGGATGAAGTGGCTTCAAGGCTGCAGGGGCAAATCTCATTGGGGCAATATAAGGTAAATGAAAAACTACCTATTGAAGCTGAATTGATGAGAAGCTTTGGCGTGGGAAGATCAACCATTAGAGAAGCGATCAAAATATTGGCTAATTCGGGGTTATTACGGGTGCAACAGGGCGTAGGTACATTTTTAGAACAGGGCTCAGTTAGCAAAGAGCCGATGGATCAGCGATTGAAGCGGGCCAATATGGAAGAGCTGGATGAAGTAAGACAATTGATTGAAATGAAGATCGCTGAAAAGGCGGCGCTCAAAAGATCTGCAAAAGATATTACTGTAATGAAGAAATGTTTACAGGAAAGGAAAGAAGCAGCGAAGGCCGGATTGGTAGAAGCCTGTATCGATGCAGACTTAAGGTTTCACTTGGCAATCGCAGAAGCGGCAAAAAATACTATTCTAGTGGATATTTACAAATCGGCTACGGTGCATTTACGAAAATGGTTTCAGCATTTATATCCCGATACCAGGGTTTTTATTGAGAGCCAGCATTCTCATGAACAACTATTACAAAGTATCATTGATCAGGATCCTAAAAAAGCCTGGAACCTTGTAGGAAAAATTATAGGACACATGTATAAATAATTTTTTTTGTATTTAATCATCAGATGATATGATCTTTAAAATAAAAAATTGAACGCTAAAAATTTGAACCATGACACAAACAACATTAACGCAACCAACAATCGATGCAAAACAAATTGCAAAGCAAACCGTTTATTCTATTTTATTTACGATCAGCTTTACGCATTTATTAAATGATATGTTGCAATCGCTGATTCCCGCAATTTATCCGATCATCAAAACAAAATTCAGTCTTACTTTTTCGCAAATTGGGATGATCACTTTTGCTTTTCAACTAACTGCTTCTTTATTGCAGCCTTTTGTAGGAGCCTACACCGATAAGAGACCAAAACCATATTCATTGGCAATTGGTATGGGCTTTACTATGTTGGGATTGGTGTTTGTTGCTATCGCGCCAAGCTTTTTATATATATTGATCGCAGTATGTTTTATTGGTATTGGTTCTTCGATCTTTCACCCGGAAGCATCGCGTGTGGCACACTTGGCATCCGGAGGTAAAAAAGGATTAGCTCAATCTATTTTTCAATTGGGTGGTAATGCAGGCAGTGCAATCGGACCATTATTAGCGGCAATAATTATTGCTCCTTACGGACAATTCAATGTTATCTGGTTTTGTTTAGTTGCGGTATTGGGCATAATCGTGTTAATAAAATTGGCGGGCTGGTATCGTGTGCAATTAGAAGCCAAAGCAAAAAATAAAACGGTTCTAGTTGAAGAAGTACAACATTCATTATCAAAACAAAAAGTAACAATCTCGTTGATAATTTTATTGGTATTGATCTTCTCCAAATATTTTTATTTGGCGAGCATGACGAGTTATTATACTTTTTATCTGATCAATAAATTCCATGTATCAGTACAGCAATCTCAACTTTACTTATTTATATTTTTAGGGGCAATTGCTGCGGGTACTTTGTTAGGCGGACAATTAGGAGATCGTTTCGGAAGAAAATATATCATCTGGATCTCGATTTTGGGTGTAGCACCTTTTACTTTATTGTTGCCCTATGTCTCTTCTTTATTGTGGACAGTAATGCTGTCTGTTATGATCGGCGTAATTCTTTCATCTGCGTTTTCTGCCATATTAGTATATGCAACAGAATTAGTACCGGGTAAAGTAGGAACGATCGCAGGATTGTTTTTTGGATTTGCATTTGGTATGGGAGGATTAGGATCTGCTCTTTTAGGGAAATTGGCAGATATGACAAGTATCGATCATGTTTTTAAAGTATGTGCATTTTTACCATTGATTGGAATTTTAACAGGCTTTCTTCCAAATATTGAAGGCAAGAAGAAGGGTTAACCATTGATTGAGTCGATTGAAAAATTTGTCTGAATCGGGATTTTCGGGATTCATTGATTGATGGGATTTATGAAGGCATCGTTAAGTCCTTGTTACATAACTTTCTTATTCCTTATTTTTTGTTTCTTATTTCGTATTTAAAAGACGATTTTTGCAATATGATTTTAGCAGAAAGCCCATACATCCTTTACTCTGATGGCGAGGGAAATATTTTTGAAGATTTGTCATTATACGCAACAGGCCGTACCGGTTGGGATGCAGTTCCGGTACCCGAAGATGATTGGATAGAACTTCCTGAAGGCGGTTCTTTATATGAATTGCCAGGGCGGAGAGGAATTGGTATCGATGTTAAAACGGGCGAAATGCGTTTGTGTGAAAAGGGTTGGGCCGTAGCAGCATTTATTCCACCTGCATATACAGGTTTATTTATTTCTGCTTATGAAACTATGCAGGATGCACCAACGTTGCCTTTGTTTTGTTATACGGCAGCATCATGGTTCAATAATAAATTTTATGTGCCTGCGGTTAGAATTGAAAATGATATTCGCCAGGAGAGTGAAGGTTTTGATACGGAAAAAATTGAAAGTGGTGTTAGTAGATTATTAACTGCTTATCCGCATAATCGTTTGGTAAAACATTTGGCAGATAATTGTTGTCTTACATATCATTGTCCGGCTGCGAGAAATTTTTTCTTGGGCAGATGGGAATGTCCTATTCCTTCATCGCCAGCTTGTAATGCTAATTGTGTTGGCTGTATTTCTTTTCAACCGGAAGAAGAAACAATTGTTAGTACACAAGATCGCTTAACATTTAAGCCAAGTGCAGAAGAAATTGTTGAATTTACAGTGCCACATTTAGAAACAGCACCTTATCCAATTGTTAGTTTCGGACAAGGTTGTGAAGGCGAACCATTATTGATGTGGGAAACGATAAGAGAATCGATTAAAGAAATTCGCAAGCATACAACAAAAGGAAGTATCAATATCAATACCAATGGAAGTAAACCCGATGCGGTAAAAGCTTTGTGTGAAGCAGGTTTAAATAGCATGCGTGTAAGTACAAATAGTGCGAGAGAGAAAATATACGCGCCATATTATCGTCCTAATAATTATAAGTTTGGAGATATAATCGAGAGTCTGAAAGTTGTACGAAGCTTTGGTGGCTGGACGAGTATTAATTATTTTGTGTTTCCCGGTATGACGGATAGTGTGGAAGAATACGAAGCATTGCGTAAACTAATTAAAGAAACGGACCTGTGCATGATACAATGGCGCAATTTTAATATTGATCCTGATTGGTACATGGGAAAGATCGGTGTAGCGGAAACAGGAGAATGCATGGGTATTAAACAAATGATGGAACTAATTCATGAAGAATTTCCGAATTTAAAATTCGGTTATTTTAATCCTTCAATGGAAAGAATTAAAGGAAATTTTGAAGCTGATTTTGCGCATTAGGATGGAACGCAGATTGTTATGATCATTATGAAAAAATCATGATAGATCTTAACAATCTGCGTTCTGTCAAAACATGATGAATAATGAAGAGAAATAATCACTGGGCGATCTTTATTTCGAAGAACGCCAATAAAGATCTTTTTATTCAGCAGTTACTGGATAAAAAAATAACAGGCGACTTATCCGTATTCAACGATCAGACATCGATGTTAATGTCTGATCTTTCCATAATAGAATTGATCAACGAAGAAGAGATACACGATCGTATTGAAGTAGATAAAACTGGCAATAGGAGACTTCGTTCTATGTCAAGCGGAGAACAAAAAAAAGCGTTATTGGCTTATTGCCTTTCTAAAAATCCTGATTGTATAATTCTTGATAATCCATTTGATAATTTAGATATTGCTTCGCAACACTCCTTGAGTGGTTTATTAAAAGATGCGGGTGAGAAAGCTTCCCTTATTCAGATCATCAACCGCAAAACAGATGTATTGCCGTTTATTGCAAATGCAGTTAGCATTGATGCAACCAATAAGATCGAGTATCAAAAAAATGTTGATGAATATTTACATCAGCTAAAAAACGAATCGATTGTTTTTTCAAATAGTGTTCCTAAACCTTTGCATGATTATGATATTAAAATAAATGAGTTAGTTGTTTTTAATAAAGTGAATGTGTCTTACAACGAACGTCCGATTATAAGAGATATTTCCTGGAGAATAAATGCCGGCGAATTTTGGCAATTGATAGGGCCGAATGGTTCGGGTAAATCAACCATGCTAACAATGATAACAGGAGATAATCCAAAGGGCTATGGACAAGATTTGACTTTATTCGGCATGAAAAAAGGAACAGGTGAAACAGTGTGGGATATAAAACAGAACGTTGGTTATTTTACGCCATCAATGACGGATATGTTTAGCAAACAGCATACGTTGCAAAGCATGATCATATCAGGATTGTTTGATTCTATTGGTTTATATGTTATTCCTGCCGAAGCACATTTGCAATTAGCGAATGAATGGTTGCAATTAATTGAAATGTATGATTTGAAGAATGTATCATTCAGCAAACTATCATTGGGTAAACAAAGATTAGCATTGATTGCACGCGCGATGATCAAACATCCGCCATTATTAATTTTAGATGAACCTACTTCAGGTTTGGATGATTATCATGTATCCTTAGTTACTTCTTTAATTAATAAGATATCAGCAGAAAGCGGAACAGCCATTCTCTATGTATCACATCGCAGAGAAGAAGGGCTTGCACCACAATTTATTTTTGAGTTAATTCCCAATGAAACAGGTTCAGAAGGACGTGAAATAAAAGGATAAAACATTTATTGCAATTTATGGGAGTAACAGGCTGTATTTTAATTATCATTTTTATCGCTACTTTAATTCGTTCAACTTTTGGTTTTGGAGAATCATTGGTGGCGGTTCCATTACTTATACTTTTTATTCCTGTTGAAATTGCAGTGCCTCTTTCTGTACTCATATCAATTACTATTGCCGGAATAGTAGTAATACAGGATCATGAACAAATACATTTTAATAGTGCGAAGTGGTTAATCATATTTGCAGTAATGGGTATTCCTTTAGGCTTGTTGATATTGATTTATGGCAATGAACAATATATAAAATTTGGATTGGGGTTACTCATAATATTATATTCTCTTTATTCTTTATTCTGGAAACGCAGTATAAAACTTGAATCAGATAAAAAAGGCTGGCTTTTTATTTGCGGCTTTTTATCTGGTATTTTTGGAGGTGCCTATGGTATTAATGGTCCACCACTTGTATTGTATGGCAATATGCGTAGCTGGTCAGCAAAACATTTTAGGGCAACCTTGCAGGCTTATTTTTTAATTGCCAGTTTTATCGGAATGTTTGGTTATTGGTACAAAGGTCTTTGGACGATAACAGTAACTCATTATTTTTTGATAACATTACCCGTTGTGATTCCGACAATTTTCCTTGGAAGATATTTAAACCATAAGCTTAAAGACGACAGTTTCTTTAAGTACATTTATTACGGTTTAATTGGAGTGGGATTAATATTGCTACTACAGTTCTTTACTAAGAATCAGGGAATCTAATCCTTATTTATTAATCAACTTTACTGCATCTTTAGCAAAATAAGTAGCAATCAAATCTGCGCCTGCACGCTTGATAGAAGTTAAACTTTCGATGATCGCTTTATCTTCATTTAACCAACCCATTTTAGCGGCAGCTTTTATCATTGCATATTCACCGCTAACATGATATGCACTAACAGGTATGGTTACAGTATTTTTAATTTCATGAATAATATCTAAATAGGCCATAGCGGGTTTTACCATTACAATGTCTGCGCCTTCTTCAACATCCATCAATGTTTCTTTGATAGCCTCTTTTCTGTTTGCGTAATCCATTTGGTAAGTCTTTTTATCGCCAAATCCGGGACTACTATCCAGCGCATCTCTAAATGGTCCGTAAAAACAAGACGCGTATTTAGCACTGTAAGACATAATGCCAACCTTGGCATAATTATTAAATTCCAAACCTTCGCGAATAGATCCAATCCGGCCATCCATCATGTCACTTGGTGCAACAAAGTCTGCGCCTGCATCAGCATGACTGATACTCATTTGTACTAATGCATCTACCGTAGGATCATTTATGATTTCATTATTTTCTA
>DATHNB010000311.1:0-5469 GCA_035486495.1 Ferruginibacter sp. | reverse complement strand
ATTGGCTGTGCGAAGCCTTTCTTTGTTCCCTTTCCTGATCTTCTATTCCTTTTAATTTAGTAGCCTGATCAGCTGTAAGAATAGTTGCGTATTGTTGTTCGCGATAATCCATAATAGGTTTAAACGCATCGCGACCCGTTTGTCCACTTGATTTTAGAGCGTCCCTGCGTTTTCCACATTCTATATTTACCGCAAGAATTTTGTTGTACTGATCATCAGTTAGCCCTAATTCTTGTTGTATTTTTTTTGCGGAACTCACTGCACGATCATCAGCAGAAGTAGCTGTTGTTGTAGCTGGCGCTGGTGTTGCAGTTTGAGAAAAAGCAGATGAACTGGAGATCGCAATGATAGCGAAAGCAATAATTACTTTTTTCATGTTGTTTGTTTTTATTATGAAATATTTTTATCGAAATAAAAGTATCAATAAAAACAGGTATGCTTGTACCACTCATAATTCTTAACAAATAACGAAAAAGACTTATTTAGATTCGATGTAATCTTTTAATCCTTCTAAAGAGGCTTCATAGCCAGGGCCGGTTATTTTATCTATAAATATTGCGTAAAATTTTTCCCACGGATACCAATGTAATATGGTCAATGCTTTCCATTCCACTTCCACATTATTTTTTTCTTTAACGGGTATTATAGAGATCTCGTTTTCGATATCATCTTCATCCTGACCAGTTAACAAAAAATGTATAGAGGAAGAATCGATACTGGTCACTTGTAAGTGAACTAACTTATTATTATATTTTATGTCGCAATAAGCAGTTGAAGTATTGGATAGAGTAGAGTAAGTAATTATTGCTGAATCACTTTTAAATAAAGGCTGCCAGTTTTTCCAGTTTCTGAGATCTGTCACCTGAGAGTATATTTTATCTGGAGAAGTCGTTATAACTATAGCTCTTGATACTTTTATTTTAGAAGGAATCAATAAAGATAATAAAGTAATGATGATAAATAAACCAAGAATGCCGATTATGAAAGGCTTAATGAAACGCATATAGTAAAATATAAAAGTTAAAAAACTACTCCCATCTAAAGGTCTTGACAGCTATAAAGTAAAGAACAATTCCCCAGCCAAGTAAAATACCAAACTGTGCCCAACAATCGATAATACCTGCGCCTTCAAAAGAAATTTTTCGTAAAGCATCATTTAACGCAGTTAAAGGTAATGCTTTAAGGATCCATTGAATATTTTTAGGAAATACGTTTGTAGAAAAAAAACTTCCCGATAAAAAATATTGGGGGAACATAAATAGATTGGAATAGATTGGAATAATATTTTGATTTTTTGCTATACCACTAATTACAAATCCCGCGCCCATGAAAACAATTAATCCTAATAAGCTAACGAATATCATTTCAATAAATGTTATCGCGCCATTGGCTAATGTAAAATGGTAAAAAAATCTTCCAAATAAGATCAAAATAAAAACAGTTATCATCTGGAATATTACTCTGGAAAGGGTTTCACCTAAAATGATATTTAACCTGTTGATAGGAGATGAATACAATCTTTTTAAAACCAATGTCTCCCGAAGGTTAAAGAATAAAAAAGATACGCCAAAAACGGCCAGACCTATCAGTGAAAAACCTATCATGCCCGGCAAATAAAAATCAATGGCTTTGTATTCCCTTCCTTGCACTTCTTCTACAGAAGTGCTGGCTATAGAAGCTTGATCGGGATGTATTTTTTTATCAAGCGTTGAAATAATTCCATTTAACACTGATTGCAAAGCAGGTAACTGTAGTTGATTGGCAGAAGATGATCTCAAATGCACATCATATGTATCACTTCCGTTATTCCCCTTGATCTTATTTATTTGAATTAATGCGGTCAGTTTTCCTTTATTCATAAAGTCTTCTAACGTATCCTGACTGGCATTATTGATATTTAATAAAGGAGAATTCTTTATTGAAGTGTAGATCGCATTACTGGTATCTGATTTACTATCTATACCAACGTCAACACTTAAGCTACTGCCACTGCCGCCCAAGGCACCAAAAATTACGATCAATACTATCGGGAAAAATATTCCAAAAAAAACGGATTGAGGACTTCTGAAAATAGCTATTAAGCTAGCTTTAGTTATGGCCCAAAGAGCCTTTAACTGACTATATTGTTGCATTATTTTCGGTTAAATTTTACGTAAAGCTATCTTGAAAAAAGGAGTATAAAAAATTTTTGAATTTGCCTAGCAGTTATATTTGACAAATGAATACAGTTTACTTTTTACTCGGCAGTAATATTGGGAATAGTGAGGAACAGCTACACTTAGCAATGGCGGCCATAGAAAATGAAATAGGTAAAGTAATTCATACATCTTCTATTTATCAAACAGCAGCATGGGGCAAGAAAGATCAGCCCGATTTTTTAAACCAGGTTATTATTGTTGAAACTAATTTATCTGCAGAAAAGAATTTATCTGTAATTTTTGCTATCGAAGAAAAAATGGGCAGAGTAAGAACTGAAAAAAACGCGCCGCGTATTATTGATATTGATATATTATTTTTTAATGAGGATATTATAAATCAGAAAAATCTCGTTGTCCCTCATCCCCAAATACAAAACCGCAGATTTGTATTGGTTCCTTTAAATGAGTTGTCTCCAGATTATATACATCCATTATTTAATAAAACAATTCATCAGCTATTGAAAGAATGTCATGATGAATTGAATGTGAGAAAGTTTTAATAAAACAACTACTGATTAAGCTTATTTTGCAAGTAAGTTATGAAGTATAATTTTGTTACAATAGAAGGAAATATCGGTGCGGGTAAAACAACCTTAACTCATCTGCTCAGTAAACATTATAATGCAAGACTTATACTCGAAAAGTTTGCGGACAATCCATTCTTACCAAAGTTTTACGAAAATCAGGAACTATATGCTTTTCCGCTCGAATTGTTTTTTATGGCGGAGCGTTATAAGCAGTTGAAAGATCTGTTGCAGACAAAAGATATGTTTCAGAATATTACTGTATCTGATTACCTGTTTACTAAATGTTTGTTATTTGCAAAAGTGAATTTGCCGGATGACGAGTTTCGTCTTTATCAAAAATTGTTTGAGATTATTAATCCGCAAATTGTACAACCCGATCTATTGATCTATTTACATGCGCCTATTAGTAAATTAAAAGAAAATATAAAAAAACGAAATCGTAGCTACGAACAAAATATTAGTGATGAATATTTATTCGACTTGCAGGAAACATATACCAACTATATCAAACAGCATAATATTAAAACGTTATTTGTTGACGTAAGTAACGCCGATTTTTTAGGTGATACTGGCCATTTGCAAATTATTATTGATGCATTGGATAAAGAGTATGACGATGGCCAACATTATATTACACTTCCTTAGGAATTTAATATTTGATAATTAATATTGAATATTTATCCAATTCAAAGTGCTGCACTTTCTTATTTATTGCTCCTTATTTCTTATTCCTTATTTTGTATTTACCTTTGTCATCCTAACCAATAAATAATCTATTGAATAATAATTCTCCACTGAGCGTTTTAAAAATAACAGAATTCAGAAACTTTATCATTGGCCGTTTTGTGTTTAACATGGGACTGCGAATGATGTCAACTTTGGTTGCATGGTGGTTATACGAATTAACACGCGATGCATTTTATATTGGAATGGTTGGTCTTGCAGAAGCGATACCGGCAATAAGCTTATCATTATACGCAGGTTTTATAATTGATAAAAGTGAAAAGCGAAAATTGTTATTGATCACTGTCTTATTGTATGCTATTTGTTCTTTCATTTTATTGGGCACATCTACGCAGTGGTTTCATAATCAGTTCGGCACTAAGCTGATCATCATATTTATTTATAGTACCATCTTTGTAACAGGTGTGGTGAGAGCATTTGCCGGGCCAAGCTTAAGTGCTATGATCGCTTCTCTTGTACCACGTGATCTTTTAACAACGGCTTCTCAGGTAAATTCGACGATTTATCTTACCTCAAATATTATTGGTCATGCATTGGCAGGCTTTTTAATAGCGTGGTTTGATGTTACAGGTACATTTGTTGCCATTGTTAGTTTTATTATTATCGGTTGGATAGCTTTTACAGGACTAAAAGAAAAACCAGCTATTCTTCATCCTGAGAAAAAAACATTTGAAGCGGTAGCTGAAGGATTGAAATATGTTTTTTCAACAAAGGAAATATTAGGAGCTATATCATTAGATCTTTTTGCTGTATTATTTGGCGGAGCGGTAGCAATGATCCCTGTGTATGCAAAGGACATTTTACATGTAGGGCCGATTGCATTTGGCTGGCTAAATGCCGCGTCAGATATAGGCTCTATGTCGATGGTATTATCTCTTACGCTTTTTCCTTTAAAAAGGAAACAAGGATTTAAATTATTATTGGCAGTTGGTAGCTTCGGACTTTGTATCATTATTTTCGGACTATCAAAATTATACCTGTTATCTTTTATGGCACTTTTAGTTAGTGGTGTAATGGATGGCGTAAGCGTAGTGATAAGAAGCAATATTGTTCAGTTGAAAACACCGGATGCTTTACGCGGCAGGGTGATGAGCGTTAATTCAATGTTCATTAATTCTTCTAATGAAATAGGGCAATTTGAAAGTGGATTGACCGCGAAACTAATGGGCAATGTAGTCTCTGTAGTCTTTGGTGGCTGTATGACTGTTTTTGTAGTTGTTGCAACATGGATCAAAGCGCCGCAGTTGAAGGAAATGGAATATTAAGAGCAATCCAAAATATTCAATCAAAAATATTACGTATTAAATATCTACGTCGTTTCTATCAATTTTTCCAACACGTAATAAACGATCGGACAAAAAGAAGAATTCTTTAAAGTCAGCGGTTGTCTTTTAAGAAGTACATCTTCATCCGTATAAGGAAATCTTACGCAATCAGATGGTCGAACATCATAAATACTACAGTAATTATCAGCCCCTAAAAATGAGCAGGGTTGAGACCTCATTACATAATCTCCATCTTCATCAACTTTGAGGTAATTATTGATCAGATCACCATCTTTCATTTTGAGGTGTTTGGCAATACGTTTGATATCCGTTGTTTTAAAACGAGGAGAATAATTTTTGCAACAGTTAGCACATTGCAGACAATCGATCTTAGAATAAGCAGCTTCAGTAAGAGCTGGTATAGCTTTTAGTACAGTATTTTTATCTGCTCTATGCAGGTATTTCTTGTATTGGGCCTGTCTGTCGCCAGATTTCTTTTCCCATGCCCTTAAAAGTTTCTCGTCGCTCATAATTGTTTATTTATCCTATACTTTTCCACAGATGCAAAGTAACGAACATATTGCCTCAAAATCTTCTTGTGATTGGCGTAAATTTGCATTTTATACCTGTCTTAACTTAGATTAATGCGATTTCGGGATTATTTGATCCTATTAATCCCAATCATCCTCTCAGATCAAAGTTCAGACAAAAAACAAAACAGGCAGCAACTATGGA
>DATHNB010000310.1:0-3249 GCA_035486495.1 Ferruginibacter sp. | reverse complement strand
CAATACCAAAAGGTATTTTCATGCGACCAGTTTTTTGCACATTTAAAAAGTTGACAAAAATACCTTGCGCTGTTTCCGGACGTAAATAAATTGTTTCACTTTCTTCAGCAACGCTTCCTATTTGTGTGCTGAACATCAGATTAAATTCTCTAACCTCGGTCCAGTTAGAAGTCTTGCTGATGGCGCATTTTATCTTGTTATCTTCTATTAATTTTTTTAGCGCAACATAATCAGGCTTTGCTAATAGTTTTTCCATTTCTGCAATTAAAGCTGCGCCATCTGCTGTAGGCAATGTTTCTGCAAAACCTTCGATCAAATGATCGACGCGATATCTTTTGTTGCTGTCTTTATTATCGATCATCGGATCGCTGAAATTATCAACGTGTCCACTTGCTTTCCATGTTGTAGGATGCATAAAAATAGCTGCATCAATTCCTACGATATTATCGTTTAACTGCGTCATGCTCTTCCACCAGTAATCACGGATATTCTTTTTTAATTGAGAACCCATTTGTCCGTAATCATACACTGCTGCTAAACCATCATAAATTTCTGATGATTGAAAAATGTAACCGTACTCTTTACAATGTGAGATCAGTTCCTGAAAGTTATTTGCTTCGTTTGCCATAATGGCTGCAAAGATAGGAACCCGAATGAATAAATTATTATTGGTTAAGATTTATCTAATCAGTTGTTTAACCGCAAAGTGCGCAAAGAAAAAAACGCAAAGAAAACGCAAAGGCCCTTTGTGAATCTTTGCGTGACTCCGCGTTCTTTGCGGTTAAATCTTATTTAAGCTTATCGTTATTCTTATGTCTATCGGCGTCACGTAAATTTTTCTTCTCAAAATTCTTCTCTAAAGCTGTTGTAAGATCAACTCCAGTCTGGTTAGCAAGGCAGATCAATACCCAAAGCACATCGGCCATTTCATCGGCCACTTCTTTTCCTTTGTCAGATTCTTTAAAAGATTGATCGCCATATTTTCTAATCATCAATCTGGATAGTTCGCCAACCTCTTCCATTAATATTCCTAGATTGGTTAGCTCAGAAAAATATTTAACACCAACGGTCTTGATCCATTGATCAACTTTCGTTTGCAATTCTCTAACAGTAATATCATCCATAAATAAGTATTAAGATCTAAAAATAATTATTCTTCAAAGCCCCCTCAGGGGGTTGGGGGGTTCCTTCGTATCAATTATAATGGTAATCGGTCCGTCATTCAAAAGCGCCACTTTCATATCAGCACCAAATGTACCAGTAAATATTTTTTTACCAAGATCGAGTTCCAACTGTGCGATCATTTTTTCGTACATTGGCACAGCAAAATCCGGTTTGCTAGCTTTTAAATAACTTGGCCTATTTCCTTTTTTTGTAGATGCAAATAGTGTGAATTGACTTATTAATAAAATATCTCCGTCTATATCTTTCACAGAAATATTAGGCACTTTATTTTCATCATCAAAAATGCGCAGGTTAACGATCTTGCTGCTTAGCCAGATAACATCTTCATTGGTATCAGCATCTTCAATGCCGATCAATATCAACAATCCTGTTTTGATCGATGATTTTAGTGTACCCGTTATCGTTACACTCGCTTCCGTCACTCGTTGAATTACTGCCCGCATGTGCTTATTTGTAATGAAGATAGAAAAAATCAATAGAATCAGCCCATTGAAACTTTTAGGAAAAAACCAAACTAAAATCGGGAAATTTTACCTGCAAAAATTAACATTGGCAGATAAATCAACAGGGTGCTGTTTTATAAAATTGTACACAGCGCTTTTCCACAGCTGTTAATATTTACCTCAAGGAAATATGGCAATGAAAAAATAGTTTCGATATAGGAAGTACCCCTGAAATTTCGTAACTTTAGTAACAAGCTTCCAATCAAAATTTAAACAAAAATGGCTACAAAAAAGCAAGCAGGCAAAGGTCTTCAGTTCAGTCGTCAATTTACAAAAGATGGAGTTAGTCCTTATGATATGTTCGAGTACGATTACCGTACCTCTATTATAAAAAATCCTTCGGGTGAAGTTGTATTTCAAATGGATAACGTGGAAGTTCCCAAACAATGGAGCCAAATAGCGACCGATATATTAGCACAAAAATATTTTCGTAAAGCAGGTGTGCCGCAACCTGATGGAACAACTGGCAGAGAAACCACTGTTAAACAAGTAGCACATCGTATGGCGCAATGCTGGAGAGTATGGGGCGAACGTTACGGCTATTTTGCCGAGGCGAAAGATGCACAAGTATTTTATGATGAGTTGGTATACTCTATATTGAATCAGGCTTGCGTACCTAATAGTCCGCAATGGTTTAACACGGGTTTGCATGAAGTATATGGCATCACCGGAAAACCACAGGGGCATTATTTTGTTGATCAAAACGATAGACAATTAAAAAAATCAACATCCGCATATGAACGTCCGCAACCACATGCCTGTTTTATTTTGAGTGTGGATGATGATTTAGTAAATGAAGGAGGTATCATGGATCTATGGGTTCGTGAAGCAAGAATATTCAAATACGGAAGTGGTGTTGGAACGAACTACAGCAGTATCCGTGGAGATGGTGAAAAATTAAGTGGTGGCGGTACTTCCAGCGGATTAATGAGTTTCTTGAAAATTGGGGATAGAGCGGCAGGCGCTATTAAAAGTGGTGGCACAACTCGTCGTGCAGCCAAGATGGTTTGTCTAGATTTAGATCATCCTGAAATTGTACAATTCATCAATTGGAAACAAGAAGAAGAGAAAAAAGTGGCGGCATTAATTGCAGCAGGATATTCGCACGATTACGAAGGTGAAGCATATAAAACAGTAAGCGGACAAAATAGCAATAACTCCGTTCGCATACCCAATGCATTTTTTAAAGCATTGGATGAAGATGGTATGTGGGAGCTGAAAGCAAGAAGCGATGGACGTGTGATGAAAACTATTAAAGCGCGTGAATTATGGGATCAGATCAATTATGCAGCATGGCGCTGTGCTGATCCTGGAACGCAGTATGATACTACTATTAACGAATGGCACACTTGTCCGGAAGGCGGAAGAATAAGAGCGTCTAACCCTTGCAGTGAGTATATGTTTTTAGATAATACTGCTTGCAATTTGGCATCGATAAACCTTCGTCAATTCTTTAAAGAATCAGATAATAGTTTTGATGTGGCAGGCTTTGAATACACCGCCCGTTTATGGACAGTTGTATTGGAAGTAAGTGTATTGATGGCACAATTTCCATCCAAAG
>DATHNB010000309.1:0-3637 GCA_035486495.1 Ferruginibacter sp. | reverse complement strand
CGGTTTCTGTCACCAGCATTGTTTTGTCTGATTTATTATAAGTCCCTTTTATAGAACAAATAACAAAATATCTTCTATCCTGAAAATACGAATAAGAATACCCCGTTATATCAGTACCATCGATCTCGATCTCTAAAACATATTCTGTATTACCTGCTGCAGACGTTACTATATCTCCGTTTGAATTAAAATATCCTCGCCATTGTCCGTCAATTTTTTGGGCATACGATGCCGTTGTTATCAAAAAAACAATAAATAAGATCAAAACTCTTTTCATACTATCGGATCCCTTTTTCCTTGCTTAAAATTATCATTTATATAATAAAAAAAACTCTTGTAAAGATATTTTAGATATGTTCCATCGATAGCTAATACTTCGTTAAATTTGCAATTCTAAAAAACTTAGAAGATATAAGGAAAATATGATAAAGATTACATTACCGGATGGCGCAGTAAGAGAATACGAGCAAGGTGTTACTGCAATGGATGTGGCCAAATCTATCAGCGAAGGATTGGCAAGAAAAGTATTGGCAGCAAATATTAACGGACAAACCTGGGACGCATCAAGACCAATAACGACGGATGCGAAATTACAATTATTGACCTGGAGCGATCTTCAAGGCAAATCTACTTTCTGGCACTCTTCTGCACACTTAATGGCAGAAGCTATTGAATCATTATTTCCCGGCGTTAAATTTTGGGTTGGACCGCCATTAGAAACTGGTTTTTATTATGATGTTGATTTGGGCGGTAACAATATAGTAGAAGATGATCTGCGCAGGCTGGAAGTTAAAATGGCCGAGCTTGTAAAGAAAAATGAAATTTTTAACCGCAAAGAAATTTCTAAAAATGATGCGGTTAAATATTTTACCGAAAAAGGTGATGAATATAAATTGGACCTGTTAAGCAATTTAACCGACGGAGAAATTACTTTATATACGCAAGGAAATTTTACAGATCTATGTCGCGGGCCACATATTCCTAACACAGGATTTATAAAAGGAATAAAGTTGACAAGCATTGCCGGTGCTTACTGGAAAGGCGATGAAAAAAATAAAATGTTGACGCGTATTTACGGTGTAACATTTCCTACAACAAAAGAATTAGACGAATATTTAATTTTACTGGAAGAAGCGAAAAAACGCGACCACAGAAAATTAGGTAAAGAATTACAATTGTTCGCCTTCTCTGAAAAAGTGGGTATGGGCCTGCCTTTATGGTTACCGAAAGGTGCTATGTTGAGAGAGCGCCTGCAACAGTTTTTACAAAAAGCACAAATGGAATCGGGCTACCTTCCGGTTATCACGCCGCATATCGGCCATAAAGATTTATATGTTACTTCGGGGCATTATGAAAAATATGGTAAGGATAGTTTTCAGCCGATCAAAACACCGCAGGAAGGTGAAGAGTTTTTCTTAAAACCAATGAACTGTCCGCACCATTGCGAGATATATAAAACATCGCCACGCTCCTACAAAGACCTGCCACTGCGCCTTGCAGAGTTCGGCACAGTGTATCGTTACGAGCAACATGGTGAGTTACACGGCTTAACAAGGGTACGTGGCTTTACCCAGGATGATGCGCATTTATTCTGTATGCCTAACCAGGTTAAAGATGAATTTAAAAAAGTGATCGATCTTGTTTTATATGTTTTTAAATCGCTTGGATTTGAAAATTATACCGCACAGATTTCTTTGCGCGATAAAGACGACAGAAGCAAATACATCGGTACCGACGAAAATTGGGAACTGGCAGAACAAGCGATCATCGAAGCATCTGCAGAAAAAGGATTGAAAACTGTGATAGAATATGGCGAAGCAGCATTCTACGGACCGAAACTTGATTTTATGGTACGTGACGCGATCGGACGTAAATGGCAGTTGGGTACTATCCAGGTAGATTACAATTTACCGGAACGTTTTGACCTGACTTACATTGGAGAAGATAACACCAAACACAGGCCGGTTATGCTGCACAGGGCACCATTCGGAAGTATGGAACGTTTTATTGCGGTATTAATTGAACATTGTGCAGGTAAATTTCCACTTTGGTTAACACCTACGCAGGTTAAGATTTTACCAATCAGCGATAAGTTTATGCCTTATGCAGAAAATGTTTTGCAACAATTAAAAAAGGCTGATATTCGCGCTGAGATTGATGATAGAAACGAAAAGATCGGTAAAAAGATCCGTGATACCGAGTTAGAAAGAACGCCTTTAATGGTTGTTTTGGGCGAGCAGGAAACAAATAATGGCACGGTTGCTGTTAGAAGACAAGGCAAAGGCGATATGGGCGTTCAATCAATTGCAGAGTTTATCAACATGGTAAATGAAGAGGTTGCCAGCAAAACAACGGCAGAATAAAATATTTTTTGTAACTTTAAAACCGAAATATGGCTGTAGCCAATGCTAACAGCTGTAAATATTAAACATAAAATCAATTAATGGCATTTCCACCAAGACCACCCCGGGGCACTTTTAACCCGCGTTTTAAAAAAGAACAACAACAAGAGCACCGTACTAACCACATGATAAGAGTTGTAGAAGTACGACTTGTAGGTGAAAACATTGAACCCGGCGTTTACCCGACAGCCGAAGCACTAAAAATGGCGCAAGCCCTAGAATTAGACCTGGTAGAAATTTCTCCTGCTGCAGTACCTCCCGTTTGTAAAATTATTGACTACAATAAATTTTTATACGATAAGAAGAAGAAGGAAAAAGAGATGAAAGCAAAATCTAAAACCAGCGAGGTTAAAGAAGTTCGTTTTACTCCGAATACCGATGATCATGATTTCGAATTCAAATGCAAACACGCCGAAAAATTTTTACTGGACGGAGATAAAGTAAAAGCTCACGTACAATTTAAAGGACGCGCTATCATGTTCAAAGAAAGAGGTGAATTATTATTATTAAAGTTTGCAGACAGATTAAAAGATGTAGGCGCATTAGAAGGCATGCCTAAAATGGAAGGTAAAAGAATGCTGGTAATGTTTGCTCCTAAGAGCCAGAAGAAACCGAAAGAAAAAGATAAATCGTAGAATTATTTTATAGAATTTAGAAAGGCATTGCTTGATTGTGATGCCTTTTTTAATTTTGTCACTTTATCAATAGCATCAAAGTGGAAAAGACAGTTTTATAATATTTTATCTTTATTACAATTAGGTTTCAACTAATCTTTATAAATTTAATCTATGAATAAGATATAGATCCAATTTTAATCTCCTAAACATCAGAAGTCACTAGCATTTAAAGCACCCAAAAAATACCTCATGGCGAAATTTTTAGAAACCCAGGCAATCTCAAGTGAATTAATGAAACTTATCAAAGAAGCAAAAGACAAGATAATTCTTGTTTCTCCATATTTAAAGGTAAACTCTCAGATACAAGAAAGATTAAGGACGAAAAGTAAAACTGGAGCATTATCGGAAATTGTAATAGTTTATGGGAAGTCGGAGTTGCAAAAATCTGAACTAGAGTGGATAAAAGATATTGAGGATTTAAAAGTTATTGAAAAAAATAATTTACATGCAAAATGTTATATAAATGAAGATAAAGCTATCATTTGTTCTATGAATCTTTATGAATATTCTCAACAAACTAATATTGAAATGGGGATACTAATAACTAAAGAACATGAC
>DATHNB010000308.1:0-10063 GCA_035486495.1 Ferruginibacter sp. | reverse complement strand
ATTTTCGTCAGCACCTTCTCTCACCGAGCGGTGACTCAGTGCAGTTTTGTATAATTTTAAATTCCCCGGAGTAAACCCTAACACGTTACAGAGTTGTTTCTTAAACTCTTTTTTCTTTTTATATCCGGGAATAATGTTTTTTAGAAACTCCAAAATAGTAGGATATGTTTAATCGAAATTAATGCTATTTGGCGAAAAAATACTTGTAGTAATTTAATTAACCGCTGAGACGACACAGAGTTTCACTGAGTGCGAAATCTCATCTGAATTTACTTAGATAAAATCCAATAAAAGTATGACATAGAAGAGTTCCGACAACTACCGGAAGACATAAAAATGCTGCTATGAAAAACAACTGTTCATCAACAAAGAATTGTAAGAAGTAGATTAAGCCTTATATTTCTTTACGATCACAGAAGCATTATGTCCGCCGAAACCGAACGTGTTGCTTAATGCAGCATTAACGGTACGATGTTGTGCCTTGTTGAATGTAAAATTTAATTTAGGATCAAAATCTTCATCATCAGTAAAGTGATTGATGGTTGGAGGTATGATATCCTTTGTAACAGATAAGATACAAGCAAGTGCTTCTAATGCTCCGGCTGCACCAAGACAATGACCTGTCATACTTTTGGTAGAACTTATGTTTAGATCATAAGCATGCTGACCAAATACACCTAATATAGCTTTACATTCAGAAAGATCGCCTAATGGAGTTGAAGTACCATGTACGTTAATGTATTGAATATCTTCAGGTTTAAGATGAGCATCTTTTAATGCAGCACTCATTACATTCTTTGCACCCAATCCTTCAGGATGTGGAGCTGTAAGGTGATGTGCATCTGCAGTAGCTCCGCCTCCGGCAATTTCGCAATAAATTTTTGCACCTCTTGCAAGAGCATGGTCAAGACTTTCCAGTACTAAAGCACCAGAGCCTTCTCCCATTACAAAACCATCGCGATCTTTATCGAATGGGCGACTCGCTGTTTGTGGACTATCATTTCTTTCGCTTAACGCTTTCATGGCGTTAAAACCGCCGACGCCTGCTGCACAGACTACGGCTTCGCTTCCTCCTGTAACAATAATATCAGATTTACCTAAACGTATGTTATCAAAAGCATCAATTATTGCATTTGTAGAAGATGCACATGCACTTACTACCGCATAATTAGGACCTCTGAACCCATGACGCATAGATATTTGCCCTGCGGCAATATCCAATATCATTTTAGGAATAAAGAAAGGATTGAAACGTGGAGTACCATCGCCTGAAGCAAAATTCATTACTTCTTCCTGGAAAGTCATTATGCCACCGATACCGCTGGCGAAAATAACACCCACTCTATCAGGATTTACATTTTCTTTAGTAATGCCTGCGTCTTTAACGGCTTCATCACTAGCTACTATTGCAAACTGCGTAAAGCGGTCCATTTTTCGAGCTTCCTTCTTATCTAAATAAGTGGTAGGATCGAAATCTTTAACCTCGCAGGCAAACCGTGTTTTAAATTTTGTAGCATCGAATTGCTTGATATGATCACAGCCACTTACGCCATCAGTCAATCCCTGCCAATATTCGGCAACGTTATTACCCAATGGGGTAAGGGCACCTAATCCGGTAACCACTACTCTTTTTAATTCCATAAAATTTGCCTGCGATGATTAATAGAAAAATTACTTAGCGTGTTCTTCTAAGTAAGAAACAGCCTGACCAACAGTAGTGATGGTTTCAGCTTGTTCATCAGGAATAGAAATGTTAAATTCTTTTTCAAATTCCATAATTAGTTCTACGGTGTCTAAGCTATCTGCGCCTAGATCGTTTGTAAAAGAAGCTTCCGGTGTAACCTCAGCTTCATCAACACCTAATTTGTCAACAATTATTTTCTTTACTCTTGTTGCAATGTCTGACATGGTAGTATAATTTAGTTATTCAGCTGCAAAAATATACATTTTGAGATAAATACAAAGAAATATAAATAGACAACAAAATATAGGTGAAATTAATGCGTTAAAGTAAAACTTATATTTCTTCACAAAGCCTTTACTATAGCAATTAGTAGGTATTAAACATTATTTTTTGACACTACTTTTTTTCTTATTAATAACGTATAAATAAGGCACTCATAATAGCCAATAGAGAAAAGTATGTATCTTGTAATAGCTTTTTTGTACATTAATTAAGAATTAATAAAACACGATTGATATGGCTCTGAAACAAATAGACTATGGTACAAAAGAGTATAAACAGATGCTTGACCTGCGCAATGAAATATTACGTAAACCATTAGGTATTATTTTTTCTCCTGAAGAACTTGAAAAAGATAAAGAAGATATTTTAATTGCGGCTTTTGACGAGGATGAAATGTTAGGCTGTTGTATTCTTAGCCATCTTAATAATAATACGCTACGCTTAAGACAGATGGCTGTTCAAAGAAATTTACAGGGTAAGGGTATTGGCGATTCTATTATGACCTTTGCCGAGAATCTTGCCCGTGATAAAGGATATAAAATATTAATGATGCACGCCCGCGATACAGTATTAGGCTTCTATGAAAAATTTGGATACAAGATAATCGGCAACCAATTTTTTGAGTTGAATAATACGCCACACCATATTATGGAAAAGGCTCTAAGATAAAGTCTTAAAAGACAAAATTTCAAATAACATAACTCATAAATAGTTGTTAGATAAAATCCCGGAGCATTACTTACTTTGGGATTTTTTGTGCCAGTAATTTTCTCACCGTAGGTATTTCATCTTCTGAAAAAGCTTCTTTAGGAATAATAAAGAAGGAGCGGCTATCAAAATACAGATGAAAGAAGTGCGGGCTTTCCATTGAGCTATTAAATGCCTTCCATGACCAGCTATTACCTCCTCCATTAGCTGTTTGTATATTAAATTCATCATCTCCCAGTACGACCTTTAATGTAGCTTTAAAAGTATTAGCACGTTTATATACAATTATAGGTAGCAGGAACCAGAATAATATCATCATTACAAACCATAAGGTTGAACTTAACAAAAAAGCAAATGGTGATATTTTATGGAAGAAATAAAGACCTGCTGATAAAATAGCAAAAAGATTTACTACGATCATTAATCCCTTTATCTCTTTACGTGTGATAAAATGGTAGCGTAGCGCCTGTATTACTTTTGCTTTATTGTAGGTAAAAAATTGAGAAGTCATGCGCCAAAGGTAATAAAGCACTTACAATTTTGTAGAAATGAAAAGATTTGTAAGATCAATTATGATCTTACAAATCTTTATGAAATATATGAAACCTGCTATATTATTTTACCTAGATGTTACAGAACGTTCTTCGCTATAAACACCACGAGGTAAATTATCGTCTTTGTCTTTATTATGGTGCCTCATTAAAATAACATTGGAGCCAGCTAAACATATACGTACAAATTCTCTTTGAAAAGTATAAGTAGGTATTTTATAACTAGCAGAACTATCTTTATATGTTGTAAAGCCCATTCTTACGCTTGTAATCTCAAAATCCATCGGATTTTCTTTTTCATAACATTTAGCTCTCCAGGTTTCGCCAACTTGAGGGGTCATTCTAGATAATGTAGTAGCGCAGCTAGTTAAAAGAATAGATGCAATAATTAGTACAAATAAATTTTTCATTGGTTGGTTTTTAGTCAATCGTTTACAATAAAATACATAATACTGTGGATTCAGTTTCGAGGAGGTGGGGGATTATTGTAGTATTTCTTCTAAATAATGTGCATAGTTATACAATAATTGTGCAAGAATCAAATATATTTTTAAAAATATATAAAAAAAGCCCGCCAAATGTTAGAAAACATTGTAGTGGGCTAAGGTATTTTAAGTATAACTATTTAAAAATCAATCTTTTTTGGCTAATACTAACACCAACTTATTAAAATCTGCACTTGCGTTAATAACTTTGGTAAATTCGGTAAACATTGATACAGGAAAATCTGTTACTTTATAATATTCGTGGATTTTTATATGCAGTACATTCCCCATCAGTGTATAAGATGACACAAAACCTATTGAATCATTAGCAGCCGTTTTATTACTATTAATGTCATTCAGATTTTTAATTTGGTACCCTGCCGGAATAGTAAAATAAATATCCCTGTCTTCAGCATGAGGGTACTCCATTGCAATGGGTAATTGTCTTGGTTTTTCCTGGTACATTTCTACTTGTGGGCCTATTACTTCGCCCATTTTAACTAAAATATTATTTCCTGCTACATCTAGCATATCTCCACTTGTGATATCAGCTTCAATTATAAGTGGTTTATTTTTATAACTATCCATCATTGATGTATTCTGAACCTTAATATTCTGAACATTATCTGTTTTAGTTATAGAAGTAACGACCTCTTTTGTAAACTCATCTTTTTTATCATCAGATAAAAAAGTAAATGCTGGTCTATAACTTGTTGCACCATACCCTAATAAAATCTGTTTTGTATGCAATTGCATAGAATCCATGGTGCTTGTAAACTGCATTTTTACTTCTAAATCAATCGCGCTCTTATCATAAGGCTGTATTGCAATACTATCAAAAGAAGCGATAGCAGTTTTAAATGTGCCGATGGTTGTTCCTTTTAAGAATAGTCCTGTTGTAGCCGCCCATGCAGGATCTATAAATGGATAGCGAAGCGCTCTGTTTGCAGGTTCAATAAAATTTCCCGAGTTAGGAAAATATAACAGCATTTCATCTACCAATTTATAATTTTCAAAATTTTCATCTAAAGGATAATCATCTTTTTTACTTGGAAAAACTATTTGATAATTAATACCAAGCCTTTCCAATACGGCTATAAATATTTTTGTAAGTCCATCATTGCTGGCAACATTATTTTTTATGATCTTCTCGATATTATCTGCATCAGCGCCGCCCTGATCATCATCACCGATGGATGTTTTTATATATTCTTCTATAGCAACAATTTTTTCTTCTTCAGAATCCGTTTTAGGAAGATTTATTTGTTTAATAAACCCATCAACTAATTTCGCTTCTTTTGGAGAAAGGGTTGTATAAGTGGTATATACACTTTTGGCTAATTGATTCCAGGTAAATAAACGCGTGTCTTTATCAGTCGATAAATTATATGAAAGTTTATATTGCACATTAACCAGGTTTGGTATCCTGTTAGAATATTTTTCGTCGTCAAGTGTTACAATATTTTTTTGTGTTGCAACGATGATCCTTTGATCACCAACAACACTGTCATTACTCACTGTAAATCCATTATACCCTTTTACAGAAAACACCAAACGTTTTGGTGCTTCTAATGTAAACTCTGCATGTTGACATGGTGCATACGCCGATTGATATGTTTCTACACCAAAATACGTAGCCTTTCTTTTTATAGTGTACATATATTCTATCTCACAACCTTTCTCAATTCCTTCCATTGCAAACTTTTTATACGCATTACCATCTTCTGTTACATCAAAAATCTTATAGTCAGGTACATTTACAACCTGACCGGTTGGTTGTATTGTTCTTGCTTTTATTGATTGTACTACTTCTGTATTAGGATTTACCGGGATATATATTTTATTATATAGCTCCGCTCCCTTATCATCGTTTATTTTTATCAAGCGCCTACAAGTAATATTGATGGCCATATTATCCTTATCAATATCTACATATTGATCCTGGCGTATATCTTCTAATACTATTGCACTTTCATTTGCGAATTGCGGATCTGCCGTATGCAGTACCGGCGAAGCGACCCAATCAAGAGATGTTTTTTGTCCGAATGAAGTTGCAGCTAAAAATATTAATGTAAACGCTGTAATTACTCTTCTCATGTGTTAGCCTTTTAGTTATTAGTTAGTTTTTCCAATACAATTGATTCTTTATATTGCTGTTGCACAGTACTCATTTCTTTATTCCATTCCTCAAAATCAGAAGGATTGATCATTAATTTTTTAGTCATTCCCTCCTGCGTTGCTATCACATTTCCGTTTGCAATTTTGTATGTTATTTTTATTGAGGCCAGATCAGTATCATAACTAAAATCTTTAGGCAGGTAACTTACTTTATATCCTTTAGGAATTTCAAGAATATGACACTCATCAATTAAATAATTATATTCAATCTCTAACGGAACTTTTCTTTTAATAGTATCCATAACCTGTTTTTCGAATATTTTTTCCAGGTTAAGATTGATATAATATTCATTCCCCATTTTTTTTCCATAGCCAGGAATTTCAAAATCTGCCGATATATTCACAATGTTTTCTTCCGGCTTAACCTGTGTTATAGTATAATTACCTAAAATAAATTTATTGCTAGCTTTACCCATTCTCGTTTTTACAAAGTCCTTTGTTTCCTTTTCATCACGATAGAGTAATGAATTATATATATCCTCACCTTGATATCCCGAATAAGTTACACTCTCATGTCCTTTAATTCCATCATCGGTAAAGCTAATAAGCGTAGTATCTATCATACGGTTTTCTTCCGGAGGTATAACAGGCACTCTCAATACTTTATACTCTTTTTCATTGATTGAAATTAATGCTTCTTTACCTTGTATGGCAGCAGGAGGCATACCGAATTTCGCATGCGGATCGGTACCATCTAAAAATATCCATTTGCCATTAATGTTAGCAGTTGATATCATGTGATTATCAACAATGGGTAATGGAATATCTGTATAGTCATACGGCAGATTGCGTGTTCCTATCCAGGTATAATATGCTTTTACTCCTGCGATACGAAGCATTTCCGTAATGATACTACACATATCTTTACAATCGCCATAACGCTTACTGCATACTTCCGCGGCTTGTCTTGGCCTGAAACCTTCCAGTCCATTTTCAAATGCTATATAGCGTATACTTTGTTGTACCCAATTATAAATACTCTTGGCCTTATCTGTTTCAGTTGTTTTCCCTGCAATGATCGAATCAACAACTTTTTTAAGGTCGGGATCTTGCGTAGTATTTAACTCTTTCGTAAAACCAACATCCCATTTATACAGATCATCAAGCGAGCTTAAGAAATTTTGCTGTTGTCCATCTTTTCGTTGAAAGGATGTTATGTAAATTATTATACTTGGTTCAAAGTAATCATTGTCCGGAGCATTGTTAAACTCATCATCAATTGGTTTTACATTTTGAAATGTCCATTTATAAATAGTTTCCTTTTTCTTTTTTTCTTCGGAGAATTGAAATGATCCTTTAGGATCGTTTTTTACAATATATTTTATATTGATCTCATTAGGAACCACGACTGTATAAGATCCATTTATTAATGGCACTCTCCCTGGATAAAAGAAGGGTACTAATAAATGTGCATCCTTATGATATAAGTTGTAATCAATATGTTCAACAGCATTTTGCGTTAAAGAAGGAAAATCAAAACTGGTTTGTTTTACATCATCATAAAAAACGCCATTACTACTACTGCTACTTGTTTGTTGATTAGTGATCTTTATTTTTTTGTATTTATTACCATCGGGCAATTTAGTATAAGCATTCAGATCCTTTAATTCGTTGTAACCACTATGGTAAATTTCATACCTGCTATAGCTACTGGCATTCTCACCTAATAACATCAATTCTGCATTGTGATTACTTTCAGCAACCGGAGTATCATTTTTAATGGAAAGAGTCAATAGCTCACTATAATTCAAATACACGACCTGTTCACCCGGAAATATTTTTTTTACAGTTTCAGGTGTTTGTGCAAAAGAAGAAAAAGAAGCAAAAAGTAAAAGAAAAAAGAAGCAGCTATTTTTAGTAAGATTCATAATCACAACAATTGTAATACAAGCAGCACAAATTGCACTGTTATAAAAATATCGCTTTTTATGATATGGAAATACAAAAGCCATCACAATTATGATGGCTTTTGTATAAATATTTCTTAAGAAATAGAGATTCTAACTACATCCCATACTATTACCACAATTTAAACACTTGTAACAAGTACCACTACGGATAGTAATATGGCCACAGGTATTACATGCCGGTGCATCGCTTTGCATTGATTTTAAATAATTTTGAGTGCTATCACCTCCGGAATTGACAGCCTGATTTTTTGCAGGTTGAGCAGATGAATTCCCGACTACCCTTACTTCACTTAATTCAGGTTTTCTTTCACCAATTGTTGGTGTAGATTGATCCCAGGGCTGATCTCCTGTATTTTCTATTTCCGGTTTATCCAATACATGAACAAGATCATTTCTACCTAAATATTCATACGCCAACGAACGGAAAATAAAATCGATAATAGAGGTTGTTGATTTAATGTTTGGATGTTCTACCATACCACTTGGTTCAAAACGCGTGAACACAAATTTTTCTACAAACTCTTCCAGCGGAACACCATATTGTAAACCGATAGATATCGCGATAGCAAAACAGTTCAACATACTACGCATTGTAGCGCCTTCTTTTGCCATATCGATAAATATTTCGCCTACACTTCCATCACTATATTCACCGGTACGAACAAATAATGCCTGTCCGTTTATTTTTGCTTTTTGTGTAAAGCCACGACGTTTTGCAGGCAATGTTTTACGTTCTACAATTTTTGCCAGCTTTCCTTTCAACACTGTATCCGGACTGCTTTGCATACGCTTACTTATCTCATCCAGCAATTCATCAATTGTTAGTTTCCCCATATCAACAATGGAAGATGCATGTTGTTCAACAGTCTCTTGCATTCCCGTGGTGGATTGTCCATCATCGGTTGTCTTTTTCTTCTTATCAGATTTATTACTAAGTGGTTGAGATAATTTAGAACCATCACGATACAAAGCATTTGCCTTCAATCCAAGCTCCCAACTCATGCGATAACAATCTGCAATTTCTTCGATCGTCGCTTCGTTTGGAAGATTAATTGTTTTACTAATAGCGCCGCTTAAAAAAGGTTGTGCTGCAGCCATCATACGAATATGTCCGTGCGCATGAATGTAGCGTTCTCCTTTTTGTCCGCATTTATTAGCACAATCAAAAACAGGTAAATGTTCGTCTTTTAAATATGGTGCGCCTTCTACAGTCATCGTACCGCAGATATAAATATTAGCTGCCTCAATCTGTTCATCCGTAAATCCTAATGCTTCTAATAAACTCCAGCTAAAATCATTGTATTGTTCAGGTTTAAAACCTAAGCGTTGCAGACAAGCCTCACCCAATGTATATTGATTGAATACAAAACCGATCTCAAAAGCACTTGCCATGGCGGCATCTAACCTCTCTATCTCTTCTGCAATAAATCCTTTTTCGCTTAATGTTTGTTTGTTAATATAAGGTGCGCCTTCTAATGTTGCATGACCCTTTGCATAATTTACGATCTCTTCGATTTGTTTTTCGTTGTATTTCAAATTACGCAACGCGGCGGGAACGCTTTGATTAATTATTTTGAAATAACCACCACCACTTAATTTTTTAAATTTCACCAATGCAAAATCAGGCTCAACTCCGGTTGTATCGCAATCCATTACCAAACCAATTGTACCCGTTGGTGCAATAACTGTTGTCTGTGCATTGCGATAGCCGTTTTTTTCTCCTAACTGCACTGCATCATCCCATGCTTTGGTTGCGGCTTTTAATAAATTATCCGGACAATATTTTGCATTGATACCATGAGGCTTTATTTCCAAACCTTCATACGCATCGCTTGCATCATAAGCTGCTGCTCGGTGATTACGCATGACACGCAACATGTGTTTTTTATTCTCTTCGTATTTATCAAATGCGCCTAAAAAACAAGCCATCTCTGCTGATGTTTTGTAAGCCACACCCGTCATGATTGCAGTAATAGCACCTGCAATACCACGCCCCTGCTCACTATCATAAGGAATACCACTTACCATTAACATACTACCCAAATTAGCATATCCTAAACCAAGTGTTCTGTAATCGTAACTTAATTGTGCTACTTCTTTTGATGGAAACTGCGCCATCAAAACGCTTATTTCTAATACAACTGTCCACAAACGACAAGTGTATTCAAAGCCTGGTATATCAAAACTATTATCGCTTTCTGTAAAGAACCGACGAAGATTTACGGAGGCCAAATTACAAGCAGTATTATCTAAAAACATATACTC
>DATHNB010000307.1:0-4285 GCA_035486495.1 Ferruginibacter sp. | reverse complement strand
AACTCCAAATCAGGATAATACACTGATGGATATTGCTGAAGTAAAAGGTACTCCTGTATTAGGTATTGATGTATGGGAACATGCTTACTACTTAAAATATCAAAACAGAAGACCTGATTATATCGCAGCATTCTGGAACGTAGTTAACTGGAGCGAAGTTGAGAAACTTTATAAATCTGCACTATAAACATAGTAGATCATAAATAAAAAAGTCCTTCTGTATAGAAGGACTTTTTTATTTATGATTCCTTTGCAATCAGATTTCCGGTAATTATTTTTTTAATATGTATCTATTAAAAAACATGTGACAACATCAATCCATTGTCAATAGGGCATTACACGTCATTTTAATTATCATTTGTTAAATAATCATTGACTGATGTAGGATTTGTTTGATAAAAATTGGCAGTTAATTTTTTTTCAATTATTCTTGTATGCTCATTCATTTCGGGGGAAATAATTGAATGAGTAATATAGAAAACAAGACAGTTTTTAAGAGGTATCAGAGTTGCCTTGGGTCTTTCAATCAGCCAAGAACAGGGACAGAGAAATCTGTCCCTGTTTGATTTTAAAGGATATCTTATTCCCTGATGGTAATAAATCCGAAACACAAATGACACATTCCAAAGGTGGCTTAGTTTGAAATTAGCTATTTAGTTTTCACCTCTTTTACCGTTGTTGGCTGTTCCTAGTTGCTGTCTGGTGCCAGTCTGAGCGCAGTAGGGACTGGTGTCAATCATTTTCCAGTCTCCGACTGGATTTAATAATACCTTTTTTATTAACCCAATAATTTATATTTTTAAAATTCAACCAAACTCACAGCCATGAGTTCAAAATATAAAATAGGCGATGAGCGTTATTCTCATTTTGTCACTTTTACTGTTGTTAATTGGATAGATGTTTTCACCCGAAATGAATACCGAAACATTATTATTGAAATCCTAAAGTATTGTATAGAGCACAAAAGTTTATATTTGCATGCATTTTGCATCATGACCAATCATGTACATTTAATCCTAAGTTCGAAAGAAGGTGCAAGATTATCGTTTATTATTCAGGATATGAAAAAAACACACTTCCAATACATTGTTAAAAGCAATTGAAGAAAATTCACTGGAAAGTAAAAAAATGGATGTTATGGATGTTCGAACGAACCGGAAGGAAAAATTCAAGCAACGATAAATATCAGTTCTGACAAAACGGTTATCACCCAGTTGAATTGTCCAATGTACAAATGGTTGAACAACGCTTAAATTATATTCACGATAATCCAGTCCGTGCAGGCTTCGTATTATCAGCGGAGGATTTCACGTATAGCAGTACACGAAATTATTATGGGAAAAGGGATTATATTATTATGGAGGTTGAATATTTGTAGTATTCGTCCAGTTAGTATATTAATTAGTCCAGTCTGAGACTGGGAAATAAGGGATGCCAGTTCCCGCTGCGCTCAGACTGGCACCAAGGATGATCAGTTCAGTTATTAGTTTCGAGTTGCCAGACTAGCCAACGTGTCACTTTCTCTCGCAATGTCTTGGGTCACCAACTATATCTAAATTAAATGATTGCCTGATACACTCTATATTACTCATTTATTGCGAGTTATTATTTTCTATTACTTATAATAATATCGAACCTCTTTGGAAGTAATGTTCCAATGTTTAAGCATGGCAGCGGCATTTGTACTTTCCTCGCATTTCGAAAATGGTCCCCATGCCAGTACGGAACAATTCTCAGGTAAGGCTATACATTCATCTTTTGATTCAGATAATAGTTTCAACATACGTCTTTCACAATCGTTTGCGTAGAAGGGAAACGGATCGGCAAAAGTATAAACAATGCATACTGAAAAAAGAATGTACTTATACGCTATACTATCAATAATTAATTTGCTTTTAAAAATACAGACGGAAGAAAATCCCCATATAAAAAATAAAGCGAATAATGCCGGCTGCAAGGTGTCACGTCTCATGATATAAGTACGATAATCTCTAAAGCCTCCTAATGGCAATAATGCGATGTATACGAAAGAACAAATAACAATATAAACCAGTAATGTACGCATGTTTTGAGATATGGTGTTTTTGATCTTATACAAGAGTATTATATTAAATAGAACTAAAAAACAAAGCGGAGTAATTCCTTCTCGCCAGGATAACAGTATGACACTTATTCCATCTAATAGTCGATCGTAACGTTCATTTAAAGGTATTGCGTTAGAAATTGTTTCTGAATTATATGTTCCTACATAAAACGAATACATACAAATAAAAATGACGAATAAAAATGACAATAAAAGTTGTCTATTTATAGAAACAATGGATATTATGAATCTTTCATAATATGAAAGTAATGAGTAATTATTCCATTCCTTTACTGCACAATACAAAAGAGTCATTGGACATATTATAAGTAATACCGGAGCGGACAATGGTCCATGAAAGGCCAATACAACGGCTAATACAAGCCATAAAGGTTTTGCCCATAAAGGAATATTGGATTTTCCGGTTAGTGCAAAGCTGTAATATGGCAATAAAAAAATAAGCAACAGCATAGATGGTAAGGCATAAAACATGGTATAAGTAATACAATTATCAATTAAGCCCATGTATTCAAAACAACCTCTTGCCTGAAACAAGGGGCAAACAAGAACAGCCCCAAGTAAAAAATCCTTGCGCTTAAAACCAAATGGTATGCTGATATAGATTCCCAATAATATAATAAGGGCCATCTGAATTATTGTTTTAGCAATTGCTTGTGCTGCATATAGACTATCGATTGGTGACATAAAATGCTGTAGCAATAGCGGCATCTGTCTATAATAATGATACAAAGTCCAATGAGCGAAAAAACGATTGGTTGCCGCGTATGACTCCTGATTCATAAAAGCTTTGAATCCGAATGGTTCTGAAAGAATTTTTTTATATCCTTCGGAAGGAGTAATAATAGAAACTACGTCACCATCAATAGTATATGCAGCATGCTGATAATAGGAAAAAATGGTATCCGCGATTAATAATCCAATGAATAGAATGGTTAGGTTTTTTCTGCAAAAATCACTAGCCACACGAGTGTATTTTTTAACTATTGCGATTGTGTCTATCATAAGTAAAGTATAACGTTAAATGACAATCATTAACCTTTCTGGAAAAATAAACAATTGACAACCTGTTTTATTGGACTCTATCCTTTCAACAAAAATCAAACTGATATACGTTTATATAAAACTCTGCCTAATTACAATAATATATATTTTTTGTTACATATACACAATTGGACTCTTCTTTCAATTACAGACAAAGTAGTAAGCGAACACTTGAATCAGAAGAAAGCAATATCATATAGAATGTATACTATTTATTTTTCCAAAATTGACTGTTCAATATTTTAATTGTAAAGTATCTCATAATCCTTCTAATAAATTATAATGGTTAATAATTCGCTCATTAATAAATACCAATTATCGCTTTCGATACAAAATATATATCTCGCTCATCAAAGGTTCCGTGCTATGCTAGTTCATCTTCTCTGGTGCCAGTCTTTAGCGATAGCGAGACTGGAATCTTTATACTTCCTAGTCTTCGACTCCCCCTTTTACTATCTTCTTAGTAGTCAAAAATCAAAGGCGTAGGAGACGCTACGCTTAAATCTACGGCAGAGAGACCCAAAAAATTTATTGAATATTTTGCCCGTATAGTTTTGTCATTACAACGATAAAGCCAATATCAAAAAAATAATAATGCAGAGATTATTTTATATGCGCGTCTGTATAATTTAATTCTTTGCAATTGATCCATAAAATAAGTATTCTGATAAAATTCCGGTGCTGTACTTTTATCTGGAATAAAATAAATGAGTAAGGCTTAAATATTTAAATAGGTCTTTAAAATTATTTACAGATCTTATAAATAGTAAACTGGCTTTTTGAACTTTCCCTGATTTTCTTAAATCAATTATTATAAGATCTAGTTTACGTACAAAACTGCAATAATAAATCAAGCTAATTAAGAGTAAACCAATTTGCATAAACCGCCAGCCGTAATTAATCCATATCTCTTCCATTTGATAAATAGTTCTATTGATACAAAAAGATACTGCTTGGTATCGATTAATAATCTTATGATTTTGTTACTTGTTTTTTAATTACCTTTCTAATTTCGAATGAATGGAGTAATAAATAACAATTGAAAAGATAGGAGATAAAACAAAAAACGCCTGTTTCAGATGTCCATCAAAATAATTGTTTATTAACTTCGATTGCATTCATAGAAATCTCTGTCTATCC
>DATHNB010000306.1:0-15718 GCA_035486495.1 Ferruginibacter sp. | reverse complement strand
CATGTAGTTTACTCAAGGTTAAAAGTCCTATTATTACTGGAATTAAAGTACACCAGGTAGAAATATCTTCAATTACTGTTTCGATAAAACCTGATTTTATTTGCCAACAAAGTAATCAATATTATTATTGGATGATTTACCGTTGCTTGTTTTATTTCTTATGGCATTACCTCCTCCTCCTGGCGGTGGCGGCGGTGGCGGCGTTCCAGAACCATAGTCATTAGCCGTGAATTTAAGTTTTTTCAGCGGGTAATACCTGGTTTCATCTTTACCCTTCGCATTTTTTTCAACGGCTTTCGTAACACCTGCGGTTATAACAGTTAAACCACCACCTTCGTAACCTTTTTCTCTTCCATGATGCGCAGCTAAAATTACCATTAGGTAATTTGCGCTTACGGGGTTACCATGTTCATCTTTTTCGCTGCCGTCAAAAAAGCGCATAACACTCTCTTTAGTAAAGATAAAAGCTTGATGATCGTCATCAATCATCGTTTTTGCCTTCTTTAATAAAGCTGCATCTGCACCTTTTGCTTTTGAAGCGTTTACTTTAGTTTCAGTGATGTTTTTAATTTGGCCATGTGTGTGGATCATCTCGGTTGCTTCTTCCCAAGTGATAGGACGGCCATAACTTTCTTTTGTTGTTTTCATGTTGCTCAGTTTAGTTTAGATAGTTAATATAGAGACCTTTGTGAAACTTTAAACGGGTACCTTAAAAAATTAGTATGCAGAATACTAAAAAAGGTGATAATAAAAATATTAAGGGTGTTTTGTACGGCCTGTTAGTTTTTTTCACGTGTTGAAAGATGTGTATTTGCACATTAATGATGTGCAATAATAAAAAGGCCGCAACATAATTGTTGCGGCCTTTTTGAAAATTATATTTTACGTATTTATTTAGCAGCTGCAAAACGTTCGGCAACTTTGGTCCAGTTTACAACATTCCAAAAAGCAGCTAAATAATCAGCACGGCGATTTTGATATTTTAAATAATAAGCATGTTCCCAAACATCAGCACCTAGAATCGGCGTTCCTTTAACCTCTGCAACATCCATTAATGGATTATCCTGGTTAGGTGTAGAAGAAACTTCTAGTTTACCATCTTTAACAATTAGCCAAGACCATCCGCTTCCAAAGCGTGTCATACCAGCCGCAGCGAATTTTTCTTTGAATGCATCAAAAGAACCAAATGCAGTGTTGATGGCATCAGCCAATTTTCCTGTAGGTGTACCACCAGCTTTTGGCGCTAAGCTTTCCCAAAAAAAGCTGTGGTTCCAATGTCCGCCGCCGTTATTACGTACAGCAGGACTAATTGTACCCGCTGCTGCAACTAATTGTTCAATTGTTTTGCCTTCGTTCGGTGTTCCTGCAACCGCTTTATTCAGGTTGTCTACGTAAGCCTGATGATGTTTGCCATGGTGTATTTGCATGGTTAAAGTGTCGATATGTGGCTCTAATGCATCGTGCGCATAAGGTAGAGCCGGTAATGTAAATGCCATAACTATGTATTTTTTATTGATTTAAAATGATTGGACAAATTTAGTCGTGTTCCGTTAAGATGACAAATACAATGCCATACAATATTTACGAATTACGAAGACTTTTCTTTTATAATCACTTTCACTTTGTCTATCCTATTCTTATTTATTTCCAATGGGATAAATATAAAATCGCCACTAACAATCTCTTCATTTGCCTGAGGGAACTCTCCGGCAATTTCCAATATCAATCCTGCGAGCGAATCGCTATCACCTCTTATTTCTTCAAAAGTATTTGGTGGTAAACTTAGCGCTTGGCATACATCATTGATCATTGTCTTACCTTCAAAAATGTAAGTAAAATCATCAATCTTTTTATTGCCGCTTTCCTCATCATCAAATTCATCTTTTATATCACCTATTATTTCTTCCATGATATCTTCCAGTGTTACAATACCTGACGTTCCCCCAAATTCATCTACTACAACAGCAAAGTGTATGCGCCTGTTTCTAAACTCCTGTAAAAGGTCTTCTATTAATTTTTGTTCATGTACAAAAAATGCAGGACGTATTAAAGTATGCCAATCGTAATTTTCCACTTTAGAGGCATTTACATAAGGCAACAGATCTTTTGTATGCAACATACCTGCTACTTCATCTAAATTATTTTTATATACGGGCAAACGCGAGTAATGTAATTCTTCTACTTTTTTAATTACATCTTCAAATGTGATCGTATGTTCAATACCACTAACGTCTAAGCGTGTACGCATTATTTGTTTAACGGTAGTATCGCCAAATTTTCTTATTCCTTTGAGTATTTGCTTTTCTTCAATTGTAGCTTCATTTTCTGGTAATAGATCAATTGCATAATCTAATTGACTATTATCCATTGCGGTAGATTTATTGGCAGAAAAATTTCTTTCAACCCTATCGCTAAAACTTACAAAGCGTTTACTTAAACGAATAAAAAGTCCGTTGAAAATTTCTATCACTAGCGAAGATGCCGCCGCAAACCATATTTTGTGGTTAGTGGCCCAAACCCTAGGTAGCACTTCTCCGAAAAGTACCAGTATGACTGTAACGATGGCTATTTTTATCGAAAAGGCTGCCCAAAACGGTAGTAAGAAAGGATCCATCCATCCTGTTAATAATATATTTAATATTAAGATGATGGCAATGTTCACCAAATTATTGGCAATCATTATGGATGCTAATAAAGTTTTAGGTTGTTCCAATAATGTGATGATACGCTTGTAAGCTGGTAGCTGCTTTGTTTTAAGCAGGTTGATATCTTTATAGGTAAGAGAAAAAAACGCTACTTCTGAACCGGCAACTAAAAAAGAAATAATAAAAAGGAATAATGCTAGAAAAATAAGAATTGCAGAATCTGCAATTTGTATTGAGAGCAAAGCAAAATGCAAGTGTGTAGTAAAATCAATAACCGAATGGTAATCCAAAACAAATGTTTTTAATGAACAATTTTATTATAAAACAGAACAGAAAATCTGTTCTATAATAAGTTAATTTTAAAAGGGTAATTGGTCGGGTCCGTCATCTACAGATGGTATATCTCCATCCAGACCTTCTGGAAATCCACTTCCCTGACTTCCATCAGTTCGTTTATCCAGCATGATCAAATTATCTCCCACAATTTCCGTTGCGAATTTCTTATTGCCTTCCTTATCTTCCCAACTGCGGGTTTTCAATCTTCCCTCAATATAAACTAGACTTCCTTTGTGTAAATATTTTTCTGCCAGTTCTGCTAATCCTCTCCATAGTACTATTGTGTGCCATTCTGTTTGAGAGATCAGTTTACCGCTTCTGTCTTTATAAGCTTCGGTGGTGGCCAATGAAAATTTAGCTACTGAAATATTTCCTTCTAAGATTTGAATGTCGGGGTCTTTACCAATGTTGCCAATCAGCATTACCCTATTTACGCCTCTCATGTTGTTGGGTTTAAAAACGTTTACGAATTCATATCCCTTTATAACAAATTTAAAGATACATTTTTATCTTTCAAATAGCCCGTGATAAATTTTGGGAATGGTAATTTATCCATTTTATTTCGTGTAACTGATTCATAACCAATAATTGACAACGGATTTGCTGTCTTAATTTTGATGAACTGGCCATATATTGTTTGATGCGTTAATAGCTGTTTATACGGCTTGGAAATTTGCATTATTTCGAAAGATGTTTTGCCGAATATCTTCTTAATTTCCTTTAGCGTTTTTATATTTTCAAGAGGTAATATTTTATCATTTTCTATAAGTACAAATTCGTACAGGTTTTCCCATATATCTTTTGCCCCACGTTTGCGAACAAGTACCGAATTATTATGTTCTATAATGAAATAATAAAACCATCTTGTTCTCTTTGTGATTGATTTCTCTTTGATAGGTAGCAGATCTATTATTCCTTGTGAGTATGCGCTGCAATTGATCTTCAACGGGCAGCTATTACACAAAGGTTGTTGTGGTTTACAGATAGTAGCGCCCAAATCCATCAATGCCTGATTATAAATACCAGGTTGTTTTTTATCCAATAATTCATTGGCTAAATGAGTAAATTGTTTTTTGCCTTCTGTACTATCAATAGGTGTTGAAATGCCAAAAACTCTTGATAAAACCCTAAACACATTTCCATCTACAACAGCATGTGGTAAATTAAAAGCAAATGAGCCAATAGCAGCTGCAGTATATGGGCCAATTCCTTTTAGGGTAAGGATATCATCATATTTATCAGGAAATTTTCCTTTAAGATCTTTGGTAATATATTTTGCAGTGGCAATTAAATTTTTGCAACGAGTATAGTAACCTAATCCTTCCCACAATTTAAAAACAATTGTTTCAGGAGCCTTGGCTAATTTTTGAACAGTCGGAAATTGGGTGATAAAACGATTATAATAGGCTAACCCTTGTTCAACGCGGGTTTGCTGTAATATGATTTCGCTGAGCCATATTTTGTAAGGATCTTTTTCTCCTTTCCAGGGCATTTCACGATCGTTATCTGATTGGTTCCAGGTAAGTAATTTTTTGGCAAAGAATTTCTTATTAGCGCTTTCTCCCATTTGGGTCAAATTTCCAATAAAATTTGCTGATAATCAGCTTATAAGCTTGTTTTTTTCGATTTTTTGTCTTATTTTTCCATAACACACTTAATTAAATCTTATTAAATATGAGAAAGGCAGATTTAATAGCAAAAATTTCAGATAAAACAGGCATCACTAAGGTGGATGTTATGATAACACTGGAAACAATGTTTAAAGAAGTTAAAGTATCTCTTATAGAAGGAGAAAATATTTATATACGTGGGTTTGGTAGTTTCATTACTAAAAAAAGAGCGGCTAAAATTGGTAGAAATATCAAAAAAAATATCGCTGTAGAGATTCCAGAGCATTTTATTCCCGCTTTTAAACCTGCTAAAGAATTTATTCAGGAGGTTAAAAATAAAAAGATCAGTGATACCCCATCAACTGACGAATAGCCTACCTTTGCGCTTCAAAATTATTTTTTGTGAAGCAACAGTTGATCTTAGCCGGAGGAGGCTTACTCCTTTTGGCTTCTTTATTCTTCTTTGGAAAAACGGTTCAGAAAAAAGCTCCAATGCCTATGCCAGTTATGAGTATGGCTACAGTTCCGTCCTTCAATGTTGATACTTATATTCTTACAGAAAAGAAAAAACTACCCATTTCTCAATCAAATTATCTTGATAAGACGGAAAATAGTATTGCCCGTGGTGATGTAAAAGAACAACAGATAAAGGTTGATAATGAGCTCGCTATGTTCTGGAAAGACTCCGTAAAACAAGCTGATTTATATAATTATTACATAGGAAAGGCTGCAGAGTTGGAAAATAACGAAAAAAGCCTCACCTTTGCAGCCCAATTAATTTTACAGAGCCTCCGTGGAGAACAGGAAGCCGGTAAAAGAGGTTGGAAAGCCGAGCAGGCGATAGGCTTGTTCAATCAGGCAATTGAATTGGATCCGGATAACGAGGATCTGAAGGTTGGGTTAGGAAGTTGCTATGTATTTGGAAAAGGAATGGCTGGTGATGCGCAAGAGACAATGAAGGGAGTGATGCAGTTATTATCCGTAGTACAAAAGGATTCAACCAATATGAAGGCACAAATGGTGCTCGGTATTGGCGGTGTGATTTCAACACAGTATGATAAAGCGATCGAGCGTTTAACAACTGTTGTAAAAAATCAACCTGATAATTTAGAAGCAGTATCATGGTTGGCAGATGCTTACGCAGGAAAGGGAGATAAAGTAAATGCAATAAAATGGTACGAGATAAGCAAACGAATGGTTAACGATCCTGAGTATAGCAAAGAAATTAATCAACGGATTAAATTGCTTCAATAAAAGAGAATAAGGAACACAACATAAAAATTATTTTAAAAATCATTTTTCAACAACAAAAAGACTAGAATATGCCTTGTGGTAAAAAAAGAAAACGTCATAAGATTGCTACACACAAGCGTAAAAAGCGTTTAAGAAAGAACCGTCATAAGAAGAAATAATTTTCTTTTTATAACAGGTGCCGGCATCCTCGCCGGCACACATTTATCAACGTGCACTATGGTTTATCTATACGGTTAGCCATATTGCATGTATTGTAAGTTTTCCTTCCATAATGTAACAGGTCTAATTTAAAAGAATTACGCTTGACAAAGGAATTGATAATAAATGTGGTGCCCCAAGGTGTAGAAATTGCACTCATGGAAGGCAAACGATTAGTGGAGTTGCATAATGAAAAGAATGATGCCAACTTCAGTGTGGGAGACCTATACCTAGGAAAAGTTAAAAAGCTCATTCCCGGACTTAATGCTGCTTTTGTAGATGTAGGATTTGAAAAAGATGCGTTCTTGCATTATACAGATCTTAGTCCTTATATTAAATCCATCCTCAAATTTACCACTCAGGCTGTTAACGATAAAAGTGAAGGAAGCTTTGATTTTACAAAATTTAAAGTAGAGCCCGAAATAGTTAAGACTGGTAAGATTGCTGAAGTACTAAGCGGTAAACCACATATTTTAGTACAGATATTAAAAGAACCAATTGCAGCAAAAGGACCAAGGTTAAGTTGCGAATTATCTTTACCCGGAAGATTTGTTGTATTAACTCCCTTTAACGATGTTATTGCGGTATCCCGTAAAATCCATACTTCTGAAGAAAGAAAAAGATTACATAAAATTATTGAAGCCATTAAGCCTAAGAACTTTGGTGTAATTGTCCGCACTGCTGCAGAAGGAATGAATACTGCTGAATTGCATGAGGACCTGTTATCATTAATTGATACCTGGAAGACGATGCAAAATAATTTGAAAGGTGCAACTCCACCTGCAAAAATATTAAGCGAACAAGGTAAGACTAACAGCATACTACGTGATCTGTTGAACGAAGATTTCAACCGTATTGTAGTAAATGATAAAAGTATTTTTGCTGAGACAAAAAGTTATATCCAACGCATAGCACCTGACAAAGTTGATATTGTTAGTTATTATAATAATGGATCTCCCATTTTTGACAGCTTTGGCATCACTCGTCAGGTAAAAGCGGCGTTTGGAAAAACAGTCAACTTACCAAGCGGTGCTTATTTAATTATTGAACATACAGAAGCGTTACATGTTATTGATGTAAACAGTGGCTACAAAAGTGTAAGCAATAACCAGGAGCAAAATGCGCTGGAAACAAATTTAGAAGCAGCAGAAGAAATTGCGCGCCAGTTAAGATTGCGTGACCTTGGTGGTATTATTGTTGTTGATTTCATTGATATGAAATTGGCGGAAAACAAAAAAAGACTGGCTGATGAAATGGAGAAGTATATGCAGACAGATCGTGCAAAACATTCTGTATTGCCTATCAGCAAATTTGGTTTAATGCAGATCACGCGTCAGCGTATGAAGCCGGAGATGACGATCAATACAACAGAAGTTTGTCCTACTTGTAATGGTACAGGAAAAATTTCCTCAACAATGATATTAGAAGATGAGATAGAAAAAAATCTTAGCTATCTTATCATGCAAAAACATACAGGATTAACCATCGAAGTTCATCCTATTCTTCATGCTTTTTTAACGAAAGGATTTATTTCAAAAAGAAGAAGCTGGAGCTGGAAGTACAAACAAAAAATTAAAGTGAAAGCTAACTCAGCCTATCATTTAACGGAATTCCATTTCTTTGATGACAGTGACGAAGAAATAAAACTATAAAAAAAGCCTCCTGATCTTAGGAGGCTTTTTTGTGATGAGCTTACAAATAAACATCCTCGTTTTCTACTTCCATTTCTTCGTAATCATCCATCTCTTCTTCTGCGCATAATTCATCATACATTTCAACTTGCTCTTCAGTTAACTCATCGATTACTTCAAATATCGGGTCTGATTTTTTTCTCCAAAAAGTAGTTGCTTCATCATCATGCATTTCTACTAAAATGCATTTTTCTGTTTCCATTAATACTTGCACTAACGCAATTTCTTTGCCTTCTCTTTCAATGATAAGATAGGCTTTGTCTAATACTAAGTTTGAATAATTTGTCATAGTTGTATGTTTTACATAAAACTATTTTATCTGCGTGATGGAAGAATTAAGCCAATGTGAAATAACTGTTATGTAATTGCATTATTTTTTATTTTGTAGCTGCAGGATGTATTTACTTATTGTATCCTTATCACTGCTTGATTTGGAGAGGGTAAGAGATTTTTGATAATGTTCTAATGCTTTCACATCATTCACATCCGTATATAAATTGCCTAATAAGGAATGATAAAAATGATTATCAAGAAGTTGCAGCTTTTCTGCTTCAATAATTGCTTCTGCTTTTCCATTTGCTTTTGCCAAAGCATAGGTTCTATTTAATGCAGCAATAGGAGAGTATTCAATCTGCAACAATCTGTTATATAATTGCAATATCGTTTCCCATTTTTCTTTAGTGTTATTTTTTTGCGTGTGCCAAAAAGCGATGGCCGCTTCAAAATGATATTTTGATATGAACTCTCCTTTAGAAGATTCTTTTAAATAATGGGTACCCTTGCTGATCAGGTCATTGTTCCATAAAGCAGTATCCTGATCTTCATATAAAATAATTTCTCCTTTATCATTTGTTCTGGCATCAAAGCGGGATGAATGAAAACACATTAAGGCAAGCAATGCGTTCACTTCAGGTTTATTGGTAGCCTCATTTTCCTGGAGTAATAATGTTAATCGCATCGCTTCGATGCAGAGATCTTTTCTAACAGTTTCATCCTGTGATGCAGAATAATATCCTTCATTAAATAATAAATATAAGGTGGTTAGTACAGTAGCAAGCCGATCATTAATTTCTGAAATAGCAGGTTGTTCTATTGGTACTTTCTCTGTTCGCAGTTTTTCTTTTGCGCGATTGATTCTTTTATAAATAACATCTTTGCTGGTTAAAAAAGCATTGGCAATTTCATCTATACCAAAACCGCATAATAAGTTTAATGATAAAGCAATTTGCGATTCAGTAGAAATATAAGGATGGCAGACAGTAAACATCATTGCTAACTGACTATCATTGATATTTTTAACAGATAAGTCGATCTCTATTTCCTCAGATATTGATGAACTATGCTTGATAGCAGGAGAGATTTTTTGAACAAAAAGAGCATTGCGTTTCAGGTAATCTCTTGTCTTGTTCTTTGATACTGCATACAACCATGCAGTGGGATTTTCCGGTAATCCTTTTAAACCCCATAGTTCAGTTGCCGTTAAAAAAGTATCACTGGTAATATCTTCGGCAATTTCAATATGCTCAATACCAAATAGCTTACAAAGCACAGCGATTATTTTTCTGTACTCTGTTCTGAATAAATGCGGTATTAATTCTTGTTGTTCCATAATAAAAGCCTTTGTAAAAGTACAAAGGCTTGAGTGTTTTAAGTTATTCCGGTATTACAGTGGATTAATTTCTCTTACTTCTACATTTCCACCAATCATAAATATTGGACATCCTTTTGCAATTTCAACTGCTTCATCAATAGTTGCTGTTTTAACAATAGAATAGCCGCCAATCAGTTCTTTTATTTCTGTATAAGGCCCATCGGTAACAACATTTTTCGGTCTTACAACTTTCCCTCCTGACGTCAAACGGTTTCCGGGACTTGTCAGTTTATTTTGTGCAGCAATACCGCCAACCCAATCCATCCATAATTTTGTAACGGCCTGCATTTCTTCCGGCGAAACTGTAGGTTGATTGATATAATCAGCTCTGTACACGAATAAGAAGTCTTTCATAATTTTATGTTTTAGTTGTTAAAGACAAATAACGATTGAAGGTTGAAAATTGGACAAAATCTGAACACGATTTTATTTGATTATGGGATGGACAAGATTTTTATTATATACTCTCTTGAAATCAAGGCTTTTGGCACCAAAATTTATTAATAAGCCATCAGCAATATTATATGCTTCACAATAATTTATTGCTTGAGCTTTATGAATATCTTCTAATTTTTCGATTACTTTTATTTCTAGCATTACTTTTCCTTCAATAAAAAAATCAACTCTTCTGCTGCCTACTGATTGTTGTTTATAGAAAATCTCCATTTCTTGTTCACGAACAAAGCTTATTCCTTGCAGATTAAATTCAATGGCCAGCTCCGTTGATAAATTACTTCCTGAAAACCATTTCCTAAAGCTCGGTGTACTTCCATAGCAGCGTCAATTATTTTATGAGTTAGCAGATTGATGGCATTATTTTCCATAGGTATGAATTTTAGAGAATCTTGTAATTCCTTAAATCTTTTAATTGTGTACAGATAATCGTGAAGATAATAATAAAACAGAAAAATCCTTGAATTTACAATCACTATGAGATCAATTAGTTATGAGTAAGCTTATTGTATTGTCTTTTTCGCCATTTTAATGTTGATTTATTGTGCAAAACCCTTACCTTTGCTGCCCCTTAGCCCACTGGCTTTGGGATTAAACAATTTTTAAACTAAATCAAGGGAAAATGAACAACTACGAATTGATGGTGATTTTTACCCCGGTGTTGTCTGAAGAAGAATTCAAATCTGCTCAGGCTAAGTTTGCTGCTCTCGTTAAAGAGAACGGTGGAACTGTTATACACACTAATCCCTGGGGATTAAAATCACTGGCCTATCCTATTGCCAAGAAGACCACTGGTCTTTACTGGGTAATGGAGTATTCAGCGCCAACCATCTTCAATGAAAAGTTGAAAACACAACTTTTACGTGACGAATCAGTAATGCGTCACATGTACACTGCACTCGATAAATACGCCGTCGAGTACAATGGTAGAAAGAGAAGCGGCGCACAACATTTTGGAACTGAAAAAGCGGGAGCATAAATCATGGCAAAACCAAACGAGATCAAATATCTCACAGCTATCAAAGCTGAAAAGCGTCCAAAGAAATATTGTCGCTTTAAGAAAATGGGCATTCATTATATTGATTATAAAGATGCAAATTTTTTGAAAAAATTCCTGAATGAGCAAGGTAAATTATTGCCACGCCGTCTTACTGGTAACTCTTTGAAGTTCCAACGTAAAGTGAGCGATGCAGTAAAGAAAGCTCGTCAAATGGCGATATTGCCTTACGTAACTGATTTATTAAAATAGAGAGGGTAAGACAACATGCAAGTAATATTAATTCAAGATGTAAATAACCTGGGTGGTGCAAATGAACTAATAACTGTGAAAAACGGTTATGGTCGTAACTACCTTATTCCAAGCAAATTTGCGGTAGAAGCTAGTCCTTCTAATCTTAAACAACTGGAAGAAAAGATCAAGCAAGCGAAGAAAAAAGAAGCTAAATTATTAGCTGAATTAAACAGCGTTATTGCAGCTCTTCAAACTGGTCCGTTAAAAATTGGCGCAAAAACTGGTACTACCGGTAAAATATTTGGTAGCGTAACTTCTGTTCAGGTAGCTCGTGCTATTAAAGAACAAAGAGGCTACGAAATTGATCGTCGTCGTATCACTATTTTGGATGAGATTAAAGAATTGGGCACTTACAAAGCTAAGATCGATTTCGGTAGCGGTAACGAGACTGAAGTTGAAGTTGAAGTTGTAGCTGAATAATTTTTAACATCATAAAATTTTCAAAATCCGCTTCATTCATTTGGAGCGGATTTTTTGTTTGTCAGCTTACTACTTGAATTGTCATTCAGAGCGCAGCGAAGAATCCAATTCATTAGTAGCAGAGTAATTATTTAAGCATAAGATTCTTCGCTGCGCTCTGAATGACAAAGGGAAATAATGTTCAATGCTTAAAAGCAGTTCAAAAATTTATAAAGTATCTTTGTATAGATAAACTTCGATATGAGTAAAAAAGGGAAAGTGTTAATGGCCATGAGTGGCGGTATTGATAGTACCGTAGCAGCCCTTATGCTTTATAAAGAAGGCTATGAAGTAATTGGCATTACCATGAAGACATGGGACTATGCTACTAGCGGAACTACCGAAAATGGCAAGAGTAAAAAAGAAACTGGATGTTGTAACATTGATTCTTTTAATGATGCAAGGTCTGCTGCAGTCGAACATGGTTTCCCTCATTTTATTTTAGATATACGAGAAGAGTTTGGCGATTTTGTTGTAGAAAATTTTGTAGAAGAATATATGGCAGGCCGTACACCGAATCCATGTGTTATGTGCAATACGCATATCAAGTGGCGAGCTTTATTAAAAAGGGCTGATGCTATGGGTTGTGATTTTATTGCAACGGGTCATTATGCACAAATACATCAGCACGAAAATGGAAGGTATTTTATTCGTAAAGGAATCGATGATACTAAAGATCAGAGCTATGTACTGTGGGGATTAGAACAAGATCTGTTAAGTCGTACTTTATTGCCATTAGGTACTTACCATAAAAGCGAAATTCGCCAAATGGCACATGATTTTGGTTATCCTGAATTAGCGAAAAAAGCAGAGAGTTACGAAATATGTTTTGTACCGGATAACGATTACCGGGGTTTTCTAAAGCGTAAAGTGGAAGGTTTGGAAGAACGTGTTGATGGTGGAAATTTCATTGATAAATCGGGTAAAATATTAGGCCAGCATAAAGGTTATCCTTTTTATACGATCGGACAAAGAAAAGGTTTGGATATTACATTAGGCAAACCTGCATTTGTAACGTCTATCGATCCGGAAACGAATACAGTTGTTTTGGGAGAAGAAGATGATTTGAAAGGAACTGAAATGGTCGTAGCAAAAATAAACTGGATAAAATACGATGGATTACCCGAGGGTTATGAAGCTTTTACAAAAATTCGCTATAAAGATAAAGGTGCAATGGCAAGTGTTTATACATCAGAGAAAGGACTTAGTGTACGTTTTTTACATGATGTAAAAGGTATAGCACCAGGGCAAAGCGCTGTTTTTTATGAAGGAGATGATGTTATAGGCGGCGGAATTATCCAACGTGCCGAGCAACATTTCATGTAAAAATTACCTCTATTTAAGTAACTTACTATTGTATGAACCGATCCATTTTTATAGTAGTTATTTTTTTTACATGCTTGTTTGGATGTAAAAAGGCTGACAATTTTAAACTTGAGCCTGTAAGCGATTATTATCCTCTTATTACAGGTAAATATATTACGTATAATCTCGATTCTTTAGTCTTTACTAATTATGGGTTAACGTTAGATACCGTCCATTACCAAATACAATATGTTGTTGATTCGCAAATAGTTGATAATCTTAACAGACCAGGCTATCGTATTATTCGAAATATCCGTACCGATTCAACACAGCCATGGGTTACTGATCACACAGCATTCGCATTAAACACCGGCAGCACAATAGAGTTTACTGAAGACAATTTGAAGTATATAAAATTGGTAGAGCCGATCCAACAAGGCTTTTCATGGTCGGGTAATTCATATATTGAAGCATCTTCTTTAATTACGGATGTACCCTATTTGAATGGATGGAACTATGTTTATGATAGTATTAATGCTCCTGCTACTTTATGTAATTTAACGATAGATAGTACAATAACAGTATTAGAAGCTAATCAATCAGATGGACCTCAATACCATGTTAATTTTGCTAATGATCAGATAAGTGATACAACCTATAGTTGTGAAAAATATGCAAAAGGTATTGGATTAATATACCGTAATTTTTTTTATGACGTCTACCAACCATCTTATACAACAGATCCCGGGTATATAGGCTACGGGATTATCTTAACAATGATCGATCATAATTAGGAGAGATTAAAATTCTTCCTCTTCATCCAGATAAACCCTTGATAATTTAAACTTATTTGCAGGTGCAACTATCAGCGGATATTTTTCTACAGCCACATTGCTTTGTTGTAAACCAAATCCTTTCTCTTCACTTAAAGAAAGCCCTTTTATCCAGAAATATAATTTCATGATCAAACCTTCTACTAATGGCAATTCGTTATCCTGAGAAAGAAATTTTTCCATTACCACAAATTGAAAATCTCCTACAACATTGTTACGTTGCTGGCTTTCATAACGACTGGTTACATTCACTTCTTTATTAGTTACTAATTCTTCTACTACTTTTTTAAACATGAGATTAAGACGAGGGGGTATTCTAAATCCAAGTCTGAACTCAACGCGGATAATATCATTCGGAATAATGTGTTCAACTACATACTCACAAGTATATGGATCATCTAATGTATCAACATGTACAAACCAATAAATGTCGGCGCGTTTTGGTTTACCACTTAATATTGAATAAATAATTTTATGCTCTATCTCTTTTGGATTATTGGCACTCGTTAGATATACTAAGTGTGTGCCATATTTAGGAACAGATGTATCATTGCTTAGCTCTTCTATCTTAGGAATGTATTCTTCTAAGCGAACAAACTCAACATAGCGGTTTCTTATTTTTCTTGATCTGAACCAGACATACATTATTATGAATAAGCCCCCCCCCATAATTACTGTAACAAAGCCACCATCAGCAAATTTGCGAATATTGGCAATTAAGAAGGTGATTTCGATAGTTAAGAAAACGCCCAGAAAAATATAGATAAATACGGCATGTACACGACGTGATATCATAAAATTGGAGAACAAAATAGTAGTAGCTAGCATACATAGCGTAATAGCTAAACCATATGCGGCACCCATAGCACTCGATGTTTTAAAATATAATACAACACCACAACAGCCAACAAATAGTAGTGTATTGATACCTGGAATATATAATTGACCTTTTGCTTCAGAAGGATAATTGATTTTCATTTTTGGCCAAAGATTAAGACGAATGGCTTCACTGATTAATGTAAAAGATCCACTGATCAATGCCTGGCTTGCAATGATGGCAGCAGCAGTAGCTATAATAATTCCCGGAAGCTGGAACCAATCGGGCATTACACCGTAAAATGTTTTAGAAGCAAAAATCGTCCCTTCATGATGCTTTAATAACCAGGCTCCCTGACCAATATAAGAAACAATTAAAGAGGCTTTAACAAAGATCCAAGATACCTGAATATTCTCTTTACCAACATGGCCTAAATCACTGTAAAGTGCCTCGGCACCTGTAGTACAGAGAAAGACTGAGCCAAGTAACCAATAACCTTTAGGATAAGTAGTTAATAATTTGATAGCATAATAAGGGTTAAGCGCCTTAAATATGCTCCAGTCATCTGAAATATGTGTAAGTCCTAATACTAATAACATTGAAAACCAGATGAACATGATTGGTCCAAATAATTTACCAATAGAATTTGTGCCAAATTGTTGTACAAAAAACAAAATGGCTAGTATCCCTATTACAATATATATGATAGTAGATTCTTGTATCTGGCTAAATTCAGGCCTTATTTTTAAACCTTCGATAGCAGATGCGACAGAGATCGGAGGAGTGATCATTCCATCAGCTAATAATGCCGCACCACCAAGCATGGCAGGTATTACCAACCACTTTTTTTGTCTGCGTACTAATGTATATAAAGAGAAAATACCGCCCTCACCTTTGTTATCCGCTTGCAGTGTTAGGATAACATATTTAACAGTGGTTTGTAAAGTGAGTGTCCAAATAATACAGCTTAATGAGCCGATGATCAAGAGCTCATTGATCACCCTTCCATTTACTATTTCATCAAATACATATAATGGGGAGGTCCCGATATCACCGTAAATAATTCCTAAAGCAATTAATAAACCTGCGCCTGAAAATTTGTTTAGATGCTTTGACACTAATAGTAGATTTTAATTAGGTGTTATATTTTAAAAATAATTATATATATAATTTTA
>DATHNB010000305.1:0-6407 GCA_035486495.1 Ferruginibacter sp. | reverse complement strand
TAGCAATGGTAAATATTGTTCCATACGTTCTGCACCGGGAATAATAGGCAATGTTTGCTGACAAAAAGCTGTTACACTTATTATAAATAATGATATAAATAGCAGTATTTTTTTCAATTTCTCCTGTTTGAATTAGTTGATAGTCAGCTGCTAAATTCCAACAATCCTGTTAATCGGTCAAATCTAATGTGTGGCAGTCTTTTTTAATTCGGACAAGTGACATTTAATATATAAATTGCAAAAAATTGTGCGGGAATTGCATGATCCCCGATAGCTGTCGGGACTGATAAAAGATATATCAGTTAATTATAAAAAAATTAAAATAATAAACAATGGCTCAAGTAAAAGCGGGAGATCTGGTAAAAGTTCATTACACAGGTAAATTAACAAACGGCGAACAATTTGATTCTTCTGTGGGAAGAGAACCATTAGAATTTACAGTAGGTGCCGGACAAATGATCAAAGGTTTTGACGATGCAATGCCGGGTATGACTATTGGTCAAAAGAAAACAATTAACATTCCTGCAGTTGATGCGTATGGAGAAAAGAATGATGATGCCATTATCGAATTTCCAAAAGAAAACGTACCTGCAGATATGAAATTAGAACCAGGTATGCAATTAACGCTAAGCAATCAACAAGGCCAACCGGTTCCTGTTGTTGTGGTTGATGTTAAAGAAGATGTGATCATTTTAGATGCGAATCACTTTTTAGCAGGGAAAGAATTAGTGTTCGATATTGAACTTGTGGAAATAGCTTAATTTCTAATTAAGAATGAATAATTAAAAATTAAGAATTAATTTAACAAAGCAGTTTGCCACTATAGCAAGCTGCTTTTCTTTTATAATTTACTTTTTATGATCAAAATAAATCCAGGCGAAGTTGCGGAACGTTTTATGCGTTATGTAAAAATTGATACGCAGAGCGATCTTGAAAGCCAGAAACATCCTACAACAGCAAAACAAAAAGATCTTAGTAAATTATTGTATAAAGAATTGCTTGAGCTTGGATTAAAAGTTGAAATAGATGAATTCAGTTATGTGTACGCAACTATTCCATCTAACAGCAATAAAAAAAATATTCCTGCTATTTGCTTTTGCTCACATGTTGATACAGCTCCTGATTGTAGCGGTACTGATGTAAAGCCTATTTTGCATAAAAATTATGATGGAAAAGATATTGTGTTGCCAGATGATACTATGCAAATTTTAAAAGCAAGTAAATACCCTTATTTAAAAGAACACATCAACCATGATATTATTACTGCAAGCGGATCAACATTATTAGGTGCTGATGATAAAAGTGGTGTGGCTGCAATAATGCAGGCTGCAACCTATCTTACAAAAAATCCTGAATTAAAACATGGCGATATAAAAATAGTTTTTACGCCTGATGAAGAAGTAGGACAGGGTACAGCCAAAATAGATATGCAAAAAGTAGGAGCTCAATTTGGTTATACATTAGATGGCGGCGAAGCCGGAAGTCTGGAGGATGAAACATTTAGTGCAGATGGAGCGAGCATTATCATTAATGGAGTTATTGTTCATCCCGGCTATGCAAAAAATAAATTAGTGAATGCATTAAAAATTGCCGGAGCTGTTTTAGATGCATTACCAAAAAATGAATGGAGTCCTGAAACAACAGAACTTAGAGAAGGTTTTGTGCATCCCGTTGGAATAAATGGTATTGCAGAAAAAGTGACCATGCAATTTATTGTAAGAGATTTTATCCTTAGTGGCTTGCAAAAAAATCATGAACGATTAAAAAATATTGCAACAGAAGTAGTAAAGAAATTTCCAGGTGCAACAATGGAATATGTCATTCATGAGCAGTATCGCAATATGAAAGAAATATTGGATCAGCATCCGCAAGTAGTTGCTTATGCGGAAGAAGCGATAAAAAGAGCAGGGTTGGTTGTAAAAAAGGAAAGTATTCGCGGAGGAACAGATGGCAGCAGGTTAAGTTATATGGGATTACCTTGTCCGAATATTTTTACAGGTATGCAAAATATTCATAGCAAACTCGAGTGGATCGGTACAAAAGATATGGCAAAGGCTGCTGAAACAATAGTGCATCTTAGTATGATATGGGAGGAGAAAAGTTGATGATTTTATAAAATACAATTGCATAATAATACAGTAACTTCAACACAAATTTTACAACTATGGATTTATTAAAAGATTTTTGGTGGGTGATACCAATTTTGCTGATCATCCTAGGCGGACTGTTTACAGTTAACCAGGGGACTATTGGTGTTGTTACACGCTTAGGAAAATACCACAGCATAAAAATGCCGGGCTTAAACTTTAAAGTGCCTTTATTAGATCAGATCTACAAAAGAGTAAGTATTCAAAATCGCTCGGTAGAACTGGAGTTTCAGGCCGTAACGATCGATCAGGCAAATGTTTACTTCAAATCGATGTTATTGTATTCGGTATTGAATATAGATGAAGAAACGATCAAAAATGTAGCCTTCAAATTCATCAGCGAAAAAGACTTGATGCAGGCGTTGATACGTACTGTAGAAGGAAGTATCCGTGCATTTGTATCCACAAAAAAACAAGCAGAAGTTTTAAATGTGCGCAGAGATATTGTTGAAAATGTAAAAGAACAGGTTGATCTTACATTAGAAGGATGGGGCTATCATTTACAGGATCTTCAGATTAATGATATCACTTTTGATGAAGCAATTATTCAAAGCATGAGTAAAGTGGTTGCTTCTAACAATTTAAAAGCCGCAGCTGAAAACGAAGGGCAGGCTTTATTAATTACAAAAACAAAAGCTGCGGAAGCAGAAGGTAACGCAATAAAAATTGCTGCAGAAGCAGAAAGACAAGCGGCACAATTACGCGGACAAGGGGTTGCCTTATTCAGAGAAGAAGTAGCTAAAGGAATGAGTCAGGCTGCTGAACAAATGAAACAGGCAAATTTGGATACAAACGTAATTTTATTCAGCATGTGGACAGAAGCGATCAAGAATTTTGCCGAATATGGAAAAGGCAATGTAATATTCTTAGATGGCAGCAGCGAAGGAATGGAAAAAACAATGCGCCAGATAATGGCCATGCAGCAAATGGAAAAACATTAATACAATTAAAAAACATAATAAAAATGCCGCAATATTGCGGCATTTTTATTGCCAAATTTTGAACGCACAATTAACATTTTTTGTGTAACTATAAAATGTATTTTGCATATAGATTTTATGTTATAACTTATACTTTAAACAACTACATTTGTTCATAAATCAATCGATCATGCTTACTACTTTATTACAGATAGATACAACCGCAGCATCAGCCGCCGGAACAACACACACAGAATCATTATGGAGTTTATTGGCTAAAGGTGGCGTGTTAATGATTCCGTTGGGACTTTTATTTGCATTAGCCGTTTTCTTTTTTATCGAGCGTTTGCTGGCAGTTCGTAAAGCGAGTAGAATTGAAGATAGTTTTATGAACATGATCCGTGATCATATTACCAGTGGCAATTTATCTGCCGCAAAAAGTCTGGCAAAAAATACGGATAATCCTGTTGCGAGAATGATAGAAAAAGGAATTCAAAGAATAGGCAAACCAATTGATGCTATTGAAGCGAGTATGGATAATGTGGGTAAACTGGAAATGTATAAGATGGAAAAAAATCTTTCTATTTTGTCTGTTATATCACGTATTGCACCGTTGTTTGGTTTTGTAGGAACAATTGTAGGGCTGGTATTATTATTAAAAGAATTCGCAACGATTAGTAATCCATCAGTAAGTCAGATTGCAGATGCGATGTATGTAAAATTGATTACTTCTGCAAGTGGATTGATCATTGGGATGCTGGCATATTTAGGGTATAGTTTTTTAGATACACAGATCAACAAAACTGCTAACAGAATGGAAGCGGCAAGTTCAGAGTTCATCGATATTTTACAGGAACCAACAACAAAATAATTTTTTTGTAACCGGCAGATGTTTTTCAATTAAGCATCGTTGTGTCACTCACTTCAACATTTTCAGCAACATGGGACTAAGAAAAAACCCACTAAGACAAGAACATTCAGAAGTAGATACAGGTCCGCTTAATGATATCTTGTTTATTCTTTTAATGTTTTTTTTAATGATCTCTACATTAGCTAATCCTAATGTAATAAAGATGAGTGTGCCCCGTGCAAAGAGTGATACAAAAACAAAACAAAGTGTAGTAGTAAGTGTTGATAAAGATAAAAATGTTTATGTAGGTGCCACTAAAGTTTCAATGGATTCTCTTGAATCGGCACTAAGAAAATATATCAATGAGGGCGATAGCATAAAACCCGCAGTAGTCATCAATGCCGATTCGGTTTCACAATGGGGAACAATTGTTCAGGTAATGAAAGTTGCGAGAAAATTAGGAGCGACAACATCTGCAACAGTAACAGGTTCGGAATAATTTAATAAGTAATTACCATTCTTTCTTTTCCAAACATATCTTCTTTAATTATTGTATTCTCATATTGTAATGCTGTAAAAACGGCTGCCGTTTCTTTAGCATAATCTTCATGTATTTCCAGGTATATTTTCCCTTCAGGGTTTAAATGTTTTTTTCCAAAAGCAGCTATCTTTTTATAAAATAACAAAGGATCATTATCTGGTACAAATAAAGCTATGCCAGGTTCGTATGCAGTAACATTCTTATCCATCTTTTCTTTTTCATTTAAAGGAATGTATGGAGGGTTACTTACGATCACATCAAATTTTGGAAAACTAGTCCAACCGGATTCATCCAAAAAATCGACATGAATAAATTGAATTGCTGTATTTTGGATACCAGCATTTTCTTTTGCTACTAATATTGCCCCTTCGCTAAAATCAATTGAAGTAATTACAGCATCGGGTAAATGTTTTTTTAATGCAATAGGAATACAACCACTTCCGGTACCAATGTCTAGTATTTTAATATCCGAATTTTGTTGATTATTGGTGATGATCATTCCCACTAATTCTTCAGTTTCTGGCCTTGGTATCAATACATTCTCATTTACTTTCAGTTTCATATCATAAAACCAGGCTTCACCTAAAATATACTGAATAGGTTTATGCAATAATAATTGATGAATGCGATTGTCTAATTCTGCCAGTATGGATTGAGATAATTCGAGGTTCGGTATTTTGATCACATCCGCACGTTGAATAGAAGCTACATTTTCAAATATCCAGTCTGTTATAGTGGTAGCCTCACTTAACGAGTAGATGGTTTGCGCCTGTTCTAATATTTTTCTATAAACTTCTTTTAACGTCATTTATACAAACTTACTGTTTTTTACTTTTTAGGGTTTATTTTTGAATATGAACCACTGAGGCACTGAGAACACAGAAGAACCACTGAGATTTAACTCAGTGCATCTTTAGTGTTCTCAGAGTCTCAGTGGTTGAAAAAAATGATTACACACCAAACATACATGAATCGTTGCCTTGAACTGGCAAGACTTGGAGTAGGTAATGTCGTACCTAATCCAATGGTCGGTGCTATATTGGTGTATGAAGAAAGAATTATCGGAGAAGGTTATCATCAAAAATACGGAGAAGCCCATGCAGAAGTAAATTGTATCAACAGTGTAAACAAGGCTGATGTTCATCTGATAGAAGAAAGTACGTTATATGTTTCGCTTGAGCCATGCGCACATTACGGAAAAACACCACCTTGCTCGGAGTTGATCATCGTAAAAAAAATACCAAATGTTGTTGTTGGTTGCAGAGATAGTTACGAAGAAGTAGCTGGTAAAGGAATAGAAAATTTAAAAGCTGCTGGTGTAAATGTGACGGTGGGCATATTAGAAAAAGAGTGCCTCGAGCTAAACAAACGATTCTTTACTTTTTATGAACAAAAAAGGCCCTACATTATTTTAAAATGGGCGCAAAGCAATAACCATAAAATTGCCAATGCTGATTTTTCAAGAGTATTAATTAGTAATGATGAGACAAACAGGCTAGTGCATAAATGGAGAAGCGAAGAAGCTGCAATTTTAGTAGGAACCAATACTGCATTACACGACAATCCTTCTTTAACAACAAGACTTTGGCAACGGAATAATCCAATAAGATTAGTGATTGATATGGATTTGAAATTATCCACATCATTAAATCTTTTCAATCATGAAGTAAAAACAATTGTTTTTAATAAAATCAAAGAGGAGCAAGGAGAGAATCTATCTTACTATAAATTGAATGGCAAAGAAAATATCGTTGCTCAGATATTACAGGCATTGTATAAGTTAAAGATCCAAAGTGTAATTGTGGAAGGAGGTACAAAAACATTACAAAATTTTATTGATAATAATTTCTGGGATGAAGCTAGGGTAATTAGGAATCATCAATTACACTTTGGATCTTTAACTTATACAATGCCTGTAATATCTGAGCAACGATATTTTCTTTGCCATT
>DATHNB010000304.1:0-4544 GCA_035486495.1 Ferruginibacter sp. | reverse complement strand
TTATATTAAGACGGGTATATGGTATAATGTTGTTTATACATATGCTTCAGATACCTCTAAAACCTACATTAATGGAGTTCTTATTGGTATCAATGTGCAACATGGTTCAATTGCAGCTGATAACGGACAAGACTTATTAATCGGCAGACTCGCTGATAATAATTTTCCTTATTATTTTAATGGTGTACTTGATGAAGTTAGAATTTACAACCGTGCAATATGTGCGACAGAAGTTACACAGCTTAATAATCTGAATAATTAAAATAGTCGGGTGTAAATAAAACTAGAAAATTATTTTCTACGTATTTAAGTAACAAGAGCATATTTACAATATAAATGTCTCGACGATTAAGACTCAACGGGCTGTAGTTTCCACTACGGCCCTTTTTCTTTAAAATAAAAAATAAATTTTGCAAAACTAAAAATGTTAGTATATTTGTGCTAATCAAATTAGTTTAGCTATGTCACAAGCCGGACAAAATCTTAAATATTTGCGCAAACTTCGTGGTTGGACACAAGAAGAGTTTGCGATTAAATTAGGTATCAAACGCTCACTCATCGGTGCTTACGAAGAAGAAAGAGCTGATCCTCGTTTGGAAGTATTGGAAATTGTAAGTGATACTTTTAAATTGAGTTTGGATGACCTTTTGCTAAAAGACCTGAGCAATACGGGTAACAGCTATCTCGCAAAACGCAGACAACAAAAAATGATGACTGCAGACCGCAACGTGATTCATTTTGTACCTGTAAAAGCTGCAGCAGGTTATTTGGCTGGCTACGCAGATACTGAGTTTATTGATGAACTTAATACATTTACTTTACCAATGCTGGCAGGTGGTAATTATCGCGCTTTTGAAATAATAGGCGATAGTATGTTGCCTACACCAAGCGGAAGTATCATTGTAGCAGAAAAAGTGGAGAATGTGGAAGATGTAAAAAATGATCAGGCATATATTGTAGTGAGCAGGAATGAAGGTATCGTGTACAAAAGATTGGTACGCAATAACCGCGCTAAAAATAAGATAACAATGGTGAGCGATAATCCGCAATATCAACCTTACCAGGTTAATGCCGAAGATGTGGTAGAATTATGGCAGGCGCAAATGATCATCAATAAAGTTAGTCAGCAGCAACGTTGGGATGTAAATTCACTGGCCAATATGGTAAATAATTTACAGACCCAGGTAAGCACTTTGAAAAAGAAAATGAATTAAAATAATAATAGGTAAAAATTCAAAAGTTAAAAGCAAAAAAGTCTTTTGAGGTTTTTACAACCCGTACACTATAAAAAACTAAATTAAAATTCTTTGACATTCCTTGAAGATGATTACTTTTTGTTTTTAACTTTTGAATTTTTATTTTAGAACGTAAAACCAGATACATCCATTAAACATTAAAAACACACAGTTATGATCAAATTGCAAATTGTAGGTAATCTTGGAAAAGATTGCATCATGAAAGAAGTTAACGGAAAAAACGTAATTAACTTTAGTGTAGCACACACAGAGCGCTTTAAAGACGCTCAGGGAAATCAAAAGGAAAGAACCACCTGGGTTGAATGTGCTTATTGGACTGACCGCACAGCGTTAGGTCAATATCTAAAAAGAGGCCAAATGGTATATGCCGAAGGTTCTCCGGAAGCAGAAGCTTATACTAACAAAGAAAACCAGCCAGCAGCTACTTTAAGAATGCGTGTACAAAACATTCAGCTTTTAGGCGGTAGCGTAAAAGATGGTCAGGGTGCAGGTAGTGGGAATGTTACTAATGCGGGATCAAGTCCTGCTCCTGTAGTTAAAACCAGCGCAACTGTTAATAGCGTTGATGCTGATGCAGATGATTTACCATTCTAGTTTTTTTTGAGAATATATAAATCAAAACGCCTTGTTTCTACAAGGCGTTTTTTATTTGAACAACTATATCCCAGTTAGGACTAAGGGGTTCATTTAACTTTATAGTATCTTATTTCTGAAAAAATTATCGCAAATAAGCCTACCAATATCATTGCACAACTAAATATTATATTAAAAACTTCGGGATGCCTATATAATATTCGTCCGTTATAATCAACTCTGCTAACTCTATCTATAACTCCGTCTATTATAGGATATGTTGGATTAATATAAAAAGTATATATCTTGCCATTTTCTAAAATGGTATTCATACTATCATCATAAGCATCCCTCCTGCTTGTTCCTTCTTGTATTCCTAATCTATAAGGCAACATGTCAGTTTGAATAGAAATAGCAAATGAAGCGTGTCCTTTTAAAGAATGGCTTTCATGTATTTCTTTACTAATAATTGTTCCTGTAACTTTTTCCATATTATCGTAAGGTATTAGACCTCGATATAGAAAATCTATCGCAGCTATTATTATAAGACCAAAAAAAAACATAAAGGAATATTCTTCTAAGCATTTAGGTTGATTTTTTTAGTGTCTAGATCTGTTAATGATATAGCAACCATAACGTCAAACGTACTTTCTCATCAACATTTCCCAACCATATGTTTGTCTTAATAATTATTATTTATCAGGATTACGCAACTTACTATGATACCTACTATAACTAAAGTAAATAATCAAGCCTATTGCCAGCCATCCAAATAAACGTGCCCAGTTTGCCCAGCCTAATCCGCACATCATCAATACACAAACAACAACGCCTAATATTGGTACAAACGGAACCCATGGAGTTCTGAATTCTCTTTTTAAATCAGGTTCTGTTTTGCGAAGGATAATAACGCCGATGCAAACAAGACTAAATGCGAACAGGGTTCCAATGCTCGTCATATCGCCAACAATATCTCCCGGAACAAATGCAGCAAATAACCCAACCAAAATCAGAATGATCAGGTTGGCCATATAAGGTGTTTTATATTTAGGGTGAACCTTGCTAAAGACAGGTGGTAATAAACCGTCTTTACTCATAGAATAAAAGACACGTGATTGTCCTAATAACATCACTAATATAACAGAAGAGAATCCTCCTAATATTGCAACAGTTACTAATTTTCCTAACCATGCGTAACCAATCATATATTTATTGATGGCAAATGCAACAGAAGCTTCTTTACCGGATGTTCTGAAATCCTGAACAGTTGCTACGCCTGTCAATACGTGCGCAAACAAAACATATAAAACAGTACAAATAGCAAGCGAACCTAAGATACCAATAGGCATATCGCGTTTAGGATTTTTAGCTTCCTGTGCAGTTGTACTTACAGCATCAAAACCGATGAAAGCAAAAAATACGGTTGCGGCAGCACCGATAATTCCCCAAAAACCACCAAAATTATGACTGAGACCTTGAGAGTCGATATAAGTAGAAGCTGGCGGGATGTAAGGGGTATGATTAGCAGGATTTATAAAACCCCATCCTATCACAATAATTAAAATAACGATGGTGACTTTTGCAATAACTATCAACCCATTTACAACAGCAGATTCCTGGGTACCTTTTATTAGTAATAAACTTAATAAAATAACAATGGCAAGTGCAGGTAGATTCATTATTCCATATAAGCCGGCATCAGTATGTTGAAAAGGAGAGTGGCACCATTGATAAGGAATGGGGCTACAGTGCAAAACATTCACTAATAAATTATTCAAATATTCGCTCCAGGCAATACCAACAGTGGCGGCACCTACAGCGTATTCAAGTACCAGATCCCAGCCAATTATCCAGGCAACAAATTCTCCCATGGTAGCATAAGAGTAAGTGTAGGCACTTCCCGCAATTGGAATGGAAGAAGAAAGTTCTGCGTAACACAATCCTGCTAAAGCACAACCAAAAGCAGCTACCAAAAATCCTAGCGTTACCGATGGTCCGGCACTTTGTGCAGCAGCAGCAGCGGTTCTTACAAAAAGTCCGGCACCAATGATAGCGCCAATTCCTAATGCGATCAATGAACCTGCTGTCAAAGTTCTTTTTAATCCTTTTTCAGCATCTGCAGCATCAGCCATTAGCTGACTGATCGGCTTCTTAATAAATAAACTCATATATGTAGTAGGTTTCGATTAGAACGATGGTGGAAAATAAGCAATAATTTTTTAATTATATAGGCATTCATAGTTTTTGTATGAGAAGCATCGTTAACAATGATTAAATATTATCTTGCGTCTCTAATTTTATAATATAATTATTTCAATAATTTGTTAGTACAAAACGTTAGAACAAGAGAGATATGAAACGAATATTATATTGCCTGCTTTTTATTTTTTGTGCTTTAACGGTAAAGGCCCAGGATTCTATTTCAATTAGAGTAAATGATCAATACCAAAGGGATATTGAGAATGCTACTATTATTTCAAATGATAGTGATACGGTGTATACAAATAATGCAGGAGAAGCCAAATTCGTTCATACAAATATCGATTCTTTTTCTATTGCAAAAGATGGTTACGCGACTAAATTTTTTGCTATCAGTAATCTTAAGAAATTTAAGCCGGTAATCATTCATAAGGATTTTACTTATAGAGATCTGCTAACACCAATGTTTTATATTATTAACGGAGGGCTTTGGCTTTTGTTAGTAATAATCTTTGC
>DATHNB010000303.1:0-7218 GCA_035486495.1 Ferruginibacter sp. | reverse complement strand
GGAAAATTGTTATGCCGATCATTGAACAATGGGAAAAGAATCCATCGGGCAGTTTTCCTAATTATGCCGCAGGTATGACAGGGCCTGAAGATGCAGAGGCATTGATTGCAAGAGATGGACACAATTGGTTTGTAACACCACCTAAAGCAAAATAGTGTGAGCGAAAAGAATAGCATAAAAGTATTTAAAGATGTTACTGAACTCTGTGAGTCAACAGCAAACTTTATTATCGATCTGGCGAATAGATCAATCGTAGCAAACGGGCAATTTGTTCTGGTGCTTTCAGGAGGTAGCACACCGAATGAATTATATAAGTTGTTAGCTACCGATACATTTCAAAAAAAAATGCCCTGGAAAAATACGATCATTTTTTGGGGAGATGAACGATGTGTTGGGTTAGATGATAAATTAAATAATGCCTACGTTGCTAAATCTTTGTTATTAGATAAAATTGATATTCCTGCAGCAAATATTCATGTTACACCTGTAAATTTATCTCCTGCGGAAGCTGCGAATAAATATGAACAGGACCTTAAAGATTTCTTTAAAAATAAACCACCTCAATTCGATCTGATATTTTTAGGATTAGGTGAAAATGCCCATACAGCTTCATTATTTCCCGGTACGGAAGTGTTGCATGAAAAAAATCGTTGGGTAAAAGAAGTGTATGTTGAAGAACAAAAAATGTATCGTGTTACAATGACAGAACCGCTGATCAATCAGGCACATAATATTATCTTTTTAGTAACAGGAAAAGCTAAAGCCGAAGTTTTACATACAATTTTCAATAGTCCTTATCAACCGGAAAAATATCCTGCGCAATTAATAAAACCTGTTGATGGAAAATTGTATTGGTTTGTTGATGAGGCGGCAGCGGCGCAGATTATCTGAATTGGGATTCGTCGGATTTAGGGATTATAGGATTTGCGAAGATCGATATTTTATTATTCTACTCTGACTTGTCATTCAGAGCGAAGCGAAGAATCTAATCCTCTACTATCATTCTGTTAATTTAAGAATAAGATGCTTCGTACCTCAGCATGACAAAAGCGTGAAGTGTAATTTATTCTAAGCTGTACAACTTCCTTATTTTATATTTCTTATTCCTTATTTCTACTTCTTCGTTCAATTTCTTTTTTAATTAAACCGATTTCTCTACCGGTTTGTTCATTAACAGAAGAATTTTCCTGCGCACGTCTCATCAAATAAGGTATCACTTCTTTAATAGGTCCCAATGGTAAATACTTACTTACAGAATATCCTGCTTTCGCAAGATTAAAAGTAATATGATCGCTCATACCATATAATTGAGCAAAGTTTATGTCATTAACCGATAAACTCTTTTGCTGTAACAATTCCGTTGCATACAAACAACTTTGTTCATTATGAGAAGCAACAATTAATGAAATAACTTTTAAATTTTCTGTACAAAAATCAATCGCTTCATTATATGCTTTATCACAGCTTTCTTTATCAGGCTGAATAGGAGAAGCGTAACTCATACTCAAAGCACGTTCACGTTCTTTTTCCATATACGCGCCTCTAACGATTTTTACTCCTAAAATAAAACGTTTATCAATTGCTGTCTGCATTGCCTTTTTTAAAAAGTCGAGGCCATCAATACGATACAATTGTACGGTGGTATAAACTACTGTTTTTTTCTTATTGAATAACAGCATCATCGATTCTGCTAAATGATCTATTGAATTTTGTATCCACGATTCTTCTGCATCAATCAATATTCGTACATTTTTATCGGTGGCAGTAGCGCAGATCTTATTCATTCTTGTATTCACTTTTCTCCATTCCTCTTTTTCTTCATTGCGTAATTTTTCTACCGTGGCAGAATGTCTTTCTGATAAAGTACCTGCATTACTATTAATAAAGTTGTTTATTCTTTTTAGGAGATCAAATCGCGCAATACTTGTTATTTTAATACTTATAAAAGGAATGTTTGTTTGCGTAGAGGCATATTCAATAATTCGTATAAATTCTTCCGTGACAGCGTCAAAACCGGCTTCACCTTTTTTGCCACTTTCTACGCCGTAATCTAAAATAACCTGAACATTGTATTCTTTCAATTTATCTACAATGGGAGAAGTCTGCTGCAATGTTTCGCCTCCAGCAAATTGTTTGAAAATAGTAGTGCGGACAATAGGTATGGTTAATGGAATGTGCCATTTTATAAAAGAGGGCAAAAATTTTATACCAAAATTGACTAACCATGATCTTCTCATCATTGAGAACACAAAGTTCGCTCTACTTAGTTCCTTATCGGATTTATAAGCGAAAGCATATTCAGTGTTTTCAAATGATAACATAGAAAAAATTGATAGTATAAATTTAAAAAATTAAATTCGTTACACGTCTCTTTGCTGTTTTCGTATAAGCAGATATAATAGAAACGCTCAAATGCAAAATCAAGTATATGAAAATTAGCCATAAATATGTAGTAATGCTATTGTTAATAGTGACAGTTATAATTGGCGTTGCGGCAATAGCACCTCCTGAGCATAAACATCCCAAGCAATTTGTTAATTTGCAAGTGTTACCCAAAAATATCAGCGATACACTTCTTTATCAGATAATGAAGAAAGATTTTAATAAAGGATTAGGAGTGAAATGTAGTTTTTGTCATGCAGAAAACAAAGACTCAAGTGAATTAGATTTTGCCAGTGATGCTAAGCCGGAAAAGAATATTGCACGGGGAATGATGCGTATGGAAATAGGTATCAATAGCAATTATTTTAAACTAGAGCATCCAATGATAGGAGATCAGGCACTTGCTGTTACTTGCGTAACCTGTCACAATGGAAAAGCTTTCCCAAACAACGATAGCATTATGGCTGAGAAAAAATAATTACTTAGCATTAAACAAACCATATTTAAGGATACAGAAAATAGCCCTGAAACCATCTTTCCAGCCGATTTTCTTTCCTTCTTCATAAGTTCTGCCGTAGTAGGAGATACCAACTTCGTAAACTCTTATTTTCGGGATCCTTACAATTTTTGCAGTTACTTCAGGTTCAAACCCAAATCTTGTTTCTTTTAGATTCAGCGATTGAATCATTTTAGTATCAAATAATTTATAGCAAGTCTCCATATCTGTCAAATTCAGATTGGTAGACATATTTGATAGTACCGTTAAAAATTTATTTCCTATAGTGTGCCAGAAAAATAAAACTCTGTGCGGATTACCGCCCATAAATCTTGAACCATATACTACATCTGCAAAACCATTAACAACCGGTTTTAATAGGTCATTGAATTCTTCAGGATCATATTCAAGATCAGCATCCTGGATAATTATATATTCGCCGGTTGCTTTGCTAATACCTGTATGCAATGCGGCACCTTTTCCTTTATTGACTTCGTGTTTAAAGTATTGAATATTTAAACCGGGATTAGCACTCATATAATTTTGTATCGCAGTTTCAGTATCATCTGTAGAGCAGTCATTTACAATAATTACTTCTTTCGAAATATTATTGATCAGGTTAACCGCTTTTACTTTGTTCAGGATAAAATGAATCGTATTGCCTTCGTTGTAGGCAGGAATAACAATAGATAGCTTATTAATGATCATGATATTTTTTTGTAATACGAAGAAATGAGAGACTCAGTTATTCTGTTTTTTTTACTGAAAAATTGATTTGTGGCGCAACTTACACAAAAATTTGATATGTAACTCAATCCATAAATTATAATATTTACCGCTATCATTTTTCAAAAGCAAGTGAATGTTTATATATTATGCATGAATTACACTTAATTTTGCCTCGTGAAAAATTTCAGACAGCAGCAACATCGCCCCAAGAAAAATACATTGATAGTAGGTCGCAAAGCTATTATCGAAGCTTTACAATCCGGCAAACAATTAGAGCGTATTTATTTGCAGACCACCATACACGGACCTGCAATTGATGATATAAGAAGACTGGCAGAACAGTATTTGGTACCTATCAACAAAGTACCAATCGAGAAATTAGACAATTTTAATGTAAGTAATCATGAAGGTTGCGTAGCAGTTATCTCAAAAATTCAATACCAGGATCTACAGCAGGTTATTTCTTTTATAGTAGAGCAAGGTCAGGTACCCTTATTTTTAATATTAGATGGCATAACGGATATACGTAATATCGGTGCCATTGCCAGAAGCGCTTTTTGTTTTGGTGTAAACGCGATCATTATACCTGATAAAGGCGTGGGTGCTTTAAATGAAGATGCTATCCTGACTTCTGCAGGAGCTTTAGAAAAGATCGCTATTTGCAGAGTTAATAGTTTAATGAAAGCTGTTGATGATCTACACATGAATGGTATCAAAGTTTTTGCTAGTGAAATGACCTCAACAAAAAAACTATACGATCTTGAATTAAAAGATCCGGTGGCAATTGTGATGGGAGGTGAGGAACATGGTGTATATCCTGCATTAATGAAGATATGCGATGAGCAATTCCAAATTCCTATGACGGGTGATTTTGAATCATTGAATGTATCGGTAGCTACGGGGATTATTTTGTATGAAGCGATGAAGCAAAGAGTAGTTGCAGTTTAATAGCTATTCACCCATATCATTATTGTAAGAAGCTTCCTCAGTTTTGCTCGATGTAGATACTAAATCATCAACTGTTTTAATTTCTTCCGCAGTAAAGTATCGCCATTTTCCTACGGGTAAATTTGCCAGCGTAATATTCATTATTCGTATACGCTTTAATGTTTCAACGCTATAGCCCAGCGCAGTACACATTCTTCTTATCTGTCTATTCAATCCTTGCGTTAATATAATTCTAAAACGATTTTTACCTTCTTGTTTTACAAAACAGTGTTTGGTAACGGTATCCAGTATACGAACGCCACTTCCCATCTTATTGATAAATTCTGCAGTGATAGGTTTATCAACCGTTACGACATATTCTTTCTCATGATTATTGCCGGCACGTAATATTTTATTAACTATATCTCCATCGTTCGTTAAAAAGATCAAACCTTCAGAAGGCTTATCCAATCTTCCGATAGGAAAAATTCTAGTTTTGTAATTAATATAAGAAATGATGTTGTGCTTATCTTTCAGATCAGTAGTACAAGTGATCCCGGTTGGCTTATTAAAAACAATGTAAACCGTTTTATCTTTTGTCTTGATTGATTCTCCATCAATTTCTACAACATCGCCTTCCATTACCCGGTTGCCTTTTATAGCGATATTATCATTTATAGTTACCCTTCCTTGCTCAATATATTTATCAGCTTCTCTTCTGGAGCAGAATCCAGTTTCGCTGATGTATTTATTTAAGCTTTTATCCATTAATGTTTTTAATAGTAGTGCAATTTAAAGTTTTTGTTTTTTGATAAGAAAGTTTTTGCCGGTAAGAAGGTAAACCGTACCCGTAATTTACAAAACGTCTTACCTTCTTACCGGCAAAATATCTTATTGCTAAGTGTTTGGCTAAAGCCCATTCTAACCTACATCTGGTAACCTCCGACTTAAGTCGGAGGTTAGTGAAATTTGATATGTATCTGGCTTTAGCCCAATACTTTCTGCAAGTATTTTCCTTAAACGATTGAATATATTTGGTAACGAACCTGTAACTGCTTACTTTTGCACCGCGAAGTAGAGCAGCGGTAGCTCGTCGGGCTCATAACCCGAAGGTCAGAGGTTCGATCCCTCTCTTCGCAACAAAAAAACGAAGGCTCATATTGAGCCTTTTTTATTCTTAGTAAGTTGTAAAAACTCTAATGAATTTGATTATCTCCTCCATTCTGTCGGCTTGTATGTGGTAATCAAAGTAGAACCAACAATTAGCTATTCAAAGACAAACATTCATGAAATCTGGTTTTGTAAATATTTTTGGTAAACCGAATGCGGGTAAAAGCACTTTGCTAAATGCATTGATGGGAGAAAAGATGGCGATCGTATCGCCAAAGGTTCAAACAACAAGACATCGCATTAAAGCAATTTTAACGAATGATGAATACCAGATAATTTTTTCTGATACACCGGGCATCATTGAACCAAAATATAAGCTGCACGAAAAAATGATGCAAGCCGTAAAAGGCAGTCTGGAAGATGCTGATGTAGCTTTATTAATGGCAGATGCGAGAGAAACGGGTGAAGAAAGTCACGCAATATTTTCTTCTTTAAAATTAAAAGTTCCGGCACTTGTGGTGTTAAATAAATCTGACGCAGTTACCGAAGATAAACTGGAAAGATTAAAATTGTTTTTTGAAGCACAACCTTATTGCAAAGAAGTAGCGATCATTTCCGCACTTAAAAAAACAGGGCTTGATGATCTGTTAAAAACAATCGTTAGTTATTTAAAAGAAGGCGAACCATTTTATGATGGAGATAACCTGAGCGATCTGCCAACAAAGTTTTTTGTGAGTGAATTGATCAGAGAAAAAATATTTGCTTTGTACGGTGATGAAATTCCTTATCATGCAACCGTATTAGTACATGAGTTTAAAGAGAAATCTACACTTATAAAGATAGGAGCAGATATTATTGTCCATCGCGATACACAGAAAGGGATCATTTTAGGCGAAGGCGGACAAATGATAAAAAAATTAGGAACAGATGCCAGAAAAGACATCGAAGCTTTTTTAGATAGCAAGGTGTTTTTAGAGCTATTTGTAAAAGTTCGTCCTAAATGGCGCGACAATGACATGCAATTAAAAGAATACGGATATTAAAATAAATGGATAATGAACAATTGACAATGAAGTGCAATTGTTTTTGATTATCAATTATCAATTACGAAGATTATGAGTTTTACAATAGCAATAGTAGGTCGCCCGAATGTGGGTAAAAGTACTTTCTTTAACAGGATGTTAGAAGAGCGTAGAGCCATCGTGGATGATTTTAGCGGTGTTACGCGCGATCGTCAGTATGGTGAAGCAGAATGGAGCGGAAAGTTCTTTAATGTAATTGATACCGGAGGTTTTGTTCCGAAGAGCGAAGATATTTTTGAAAAAGAAATACGCAAACAAGTATTGATCGCTATTGATGAAGCAGATGCGATCGTTTTTATGGTAGACGTTACAACAGGTATCACTGATCTTGATCAGGCGATGGCGGGTATGTTGCGCAGAACTTCCAAGCCGGTTTTTTTAGTAGTAAATAAGGTTGATAACCATGATCGTTTATTAGAAGCATCAGAATTTTATAGTCTTGGTTTTGATAATATACATTTCCTTTCTTCTATCAGCGGAACAGGTAGCGGA
>DATHNB010000302.1:0-2013 GCA_035486495.1 Ferruginibacter sp. | reverse complement strand
CTTGATGTTCATCTTGCAGAAATGTATGGAGTAGAAACCAGGGCGTTAAAGCAAGCTGTCCGCAGAAATATCGACTTGTTTCCACATGATTTTATGTTTGAATTGAGCCCCGAAGAAATAGAGGTTGTGGTATCACAGAATGTGATACCTTCCAAACAGCACTTAGGAGGATCAGTACCTTTTGCTTTTACAGAAACCGGTGTGGCCATGCTATCCAGTGTATTAAAGAGTAAAAGGGCAAAAGAAATGAACATCGCCATTATCCGCGCATTTATTGCGTTGCGCAAAATACTTTTAGACAATACAGAATTGCGTTTAGAAATTGCGTATATTAAAAAGAAAGTAGACAATCACGACAAAAATATAGAACTGGTGTTTCAATATCTTGACGAATTGTTAGAGAAAAAAGAAGAACCTAAACCAAGAAATCCTATAGGCTACCAATTAGGTACGAATCAAAATCGCTAAAGCTCAAATTGAAGTATTGGTCCCAATCAAAAACATCGGTTTAATCAACGGTAAAAATTAGAAATTTGAGTTGGTAAAGCATTTATGTAAGTAGTTTGCTTTTACTATTTATTTGTTAAAGTATGCCCTCCAAATGGAATAAGAATTGTTGATACGATAAAAGGCGATAGAGTAGTTAAAAATACTATCCCAATACAAATCACCGCGCCAGTGTCGTCGCTTATACTAAACTCCACAGGTATTTCAGTAACAATAATTTTATATCTGTTTCTTGTCGAATAAACATAATCATATAATTTCATTACGGCCAATGCGATAAATAAAAAAAGTAATTTAGGAAAGTGGAATTGAACTGATTTAATGCTGCCAAATTCAAAACATTCATTAATTGAATATAACAAACCCATTGTCATTAGCCCAACAACATAACAGGCTATCTCCAGGGGAGTACTCCAGATTAGCTTATCTTTCTTCTGTTCAAACCAATACGTTAAATAATAAATTAAAAAATCTAAAACAATCATACACAAAGATGTAAATGTATACTTTAATTGCCGGATTGTTTTTAGATTTATTGACAAAAATGCTTATGATTTAGATGATCTTAAGCTTGATATTGCCGATAAAATAGAACATGGATGAAAACGGAATTAAAACTAACAGAATTTTAGGTAAAAAAAGCCTGCTGATTTTTTTTGTGGGATTTATTATCGTTTACTACCTATTAACTCGTGCTTATATAGGAATATTGCGTCTGAAATTTAGTGATCTTGTTATGCAACTGAATAACGGTCATTACGAAAAAATATCAATGAGCCGCTTCCATGAATTTTCGTTGTGGCGCGCTTTTGAACCGGTTGTCCTGTTGATTATTTTAAGTTTAACTTGCGTTTACGCTGGAATATTTAAAAGGAATTATTTTAAAGAATCTATAATTGCGTTTTTATTATTTATAGTCGCTCTTTTTACATTTGGTTTCTTAAGTAAGGCTTATACTAAAACACAGGAAAGGGATGATTTGATACGTAATAGAACCCTCATAATTGGAAAATGGAACTACAAAAATCGTGGGGCAGGAATTGTTACTTTGGAATTTAATAAAGATAGTACAGGATATCGGTATACTGATTCAAATAAAACAATACAAAAATTCCGGTATTATGTTATGAGGGGTTCATTTCTTGCAATTGACTTTGACCTCGAGTTAAATAAAAATGAATATTACTATATCGATTCATTAACAACTAAAACGCTTAATATCAGCGCAGCTCCCTTTACCAAAATAAAGAATAATGTTTATAGTTCAAAGTTTAAAAGAGATGCTCTATAGACAGAGATTTTAAAAAAAGAACTCCTTACTTGGCAAATAAAGCAATTCCGAAATCGAACTTCCGACTTCCGAAATCCTCATATCCCCAAAACCTGCTTCAATTTCACATACCCCGTTTTACTAACCGGTATCTTAGCGCCCGATTTTAGGATGGCCAGGTGGGCATCTTTTTCATACGGGTCGATACGGGTGATTTGCTGTATGGCAATCATATA
>DATHNB010000301.1:0-7579 GCA_035486495.1 Ferruginibacter sp. | reverse complement strand
ATGAGTTCGATTCTCATTGATGGCTCTTAGGTTTTAAAACTAAGAAAGGTTAGTGAGGAGATTGAACAGGATTATAAAATTTTTATGAATAACAGTCGATGGTTACAGACTTTAAATGAGAACCAATTTCAAAACAAATATTAAAAATTAAACAATGGCAAAAGAATCATTCAAGAGGGATAAGCCCCATCTTAACGTTGGTACTATCGGTCACGTGGATCATGGTAAAACGACACTTACAGCCGCTATAACCGATGTTTTGTCTAAAAAAGGTTTAGCGGAGAAAAAAAATTACGATGATATCGATGGAGCTCCTGAAGAAAAAGAAAGGGGTATCACTATCAATACAGCGCACGTTGAGTATGCAACTGCTACTCGCCACTACGCTCACGTAGATTGTCCGGGTCACGCCGATTATGTGAAAAACATGATCACTGGTGCTGCTCAGATGGATGGTGCTATTTTGGTTGTTGCTGCGACAGATGGTCCAATGCCACAAACTAAAGAGCATATCCTATTGGCTCGTCAGGTAGGTGTACCTCAAATCGTTGTTTTCATGAACAAAGTTGATTTGGTAGACGATCCTGAATTATTAGAATTAGTTGAAATGGAAATTCGTGAGTTGTTAACTTCTTACGGTTTCGACGGAGATAAAACGCCTATTATCCAAGGTTCTGCAACAGGTGCATTATCTGGAGATCCAAAATGGATCAAAGCAATTGATGATCTAATGGATGCTGTTGATAGCTACATTCCATTACCTCCAAGATTAGTTGATTTACCTTTCTTGATGAGTGTTGAGGATGTATTCTCTATCACAGGTCGTGGAACAGTTGCAACTGGTCGTATCGAAAGAGGTCGTATCAAAGTTGGTGAAGGTGTTGAGATCGTAGGTTTAATGGAAAAACCATTGACTTCGACTTGTACTGGTGTTGAAATGTTCAAAAAATTACTTGACGAAGGTGAAGCTGGTGATAATGCAGGTCTTTTATTACGTGGTATTGAAAAAACTCAGATCCGTCGTGGTATGGTTCTTTGCAAACCAGGTTCTATCACTCCGCACACTGCTTTTAAAGGTGAAGTTTACGTATTAAGCAAAGAAGAAGGTGGACGTCATACTCCATTCTTTAACAAATATCGTCCTCAGTTCTACTTCCGTACTACGGATGTAACTGGAGAAGTTACTTTGAATGCAGGTACTGAAATGGTTATGCCTGGTGATAACACTTCATTAAATGTTGTGTTGATCCAACCGATCGCAATGGAAAAAGGTTTAAAATTCGCGATTCGTGAAGGTGGCCGTACAGTAGGTGCTGGTCAGGTTACTGAAATAGTTAAATAAGCAAAAAAGTTTAGGCTTTTAGCTTTAAGTCGTAAGACAATGCAATTTTTTTATATCTTTGCAAAATAAGTTTACAAAAGCTGTTCCAATAAACCGGAATAGCTTTTGCTTTTCTACGGGAATGGTGCAACGGTAGCATACGGGTCTCCAAAACCTTTGATCTTGGTTCGAATCCTAGTTCCCGTGCCAGTTAATGTGCTGACATGATAATGAGTTGATTTGCTATAGCAAACACTCAGGATCACTTAAAAATTAGCACATTAGCATATAGTTAATTAGCAAATTATTGAATTATGAACAAATTAACCGCGTATTTAAAAGACTCTTACAAAGAGCTTGTAGAAAAAGTAACCTGGCCTAATTGGGATCAGTTACAACAATCTACAATGGTTGTTTTAGGCGCCACAGCTGTAATTACATTTATAGTTTGGATAATGGACTTTGTAGCCAATGGGTCATTGAAATTTATTTACTCTTTATTTGCAACAAAAGGATAATGGAAGACATCATAGTACAAGAAAAAGAAAGTAAATGGTACGTACTCCGCGTTGTAAGTGGCAAGGAGCGTAAAATTAAAGAATACCTTGATAAAGATATTATCCGTAACGGATGGTCTGAGGTAATTAAGCAGATATTTTTACCTGTTGAGAAAGTGTACAAAGTAGTGAATGGTAAAAAGGTGATGAGAGAAAGAAACTTCTACCCTGGATACGTTATGATAGAAGTATCTGATAATAAACTGAATGATGATATGGTTCAACATATCAGCAATATCAGCAATGTAATGCACTTTTTAACGGATGGTAAAGGCAGTAAAGGGAATATCATTTCTTTACGTAGATCCGAAGTAAACAAGATGTTAGGTAAGGTAGATGAAATGGGCGAAGGCGGTGGAATTACTATGAGCGAGCCATTCATCATCGGTGAAACAATCAAAATCATTGACGGACCATTCAACGACTTTAATGGCGTTATTGAAGAAGTTAATGACGAGAAGAAGAAATTAAAAGTACAGGTTAAGATCTTCGGTAGAGCTACTCCGGTTGAGTTGAATTATATGCAGGTTGAAAAAATAGCTTAATATTTTTCTAGTAATTTTTAATAAAAAACCATCCTCAAAGGATGGTTTTTTATTGGGATCAAATAATGTACATTCGCGCCATGTCAATAAATACAGTTTTACAAAACAGAAGTAGTAATGCTTGCGAATTATGCAGCGAGCCGGATAAAAATTTATATGCGTATGCAGTTCCACCTAAAGATGATTCTATAGATAACTTGGTGGTATTGTGTTCTAATTGTTATAATAAAATCACCAGATCAGATTTTAACGATACTAATTACTGGCGGTTTCTTACAGGCAGTATTTGGAATGAAACACCTTCGGTACAAGCATTATCTTACAAAATATTAAATAAACTTACATCGGAAGAATGGGCTTCGGAAACGGTAGAATCTGTTTCATTGGAAGAGATAGTGATTAATTGGGCTAATGCTGAAGATGAACTAGAAGCATCAAAAGTTATCCATAAAGACGCTTTTGGTGTTATATTAGTCACTGGAGATTCTGTGGTGCTTACTCAAAACTTAAATGTAAAAGGGGCTAATTTTATTGCGCCTAAAGGCACGATCGTACGTAAAATAAAGCTGGTCGAAAATAATGCGGAACAAGTAGAAGGCAAGATAGAAGGAGATACGATCGTAATTCTAACTAAATATCTAAAAAAGTCGACTGTTTAATTAACCCGAAACCTTTGATAGGGTTGGCAAAATAGCTAAAAATAATTTCAAAAAAGTAGTAATAATTCAATTATTTACTTACCTTTGCGCTCCCAAAAAGAGTTCTTTAGTAAGAAATTATTGACTTGGGAGTTTCGGTCATTGCCGGAACGCTATCACCAAAAAACGTAAAACATGGCAAAAGAGATCACGGCCTATGTCAAGCTCCAATGTAAAGGAGGACAAGCCAATCCAGCACCACCAATTGGGCCTGCATTAGGTTCTAAAGGTATCAACATCATGGAGTTTTGTAAGCAGTTTAATGCTAGAACCCAGGATAAACAAGGGAAAGTTCTTCCCGTTCTTATCACAGTTTTCGCTGATAAGTCTTTCGAATTCATCATCAAAACTCCTCCAGCGGCTGTACAGTTAATGGATGCTGCTAAGATCACATCTGGTAGTAAAGAGTCTAACCGTGTAAAAGTTGGTAAAGTAACCTGGGCACAGATCGAAGAGATCGCTAAGGATAAAATGCCTGACTTAAATGCGTTCACGTTAACTAGCGCTATGAAAATGGTAGCTGGTACTGCACGTAGCATCGGCTTAACTGTTGAAGGACAAGCACCAACCGCAAATTAATTATCAACCACAAAAATTTTAGAAAATGATTACTAAAAAAAGAAAATTAGCAAACGCTAAGGTTGATATTAATAAAGCATATTCTTTGAAAGATGCGTCAACTTTAGTTAAAGAAATAAACACAACAAAATTTGATAGTTCTGTTGATTTACATATCAAATTAGGAGTAGATCCTAAAAAAGCTGATCAGGCTATCCGTGGTACGGTTTCATTACCTCATGGTACTGGTAAAACTAAAACTGTACTGGTTCTTTGCACCCCTGATAAGGAACAAGCTGCAAAAGATGCCGGTGCTGATTTCGTTGGCTTAGATGAATTTATCACTAAGATCGAAGGTGGCTGGACAGGTATCGATGTAATCATCGCTACACCATCTGTAATGCCTAAGATCGGTAAGCTAGGTAAAGTATTAGGTCCTCGTAATTTAATGCCAAACCCTAAAACTGGTACTGTTACTAATGATGTAGCAGCAGCAGTTAATGAAGTTAAAGGTGGTAAAATTGCATTTAAAGTTGATAAAGTGGGTATCATTCACGCTTCTATTGGTCGCGTAAGTTTTGCTCCTGATAAAATAGCAGAAAATAGCCAGGAATTAATTAATGCTATCATTAAATTAAAACCATCTTCTTCAAAAGGAACATACCTTAAAGGTGTAAGCATGGCCAGCTCTATGAGTCCTGGTATTTTGATTGACACTAAAACGGTACAAAACTAAAACACCCCACCTAGCCTCCCCTAAATGGGAGGGAAAGGAGACTAAAAAATATTTGTTATGACTAAACAGGAAAAAAACGACGTGATAGAAGTGCTGAAAGGCAAATTCTCTCAGTATAATAATTTCTACATCACTGATACAGAAAGCTTGACGGTTGCTCAGGTTAGTAAGTTGCGTGGCCATTGCTTTAATAAGCAAGTAGAAATGAAGGTTGCAAAAAATACCCTTATTAAAAAAGCATTAGAAAGTATTGATGCCGAAAAATATGCTGGTGTTTATGAATCTTTAAACAAAGTAACTGCAGTATTGTTCAGCGAAAACCCAAAAGATCCAGCTGTTATCATTAGCAGCTTCCGCAGAGAAAACAATAACGAAAGACCTGTGTTAAAAGCAGCTTTTATTAATGGTGATGTATTTATTGGTAACGATAAACTGGTTGCATTAACTCAGATCAAGACTAAAAATGAATTGATCGGAGAAGTTATCGGATTGTTACAATCTCCAATCCAACGTGTATTGGGTGCATTACAAAATAAAGATGCTGGAAAAGCTCCTGAAGCAAGTGTTGTAGTAGAAGCTGCTCCGGTAGCAGAAGCTCCAGCTACTCCGGAAGCTCCGGCTGCTGAAGCAACACCAGTTGCAGAATAAATTAAATAATAAGCTAAGTGATTAGCTAGTTATATAATCAAACAATTTTTTAATAACCTCCGCCGGAGTTAATAAACTATGAAGGCGGAAAAAATGTAAACATTATGGCAGACGTAAAACAATTAGCTGAAAAATTAGTAGGTTTAACAGTTAAAGAAGTGCAAGAATTGGCAGAATTCTTAAAATCAGAATACGGTATTGAACCAGCTGCAGCTGCAGTTGTAGTAAGTGCTGGTGGCGGTGCAGCAGCAGTAGCTGAAGAGAAAACATCTTTCAATGTTATCTTGAAAAGCGGCGGTGCTAACAAATTAGCGGTTGTTAAGATCGTTAAAGAATTAACTGGCTTAGGTTTGAAAGAAGCTAAAGATCTAGTTGATGGTGCTCCAAAACCAATTAAAGAAGGTGTTGATAAAGCTACTTCAGAAGAATTAAAAGCTAAATTAACTGAAGCTGGTGCTGAAGTTGAAATCGCTTAATTGATTCAATAATATTAAGTAAAACGCATACTGTAAAAGGTATGCGTTTTGCTTTTTGTAGATTCTGCTTTAACAATTTACCTTTGATAGAATTGCAGATGTATTGGTTAGCCTGGATATCAGCAATCATACATCGGCATCAGAAATTTACTTATGACAAAATTGAAATGTCTTTTTATCGGTAAAGAAGAAAAATCTTTACAAACACTTTTTGATTATGCATCAGCAGTATCAGCATTATCTATTATAGCTAAACCGGTCAATACAAAAAAAGAGGCGCAGTATTATTCCCAGGAATTTACACCCGACATCATTTTTTGTGATGCTACTGCAATAAATAGTGATATCGATAAATTTTTGACGCAAAAAGAGGCGAAAACATTGATCGTGATACTTACTGCCAATGAAGAGATAGCAACTACAGAATTGCCTTATAATGTATTTAGCTTTATATCAAAGCCTGTTTCGCTTGATGCATTTTTACAACTGATATTCCGTATTAATAATTATTTGAGTGTTGATACAAAAAAACATTTTAGTGTACAAAATGATTTTGTCTTTATTAAGTCCGCTTACAAATTCTATAAGATAAAATTTAGCGATATTCTTTTTTGCGAAGGGATGAAGGATTATACACAAGTACATATTCTAAATAGAGAAAAACCCATTATTACGTTACAGAATTTAAAAACATTTGTAAGTAAACTTCCGCCAGATCAGTTTATCAGGGTGCATCGATCTTTTGTAGTATCGTTGAGTAATATTGATATAGTGAGTAAAAATGAAATAACTATTGGTAAAAAAGATCTTCCAATAGGAGAGAGTTACCGTGATCAATTATTTAATATAATACAACGATCTACATAAAAAAAGGAGCTACATTTTGTAACTCCTTTTTAATTTTATTTATTCAATGATATGTAATTGTCGCAATTCATTTCCGCTTACTGTTGGCGGTAAATGATGTTGTTCTATCTTTTCAACAACTAACATTGCTACTTTTTGTGCGTCGTCCTCTGTTTTAAAATAACGTTTACCCGGGACACCTGGTATAAATGGTTGGTTGATATAAATATTACCACCAACATACACCTTATATCCCCAGCCTGTGCCTGATTTAAAAACAGTTGTTGTTATTTCTAGCAGATCATTTTTATCGCCCGAAATAGACTGATTTTTATTATTTTGACAGCTGCTACCTAATGCTATTATTATTAAACAAGCACTAATACTACTACGTATAATAAATTCTCTGATTTTAGTCAAGTGCATTGTAAGCTTGAAATGGCAACCATTCATAAAAATCCGACCATTGACCAGTGTTTATAGAACCATTTCGGCCTGTTCCTACAAACCCTCTATCTAAGCCACCTATGTTTATAGTAAATCCTACAGCACCTTCTCTTGCAGCTCCTTCAAATGAAGTTTCCTGATACCAAAAATCATTTGTAATATCGTATTCCCAGGTATCGACTCTTTCTGCTCCATTATTGCCTGTTGTTAAATAAGCATATTTCCCCATTACAAAAGCAACTGCATTTTGTCTAACCATAGCATATTGATCGTCATAACTTTGTGTAGAAAAGTTACTAATATGCCTTCTTTCAGTCCATGTAATGCTATCAGGATTACCAGGTATAGTAGTCATGGCCCATAATTGGTTACAAACTGCTGTATTACCATTACTAGATCCTGTACATATATAAGCCGTTGTATCATCAGAAACAAAAGCTACAGCCTGAGAACATTTTACACCTGGATATCCAGCTACAAGTGACCATGAGCCTTTTTTAGGATTATATTGATAACAGTCATTTAGATAACTTCCATTATATCCGGTTGCTATATAGCCATTACCAGCGAGGGAAAATCCAACAGCATCATATCTTCCGCCTCCAATAAAATCGGCTTCTCTTGTCCAGGTATTTGTAGTTGCATTATATCCCCAAAAGTCATTCAAATAATTTGTTCCATCAAACCCTGTACCTATATATCCTGTATCTCCAATGCTAAAAGCAATTGCTGAGTTTCTAGGAGTAC
>DATHNB010000300.1:0-5918 GCA_035486495.1 Ferruginibacter sp. | reverse complement strand
AAGCCTGCAGATAAAAGTCAGGCAACTGAAACAATTATCAAAAGAGTAATACCACCAATCGATACAGCTGCTACTAATAAAGGTGTTGCAGGAAATGATTCTATAAAAAGTATAACACAACCTATTCTGTTACCCGATATTGCGTATGAAAACAGGATCGACACTTTGCTACAAACGATAGAAATAGCGAATGATTCTTTCCAGGTTTATTTGTATGATAGCGGAGATATAGATGGGGATAGTATTTCATTATTTTATAACAGCAAGCTATTATTATCGCATCAGCGGTTAGAGTTAAAACCGATTACACTTACGTTAGATGCGACAACAGATGGTGGCGTAAACGAATTAGTGATGTATGCGGAAACATTGGGTACAATACCTCCTAACACTGCATTAATGATTGTTATGGATGGAAGTAACCGTTATGAAATATACATGACATCAGATCTGCAGCAAAGTGCTACGATTCGATTCATACATAAAAAGCAGAGTGATTAGCAACATGAAATTGTAAGCATAATAAAAAATGTCAGACTGTTTGGTCTGACATTTTTTATTATGGAAATCGGTACTTCTTTTTTTGGTTTTAACTTTTGCCTTTTAACTTATTTCGCTACAATGCTATCTTTTGTCTCCCCGCAATGATACATCGCAATATCTTTTTTACCTAAATATGGATTTGTAATTTCTGCCGTATTACTTATCCAATTAGCATCATGATCTTCACCAAAAGCCATCGGACAATTTTGCAAGTAAAGTGGATTCCCTTCGTAATGTATCATTTTTAATATAGGGTACAGACTTTCAGTAACACCTGAAAAGTCTTTGCGCATTTCAGTGATATTGGGTTGCGTTGCTATGCTTTGCGCGTTTGATTTAACATCTCCAAGCTGAGAAAGCGCTGTTGCATATATACCAGATGTATCTTTTTTTAATTCGTCAATTTTTACACTATCCGTTAAACTAGCCAACTTTAATGCAGCTTGTTTAGCACTAATACTATCAGCTTCAACAAAATCATTCTTAAGTTCAAAATAAGCACTCATTAATGAATCAATACTATTATTGAATGCCGGAGAATGCACCTTTACTTTTAATGGGCCTTGATCTGTAATGCTTTGAGGGGCATCCGGAGCATTAGGTTTTCTTAAAAAAAACCAGTATCCGGTAAAAAATATAATCAAAATAATGATGGTTAACCACACTTGTCTCATAGTTGTAATTTTCGGCAAAGTTATAGCATACCAATGAACTAAGTAAATAGTTTACGGTTTAGCTTACTTTTGCAAAATATTTAACGGAAACAGGATAATAAAATGCTTTTAGGATTACAGAATGTAACATTTGAATTTGGTGCCAGGGCTATTGTAGAAGATGCAACATGGCACATACAACCTAATGAAAGGATCGCCTTGATCGGGTATAACGGTACAGGCAAATCAACCTTGCTAAAGGTATTGACGCGCCAATACTTACCAAATAAAGGAACGGTGGAGCAGGGGAAAGAAACAACTATCGGTTTCTTGCATCAGGATCTGTTGAGTTTTGATACGGAAGATTCTATTTTGGAAGTAGCCATGGGTGCTTTTGAAAGAGTGAAAATATTAGAAAAAGAAATAGAGGAGATTGGTATTGAATTAGAAAAAACAGGTGATGAAAGTTTGGTAATAGAATATTCTGAAAAATTACATGAACTGGATGTTTTAGGCGGCTATGATATTCATCACAAAACAGAAGAGGTTTTACAAGGGCTAGGTTTTACAAATGAAACTTTACATAAACCATACAAGTTATTTAGTGGTGGTTGGAGAATGCGTGTGTTATTGGCTAAAATGATATTGATGGCACCGGATGTTTTGTTGCTGGATGAACCGACGAATCACCTTGATCTTCCAAGTATTGAATGGCTCGAAAAATATTTATTGCATTATCAGGGTGCGGTAGTAATGGTTAGTCATGATCGTTATTTTTTAGACAGGATGGTGAATAAGGTAGTAGAATTATACCAGCAGAAATTACATTTTTACACAGGTAATTATTCTTACTATGAAACAGAAAAAGCATTGCGTGTAGAGATGCAACAAAAGGCGTACGAAAATCAGCAGGATTATATCAGGCAAAACGAAAGATTTGTTGAGAGATTTAAAGCGAAAGCCAGTAAAGCCGCTGCTGCACAAAGTATTGTTAAGCGTTTAGAAAAGTTAGACAGGATAGAAAACGTAGAGATCGAAAGGCCAAATATGCGCATCAACTTTTTAATTGATAAGCAACCGGGGAGAGTTTTATGTACATTAAAAAACGTATCTAAAAGTTTTGGTGATTTAGTGATCATGGAAAATACCGGAGCAGAGATAGATCGTGGAGATAAGATCGCATTAATTGGTGCTAACGGTAAAGGTAAATCGACGTTGTTGAGAGTAATTGTTGGTAGTGAAGAACATACAGGAGAAAGAGTTTGGGGGCATAATGTAGAAGAATCATTTTATGCACAGCATCAGTTAGAAGCATTGAATATTAATAATACGGTATTGGATGAGATGCGGGATAGTCGCAGTGGAAAAACTGATCTTGAATTAAGGAGCTTGCTAGGTTGTTTTTTATTTAGTGGTGATGATGTAGATAAAAAAATAAAAGTGTTAAGTGGGGGAGAGAAAGCGAGAGTTGCATTGGCAAAAACAATTGTAAGCAAGGCCAATTTTTTAATGCTGGATGAACCGACGAATCATTTGGATATTCATTCTGTAGATCTGTTGATCGGTGCATTGAATAATTATGAAGGCAGTTTGGTTTTTGTTAGTCATGATAGACACTTTGTAAGCAAGATCGCCAACAAAATATGGGAAATAGAAGACCATAAAATTGTAGAATTTAAAGGCACTTATGCAGAATGGGAAGATTGGAAAGCAAGAAGAATTGCAGCAGAAAATGCAAAAGTAAAAACAGAAACAAAAAAAGCTGAACCTGTTCCAGAAAAAAAGAAAGAAGAAGTTAAGCAAGCTGTCGTTACAAATACTCCCGTCGATAAAGAATTAAAAAAAGAATACCAGAAAAATAAAAACCGTTTTCAGCAATTAGAAGAAAAAGTAGCACAATTAAATAAAAGAAAAGCGGAGTTAGAAGTAATGATGGCTGATCCGAATAGTTATGCGGATAAAAATAAATTTCAGCAGACAGAAACAGAGTATAAAAAATTAACCAGCGATCTTACAGAAACAAATAAAGAATATGAAGTTGTTTTTGATAAAGTAATGGAGCTGGAAGACCAGCTGGGCGGCTAGTTTAATTTATTTGCCATTTCATTTTTTAATAAATTGTAATTGCTCTATATTTGCAAACTCTTAAAGACTTGGTAGCTCAGCTGGATAGAGCATCAGCCTTCTAAGCTGAGGGTCATTGGTTCGAATCCAATCCAGGTCACCAAACTATTTTTTTAAAAGCCTTGTATTTACAATAATACGAGGCTTTTTATTTTTCCGGCAACCTTTGAGTAATGAATTTAGTCTGAAAAGCAGATTTATCTAATTTTTTGCCGTTTCTTATCGGAGGCAAAGCAAGGATTCCAAGGTATATCTATCTAAGAATCAAAGAAAATATGTAATTTTTTTAGACCGCAGGCAACTAAACTGCTCGCAATGTTATCTGAAGAGTGTTATTAGCGGAATTATTATTTGTTAGTGAAACGACAAGGTTGTAATTTGCAGGCTTTATTCATAGCTATAACGATTCTGATTGCTATAAAATGCTCCTCTTTTGAGATTTTATTTCAATATGATAACTTCTATAATTACTACTAATTACAGTTTTCACCGTTATTAAACGGTTTTTTGTTTCATTTATTGTTCTGTTATACAGAAAATGAGGAAATGAATAGCAGGATGATAATATTATAAAAAAACTATTCGCTTATTACTAAATTCTATATGAAAAACACTTTTACTAAAAATTGCACTCCATTGCTTATGAAAAATTATAAAGTAATTTGTAAGGTTAGCCTTATATTATTAAGTGTTATCCTTTCTTTTTGTTCTACAAAAGTGTATGCCCAGCTTAGTTTCGCGCCTTGTAGTAGCGCTTGTCCAAATACGCTTGTAGGTCATGTTACCTTTGGAAATACAGCTGGAACCACAACTGGTAGTTGGGATGTGAATAGTCTGGCGTATGGTGGACTTACCAATGAGAGTTTTATTATTAGAGATGTGGCAGCTTATACTTATACTGCTGGAAATTTAACCAATACAGGTGGGGGAACATACACTATAGTAAATAATCCAAGTACGATAACTGGGCCTGGAGGTAGTACTCTTGCAAATATGCCTGCTACAACGCCCACTGGAGGAGTATTCCTTTTTGCCACGAATGATAATGCGAATCCTTTTGCTATATATACTATTACGGGTTTAACGGTTGGAGGACATTATTGTGTAAGGGTTAAAATGCGCAATGCTCTCAAAAATGTAAATTGTAATGCATCTTTATACCAAGAGATAAAATTTAGAAGTCTTTCCGGGGCGGATATTTCGGGAGGAGGTGTTGCGGCAACGGCTGCATATCAGATGCAGGCGACGGGATATACAGCGTGTGGTAATCAAAATGCCCATTGGGATGGAAACAATCAAACTCAAGGTATTGTATATCAAGGAGAAGAGTCTTGGTATGAAGCTGATTTTCAACTAGGTCAAAATCCAGCTAATGTTAATGATAATGGTTTTCAACTAGCTTTTAAAACGGATGCTTTCAATCCCGGTGATGTTGTGGGAATTGAAGAAATACAAGTTTATGGTTGCATAACGCAGCAAATCACTTCTTCTAACGGAACAAGTGTTTGTCAGGCAACACCTACTACCTTAACAGAGCAAGGTATTGGTTCAACTACAGATACCTATACCTGGCAACAAAGTACGAATGGAGGAGCAACATATACTGTAGTGCCATCTTCAACATCATATCAACTTACTACCACCCCTTCTGTTGCTACAATGTACAAAGTAACCTGTGCTAGAACTGGCTTAAGTTTAACCACAACTATAACACCTGTTAGCTGTTGTGGCCCAACCGGTCTATTTACCATACCAAAGGTATGTGATCCTATTACCATTGATGGGGTAGATAATGAACCCGTTTGGTATACGGCTCCTTGGGAGACAGTTACCCAATCAGAAGCTTTAGCTGGTGCTCAAGATTGTATCATCAATGGTAATGCTGGCTGTGCAGGGGTGCAGCCTCCGAGTCCTGCCGGACAGTGGCGTGCCGTATATACTCCTACAGATATTTATTTTGATGTTCGGGTAAATCAATCCAATCCTCGGAATACAGGTGTGTATTACGAGGATGCGGTAGAGATTTATATAGCAAGTAATACGAATACACCACTGCAATTTGGATATGAGTATGTAAACGGGGTGCCTGGAATTTATGGCACAGGAAATACATCAACCGCTAAAATCGTAAAAAATGGCACTTATTGGGATTTAGAGGTCGATATACCTATTGCGGCCAATAATATAAATATTACCCCTGGTTACATCAATATGGAGGTAGCTATAAATCAGGCGAATGATGCAGCGGGATGTAACACTACCGCTTGCCGTGCTGCACAGCTTTTTACATGGATTGCTTCAAACGCTTATTCATCTACAGCTCAATATCATTCTGCACCTTTAAGTGATTGTGCCAGTGTAAAAGCATCTGATTCAACTGTTTGTAGCGGCGGTTCAACAACGCTTACAACTCAACTATCAACAGTAAATCCAGGATTGCCTTATACTTGGCAACAAAGTACTGACGGCGGTGCCACTTGGGCAACTGTCCCGAGTTCCGGAATAACCAATACGCAAATAGTTACCCCCGCCACCACCACTTCATATAGAGCAATGTATGATGGGGTTACTTCTTGCCCCGTTACCATTAATATAGGT
>DATHNB010000299.1:0-9398 GCA_035486495.1 Ferruginibacter sp. | reverse complement strand
ACCGGCATTGTATGGCTATTTCAGTAAGCTTTACGCGATGTTTGGCATGGCAGATAAGAGTGAAGCAGCAGTAAAATCTTTGTTCTATAATAATCCTTTTGCAGCCAAACAGGCTATCGAAACGGCTAAAATATATTCTTACAGTGGAGTAGAGCAGGCTTTGTTATTATTACACCAGTATAATTTAAAAAGTGTAGGTGTTAATGATACAGGTACAAGCGACGCTTCTTTATTAAAAGAATTAGTTGTAAAAATGATGATGTAAAATAAATCTTCTATGAGTTTATTAAACAAAATAAAAGAAGCACAAAAAGCTGCTACAAGTTATCCTAATCTGGTAAAGAAATTTATAGCGATCGGTGTACAATCATATACGGTTGATGTTGCTACAGAAATTATCTTATATAGATTTGATAATGGTATACATGAAATATTGCAACGTGAAAATGACCCTTGTGTAATAACTGAAAAATTTGACGGAGAGTTAGTTGTGAAAGCAATAAGAGATAATCAGGCAGGTAAATCCGATTATCCGACTTTTATGAAAAGTATTGCGGCTGCAGGTGTACGCTTTTATGAAGCAACATTAACAGGAGATAATAAGAGAGTCACTTATATTGGTATTGGAGATAGTTACGAAGAAATAATTCTACTGTAGCTCTTATTGAAGTGCTGCTAAAGCATCTAATTTATCTTTTGCTAATTGTTCTTTTAATGCATCTAAACCGCTGAATTTTTGTTCGCTGCGTAGACGTTTTTTCAGTGTTACGGTAATTGTTTGTCCGTAAATATCTTCGCTAAAATCAAAAATATTTACTTCAATTGTTTTTTTGCTGCCGTCAACAGTCGGACGAACACCAATATTCATCATGCCTTTTAAAGATCGATGCAGAGCCGATGGCTTAGGATTTTTCAGTGAATGAGCTATTTTTATTTCTACGGCATACACACCATTTCCCGGTACTAATTTATGTTCATTCTCAACTTCAAGGTTAGCAGTTGGGTATCCGATTGTTCTGCCTAATTTGTTCCCTTCTATAACTTTACCGCTAAAAAAATAAGGATACGCCAGGTATTTATTCGCCGCCTCAACATCTCCATTTAGTAAAGATTCTCTTATTTTAGTAGAGCTTATTGTTACATCTTCGAGCATGTGTACAGGGATTTCAACAACCTTATAATTAAATTCAACACCCTTTTGCTCTAATAATTCATAGTGTCCCGTACGACCTTTGCCAAAATGATGATCGTGGCCGATAACGATTTTGTGTGGATGAAATCTTTTTACCAAAAAATCAGCTATATATTCCTCTGCGGTCTGGTTGGCAAAATCTCCGGTAAAAGGGACAATAACAAGATTATCCAGTCCCTGATCCTGTAAAAGCAGTATTTTTTCTTCCAGTGTGTTTAATAATTGGATATCGGGCTTATGAGAAGCCACCACCATCCTTGGATGCGGATGAAAGGTGATAATAACCGTTTCTCCCTTAACTTTGGCCGCTTCCTGCTTCATCAGCTGTATAATTTGCTGATGACCGGTATGGACGCCATCAAAAGTGCCAATGGTAATAATGGCATTTTTAAAGGCCGGAAGTTGTTCTATATTATTGTAAACCGTCATTTTTGATGGTGCAAATGTAGTTGATAATTGAAAATGGTTTATTGGGAATTGAAATTTAGTTTTGCAATACAAAATAAAATATGAGTCTTTATAATAAAAGAGGGGTTTCTGCCCAAAAAGAAGAAGTTCATGCAGCCGTACAGCATTTGGATCACGGGTTGTTTCCTCATGCTTTTTGTAAGGTTTATCCCGATTATTTAGCGAATGATGATAACTATGTAAGTGTAATGCATGCCGATGGAGCGGGCACTAAAAGTATTTTGGCTTATTTATATTGGAAAGAAACAGGAGATATTTCAGTCTGGAAAGGAATAGCACAAGATGCGATTGTTATGAACCTGGATGATCTTTTGTGCGTAGGAATTTATGACAATATTGTTTTCAACTCAACTATCGATCGCAATAAAACAATTATTCCCGGTGAAGTATTATCACAAGTGATCAACGGTTCTCAGCAATTGTTTAATGAATTAAAAAGCTACGGTATCAACATCCATTATTTAGGTGGAGAAACTGCCGATGTTGGAGATGTAGTGCGCACGATAGCAGTAAATGGTACAATGACGAGCCGTTGGCCAAAAAAAAAGATCATCAGCAATGAAAAAATAAAAGCCGGTGATGTAATTATTGGATTTGCAAGCTATGGACAATCAACTTACGAAAGTGAATATAATAGTGGTTTAGGAAGCAATGGATTAACAAGTGCGAGACATGATGTGTTGAGTAAATTTTACGCGGATAATTATAAAGAAAGTTATAATACAGGATTGAGTGAAGATGTAGTTTATATCGGCAGACATAAATTGACTGATGCAGTAGAAGTAGCAGGACATAAAGGATTAACCATCGGTAAATTATTATTGAGTCCGACAAGAACTTATGCCCCGGTAATGAGAGAATTGTTAGAAAATCATTTCGACAAATTACATGGTGTAATTCATTGCAGTGGCGGTGGACAAACAAAGTGTATGAAATATATACCTGGCACAGTTCGTGTTGTAAAAGATAATCTATTTGAGCCTCCTATTATTTTCGACATCATACAAAAAAACAGCGGCTCTAATAACAGAGAAATGTATGAGGTATTTAATATGGGTTGTCGACTTGAAATTTATTGTGATGCCAAAGATGCAGAAACGATGATAGCAGCTGCTAAAGGCTTTAATATTGACGCACAGATTATCGGTAGGGTAGAAGAAAGTGTTAAAAAGGAACTGGTGATTAAATTAAAAAATGAGGAGATTGTTTATTAAAACAACAAAGGTTAAATTTGCAGTACTAATAAACGAATAAATAAATAAACCAAAATGGCTCAATCAATCATAGAATTAAAAAATGTAAATATTTACCAGAGTAACAGTCTTATTTTGGGCGATGTAAATATCTCTATTGATAAAGCAGAATTCGTTTACCTGGTTGGTAAAACAGGTATGGGTAAAAGTAGCTTACTTAAAACATTATATGGTGATCTCGAATTGACTGAAGGTGAAGCCTGGGTTGTAGGATATAATTTGAGACAATTGAACTGGAAAAAAGTTCCGTTCTTACGCCGTAACCTTGGTGTGGTATTTCAGGATTTCCAATTATTGACAGATCGTAACGTGAATGATAATCTAAAATTTGTATTAAAAGCTACGGGATGGAAAGATGAGAAATTGATGGATGAAAAAATAGCTGATGTATTAGATAAAGTGGGATTGAAATCAAAAGGATTTAAAATGCCTTTTGTATTAAGTGGTGGAGAACAACAGCGCGTAGATATTGCAAGAGCATTGCTGAATTCGCCTAAGTTATTATTGGCCGATGAACCTACAGGAAACCTTGATCCTGAAACAAGTGATGAAATCATGCAGCTATTGTTTCATATCTCTAAAGATTATGGAACAGCAATCATTATGGCTACGCACGATTACAGAGTAATTAATAAATTCCCTGCAAGAACGATCAAGACTGAAAATGGTAAAGTCATTGATAATGCCAGCGTTGCTAATGTATCCATGAAATAAGCTGCTGCGCATTTAAATCATTGTTGTAATATTTTAATATATTTTGCCGCTGTTGTATTTCGAGGTGAGCAAAATCATGTTCATACAAATGATTAATAGAAGCTTTAAATTCGGCAGCGCTTTCTGCAATAAAACAAAACTGTTCTACGCCGCTACCGGATACACCAGCTTTATTTGTCAGACAATGTCTTCCATTAAATAAAGCATTCAGCAACTTTAATTTTACGCCGGTCTTATTAAAAGAAGGAAGCACATTGATTTGTGCATTAGCGATCAAGTGCTGTAATTCTTTATCTGAAGGATTAGCAACTAATGTAACGTGTTTATATTTTTCTACTAAAAGGTATAGTTTGGGTGAAGGGTCTTTCCCTGCAATAATGAAAGATATTGATAAATCATTAAAGACGTTCTCTAATAACCAAATAACAGCTTCTTCATTTTCATTGATAGTTAAGTTGCCCTGATATAAACAATATTCACCCATTCCTTTCTTACTTGTAATCGTATTGTAAGGAATAAAAGCTGGTAAGAAATGGATCTGTTGTGCATCAAATAATTGCTGGTATAATTCAATATCCTGCTTGCTGATTGCAATGATCAATCCGGCATTAGCCATCTTTTTTTCATATATCTTAAGTAATCTGCTTTCATTTAAAAAATATAATCTTTTAAATATGCTGTGCTCATTTTTTGCAAGTTTATTATAATATTCAAATTCGACATTATGTAAACGGACAAGTACCTGGCGGTCTTTCAATTTATCTATCTGTAAATAATATGTACAATGAATTCCTTCTAGAAGAATAGGATAGCCATCTTTTTGTAAATTAGATAACAACGTATCACTTCTTCGCGAGTTCACTATATAGGGCAGAAACAAAGAAAATCCTTTTAAATTTTCTTTGCGTTCATAATAATTTACTTCCGCGCAATAGTTGTTCAATTCTTCGGCTGGCTTTCTTCCTTTTGTAAAACAGTGTAAATGGACTTTAATTCCCTGTTTATGAAGTGCTTTTATTTTGTAAAACACGTCGATCATTCCTCCATTATCTGCAGGATATGGAACATCAAGACTTATTATGTGTAAATGTTTATCAGGCATTATTATTCAAGAGTAGTTGATGATAAAATGACAATAATTTCTTCTCTTCTTGCTGCCAATTATAAACTTTTCTCGCTTTTAAACAATTCCGCTGAAGCGTATCATATAGCACATCATCATTTAATAAATTATTTAATTGGGTAGCAATATTTTCTGCACTGATATCTTTGATCAAAAGGGCAACAGGTTGTTGATCATTTATTTCCTGGTACGCAGGATAATCAACACATAATTGAGGAATCTCTGAATGGATATAATCAAAGAATCTATTCGCCAAAGAGTAATAATTACTAAGTCCCTTATCTTCGAATAAAGTAATACCGATATATGCTTGTTCGGTAATGGTTCTTAATTCATCGGGTAATACTTTGCCTTTAAAAATAACTTTATCTTCCAAATGATGTTGTTTTACTAACTGAATAGTTTGTTGCATAAAGTTTCCATCTCCACAAATTAATAGTTTACACTGTACGTTTTTCATTGCGGGGATGAGTGTTTCAAAGCTTCTGCCTTCATTTACGGCTCCCTGGTATAAAATATATCTTTCCGTTTTAAGGAAAGATGAAACTTCTCTAAACAAAGCAATATTGCGAATCACTGCATAATCTGTGCCATACATTTTTGCAAATTCATTGGCGATGGGTTTATTGACTGTATAACCTAATACGAATTTAGGTACCGCAGATTGTTCAATTCGCTTCCATATTTTATGAATAGCCGGACGTGTAACAATCTCCTTCATCTCGCAAAACAATTCATGCGCATCATATACACGATATATTTTTTTTATTTCGGATATAAAATAGCATGGAAGAATTGTGTCAAGATCAATAGCACAAATACAATCCATCTTTTTAAATAAAAGATAGAAGAACAATCGAAAGTTATATTCAGCGTAAAATAGTTTCCCTTTTTTAAATAAGCAGTTTATTCTTTTTTGTTTAAACTGTTCTGATGTTAATGAAACTGAGTATGAAAGCTTTCTGCCAACTAATACTACATCATAACCATTTTGCGCTAATGATGTACAGATGCGTATCATGCGTTGATCGTAAGTAAGATCTGTGGTTACAGTAAAGTATAATTTCATTGTGAAGTGCTCTTCAGTAAAGTTAACGAGTATGAATTTCAATACTGTTATTCCCAGTTATCAATCTTCAATTTTTTGAAAAAATCTTTTTCTTCTAATTCTTTAACATTTCCCGGTTGTAAGTTGTCTAATAACAGATCTTCAATAGATATCCTTATAAGGCGTGTACAACGATGTCCAACAGCATCAACCATTTTTCTTACCTGATGAAATTTTCCTTCTGTTAATGAAATTAATAACCATGTATGATGGCCGTATATTATTTTTTCTTCCGGCAGTTCAAATAGGTTAGGAGGTTTTGAAACTATTTCTACATCGCATGGAGTAGTCATATAGTCTATTGCACCTTTTACGAAAATGGATACGCCCGTTTTTAATTGATGTAAACTTTCCGGGGATACATCTTTTTTAACCTGGACTAAATATGTTCTTTTATGTGCGACAGCTCCGCTAAATAATAATTTTGTTACTTTTTTATTTGTTGTTAAGATCAATAGTCCTTCTGAGTTATTGTCCAATCTACCTATTGCATGTGTGCCTTCGGGAAAATCAAAATTCAAATCGCCCAATAGTCTTACATCATGCGTACTCACAAATTGCGAGACCATGTTGTATGGCTTGTTGATAATAAAATAACGATGTTGAGAATTATTCATATTCCCTTTGGTCTCAATTTATTAATGTAATATCTGTAAATATAAAAATAGCCTGGCAAAGCAATTTTTTTATTAATAAATTATTCTTCTGAAGGCTAAAAAGAGTACAACAAAGTACTATTTTAACGATCAGAACAAATCTATTTAAATGAAGAAAACCTTAAGTTATCAGCATTTTATTATTGATAATAATAGTAGTAGGTGTTACCGGAATCGCATCTTATATAAGCGATATGCAACCATCATGCCCTGAACGGCATCTTGCAGCTATTTACATTTATTTAAAAATATACCAGCAATAAGTAACCGCATTGTAAAATTTAAAGCCTGGAATTAATTTGCCTTAACAAACTTATCTCGGAGCGTTTCTGTTTCACTGTTGTATTCTATAATATAAGTTCCGGCGGCTAAATTACTAACATCAATTGATGTTTTGGATTGACCTTGTGTAGATGTTGTTAAAACTCTTTGTCCTGCTAAATTATATATAGTTATGATAGCGTTACTTATATTATCGTATTCTAAAACCAGTTGATTGTTTGTAGGATTTGGGTAAACAACAAAGGGTATTTTATCATTATTATCAACTTTAATCAATATGATATTGCTTCTTGTATAACTGCCGTCTTTATTAAAAGATTTTAATTGATAATAATTATCCCCTGATTGCGTTTGTTCATCAACGGTAGTATAGCTATTATTTCCTGTTCCGTTAGCTTTTATATTTGTCAGGGGTGTAAAAAGTTTACCATCCGTACTTTTATCAACTTCAAAATGATCAGTATTTACTTCATTAGCTGTTTGCCATTGTAATTGTGTTTTGCCATTTACTAATTCACCAGTGAATGATAATAGATTAAGCGATAAAATTGTACCATTTGTCGTTATAATAAAGCCACTAAAACCATTTACATCAAATGTTATTTCCCAACGGTTAAGCGTATTGTTCCAAACTATATTAGCATCATTTGGGTCAATAAGTACAGGTGTTCCTGGAGAATATGTACCCGGTATCCCTGTTGCCGATATGCCATGGAATTGTACAATATTAAGATTTGCCTTACCTATAGCATCACTCGGGCCAGTTGGAAGCTGTGTGCTACTTACTGCATTAAAAGCATCAAATTCTGCTTGAGTGACAAAGAGTATGACTGTTGCTGTAGCAGCTGCTGCATTTATAGCAGGTGTTATATCAAAATGTCTTTGGACGTACGGTTGCCCAAGATATGTTTGTACAACAGGATCTATCCATACTTGAGACGAAACAGTATCTGCGACAGGGTTTGCACCACTAGGCAATAACTGCCCGATGATTCTACAAGTGCCTGTTGGTATTAAACTATTTATACCGGGATAAATTGTCTGTGATGCCATATCGTTATTAAGCGCCAAACTTGTACCATCAGGTAACGATTGGTATTCGTAAGCACCTATATCAATAGTAGTATTAAATACCCGTTGTTGAGCCGCAATGTCAATTGTAGCTGTATTGATTGCTGTATTTCCGGTATTAACAGCAGGACTACATCCTATAAGTTCTAAACCATCATCTTCTGTCATAAATATTCCATCTGTCCCGGCAGGTAGCGCATCATTTACAAAAGGATCTGTTATACCTGTTATATTACCTGTGCCAATAGTAGCCGTTTGCGTAAAACAATAAGTAATACTAGGGGTAGACCCATTATTAAAAATATCATTTCCTGCAGCAGCTGTATTACCCCAAAAGATACAGTTTGTTATAGTTGGTGTTGCAGATGCCCCATTATATATACCTCCACCACTAATTGCATTATTACCTGAAAACGTCAGATTGGTAAGTACAGGAGATGATGAAAAACCATTAAGTATGCCTCCACCATAAGTAGTTGATATATTATTTACAAAGGCTACATTAATAAGTATCGGAGATGATGATGTATTAAACATACCGCCTCCGGTGAAGGCCGTATTGCCATAAAATATTACGTTGGTAAGTGTTGGAGATGAGTTGGCTGCATTATACATACCACCGCCATTGACACTTGTAGCAAAGTTGTTTAAAAATATGATATTGTTAAGTGTAGGAGACGAAGTATTATTAGTCATACCTCCGCCTGTACCTGCAGCCGAAGTATTACCACCTGTAATTGTAAAACCATCTAATAAAGCAGAAGAAGTTATTAAGCTATTCAATATAACTGTAGCGCTATTACCTTCTAGCAGAGTTGGATTAGTATGCCAGTTGCGAGATGTTAGTGTTAATTCTGTACCTGTAAAGCCCCCATAGATAGCTACACCATTTTTCATAGTAAATGAGCTATTGGCAGCAGGCTGATAAGTGCCTTTTGCCACCCATATACTGTCACCAGGAATAGCAGCTGTTACACCATCGCTAAAATTGTTAAAAGCGGTGGCCCAGCTTAAACCATCGTGAATTCCGACTATATTGGCACTGTCCACATATATAATTTGAGCCTCTAGCCGGGTTGTAAAAAACATACTTAAAATCCAAAGCATAATTGCCGTTGATCTTAGTAAAAGTCGATTTAACATAATACCTTATTGGGCCATTATTTAGTAGCCTAATTATAAAAAGAAGAAAAAAGTGTATTTTTCTCGGACAGGATTTGGATCTTAATTCAAGGGAATAATTATAGAAAGATTAATTACCTGGTAAAGGTACATAAAATAGAGGATAAAGCACCCATTGTCATTATGTTACATCAAATTGTTATATACATAAATTATCGAAATAAAAATAGAATATAATATATATAACTATTTGTTTATTATATATTTATACTAATTTATTTTTTATAAATTTATAATATTGTTAATATCTTATTTGAAAAATTGTAAATATTGTTTTAGGTATCTACAGTAAGTAATAATGACTATGGTGAAATTTTAACTAACCGCTTTAACTGGCAGATTATTATAA
>DATHNB010000298.1:0-17401 GCA_035486495.1 Ferruginibacter sp. | reverse complement strand
TCTTCTCTTAAATATTTTTCCGATAAAGATTTTAACTCTTCTGCGGAAACAGTTTTTATTGCTTTAATAGAATCATAAAAATATTTTTCATTCAGATCATTCAAAATAATATTTTTCCATCTGCCAATAACATGAAACGGTCCATCAAGGTCACCTAATATTGAACCGATCAGGTAATTACGCACCAACGATAATTCTTCATCATCGATCAATTCTTCACGCAACAATTTCATTTCTTTATAAACTTCTTCAACGGTTGCCTCACAAACATCTTTACCCGCTTCTGTACTGATCAGCCATGCACTATCTTGTATGTGATTTTGTACGTAACTGTGAATGCCATATGTATAACCTTTCTCTTCGCGAATATTACTCATTAGCCTCGATCCAAAAAATCCACCAAAAACAGCATTCAACACCATCGTTTTCATGTAGTCAGGATGATGACGTGTTGGAAATTGTCTTGCCATTCTTATTGCTCCCTGCACACCATTTGCATCATTCTGAATGCGATACTTTTTTTCCGTAGCAGGAAGAATAGATTGCTTTGGTAAAACTATTTGCTGTTTATTTAACGATAGACTACCGAAGTTATTATTTAGCTGCTTAAATATATCCTTGGGTAATAATCCTGCAACAAAAATTATACATTTTCCATACAGATAATATTTATCGAAATGCTGTTTTAATTGGTTGGTAGTTAATGCGTCGTAATCTGCTGCAGTAATGTATTTTCCGTAAGGATGGTTTTCTCCAAACACATAGGCATCAATTAAACGGTTAGCAACAAAATCACATTTTTGTAAGCTTACGGATAATTTTTGTTTGCAGATCTGCTTGTAGGTTGCTAATTCATCTTCCGGAAAAATAGAATCGGTGATCATTTCTCTCATCACCGGTAATAAAACATCCAGGTGTTTATTGAGTGTGTGTAAAGATAGTGAAGCAGTTTCATTAGAACAACTACGACTGCAATGCGAACCATAATATTCAAAATGTTCATTTATTTGAAAAGCTGTTTTAGTAGATGTGCCATTTTTTAATAAATGGTTAGTCACTGCCGCTACAGCATTTGCAGACTCGTAACTATTACCCGCGTAAAAGATCATTTCTAATTGCAACACATCTTGCGCACCAGCGTTGATTGCATATACTTCCACGCCATTGTCCAACGTAAACTTCTCGTAAGGTTTTAGTTGAAGATTGAATTCTGTGGCGTCTTTTATTTCCGGAGCTACTGTTCTATCGATCATTTATAGGTATTGCTTTTTACTTTTTGTTTTTACTTTTTTTCTTCGCTGTAATAATAAAGTGTGCTGCAATTTTTATCATCAAAAATTATGCGGCTCTCGTTGATGATATCTTCTGTAGTAACAGCCTGATACTTTGCCAACTCTGTATTTATGAGATTGGCATCTCCCAGTAATTCATATACAGCTAAACTATCAGCTCGTTCAGTTATACTCATATCATTAAAGGCCATTGTGCTTTCGGTCTTGTTCTTTACTTTTTCTAATTCTTTTAAACTGATTCCTTCTGCCTGTAATTTTTTTATTTCTTCATTGATGCCGGCTTCAGCATCCTGCATGCTTACACCTTTTACCAGTTTCCCTTCAATTGTTAACAAACCTGCATCTGTACTACCAACATGATAACATTCAATATTGCTGAATAATTTTTTTTCTTTCACCAAGGCCTGAAATAAACGGGAAGAACCACCGCCACTTAAAATTTCTGTTATCAGGTCCGCAACATAATATCTTGGATCTAAACGTGAATAAATATGCCAGCATTTATAAATGGCATCTAGCCGCACATTTGCTTTCACTTCTAATTTTCTTGCTTCGGTTTGTTTTGGTTCTTGCGGAAGATCACGTTTGTATTTATTACCTGCAGGAATTGATCCGAACCATTTTTCCGCCAGCGCTTTTACTTCTTGCATCGTTACATTTCCCGCCACAATCAAAATTGCATTTGAAGGTGTGTAATGCTTAAAGAAAAAATCTTTTACATCTTGCAAAGTGGCATTTTCAACATGGCTCAATTCTTCACCGATCGTCATCCATTTATAAGGATGTTTGGTATAAGCAAGCTTACGCATTTTATGCCAGACATCACCGTATGGCTTATTAATGTAATGCTCTTTAAATTCTTCACTTACTACTTTACGCTGTACTTCCAAATTTTTTTCATTGAAAGCTAAACTTAGCATACGGTCGCTTTCCAGCCAGAAAGCAGTCTCGATATTTTCCGCAGGTAATTGACAATAATAGTTGGTAAGATCATTGGAAGTATATGCGTTATTTTCTCCACCCGCGATCTGCAAAGGTTCATCATATACCGGAATATTAATACTTCCACCAAACATTAAGTGTTCAAATAAATGTGCAAAACCTGTTTTGTTAGGGTTTTCATCTCTTGCACCCACATCGTAAATAACATCTATTACGGCCATCGGGGTACTTTTATCTTCATGTACTAAAACTCTTAATCCATTGGCAAGAGTAAATTTCTCATATTGAATCATTCCGCAAAGTTAAGGGGCGAAAACAGTAAAACAGGACAGAAAAATACATTTAAGGATATAAATATGTAAAACTAAAAATACAGTTGAATCAATGTATTTTTGCGTACGAACATTTTGTGACCTAAGAAGCAAAAAATACAATTATGAATTTGAACGATCTATATCAAAAAGCGCTGAATTTTGAATTTCTTTCTGTGGAAGAAGGTGTGTATTTGTTTGACAATGCACCATTGACAGAGTTAATGTATGTAGCGGATGAATTGCGTAAAAAGCAAGTGCCACACAACAAAGTGACGTGGATCATCGATCGCAATTTGAATACGACCAATGTGTGTATTGCCAATTGTAAATTTTGTAATTTCTATCGCATACCGGGTCATCCTGAAGCATACATAACAGACATCGAAACCTACAAAAGAAAAATTGACGAAACCATTAAATATGGTGGTGAACAATTGTTGTTACAAGGAGGTCATCATCCCGATCTTGGCTTAGACTATTATGTTGGTTTGTTTAAAGAATTGAAGAGCTTGTATCCGAATTTAAAATTACATACGCTTGGTCCACCAGAAGTTGCGCATATCGCGAAAGTGTCTAAAAAATCACATGTAGAAGTATTAGTGGCTTTGAAAGAAGCAGGGTTGGATAGTCTTCCTGGTCCTGGTGCGGAAATATTGGTTGACAGAGTTCGTCGTTTGATCAGCAAAGGAAAATGTGGTAGCCAGGAATGGCTGGATATTATGCATGAAGCGCATAAATTAGATATCACTACATCAGCAACAATGATGTTTGGCCATGTTGAAACTATTGCAGAACGCATGGAACATTTGGTAAAAATTAGAGAAGTGCAAAGTAGAAAACCTGAGCATGCAAAAGGTTTTATCGCTTTCATTCCATGGACGTTTCAGGATGTTGATACATTATTAACAAAGATCAGAGGCGTACATAATTTAACTACTGCGGAAGAATATATCCGCATGATTGCGATGAGTCGTATTATGTTACCGAATGTAAAAAATATACAGGCTAGCTGGTTGACAGTAGGTAAAAAAACAGCGCAGATTTGTCTTAACGCGGGTGCAAATGATTTTGGCAGTATCATGATCGAAGAGAATGTTGTAAGTGCAGCTGGTGCGCCACATCGCTTTACCAGCAAGAGTATACAAGAAGCCATTAAAGAAGGCGGCTTTGAACCTCAGCTACGCAACCAACAATATGAATTCAGAAAAATGCCAGCCGTTATGGAAGAGCAGGTGATCAATTATTAAACTAAGATTATTATGAAAGAAAATAAATTGTTACAACTGTTTAAAATAATTGCTATCGCTGAAGGAGTTTCTTTTTTAGTATTGTTATTAATAGCGATGCCATTAAAATACATTGCTCACAATCCAAGGCCAGTAGGAATTGCAGGAATGGCTCACGGTATTTTATTTATTACTTTTTTAGTATTGGCTTTTGAAGTAGGGGGTAAGTTGAAAAAGAATTTCAAATGGTTTGCCAAAGCATTTATTGCGGCCATTCTCCCTTTTGGCGCTTTTGTATTTGAAAGACAATTTCAAAAAGAAATGTTGGCCGAACAAATTAATTAACCTTGATTAGATTTATTGAATGAAAACGATCGCTCTTTTCGCAAGCTTACTTGTTTGCTTAACCGCTTGCCATACCGGTACTAATAAAGACCTTAAACAACTTACTGTTGATGCTGATAGTGTTGCTATTAACTATTTTAAAGGCGATGGAACTTTTGATACGGTGGTAACAGTAAAAATAATCAGGGATAAAAATGATATTAATAAACTGAGTGATCTAATTTCAGCGACTTCAACAGATCCGGAAGTTAAATGTGGTTATGATGGCTCTGTACATTTTTTTAAACAAGACAGTGTAGTAGCAGATATTTATTTTAGGATGAATGATGAACATTGTATGTTATTTTCCTTTCTACAAGATGGGAAATTGAATGCAACTGTGTTATCACCAGATGCAAAAGAGTTTTTAGAAATGATTAAAAAATAATTTACCTTGTATAGGTACCCAATTTTCTTTGCTATGAAAAACCTACCAAAAACTGCTTGCTTACTTTTAATTTTTGCAATTTTGTTATTTAGTTGTAAAAAAAGCCATTCACCTACTGTAAATAATAATACAATAAATAATACTGATAGTGTAGTAATTGATAGTAATCTTATTGGACGTTGGCAATGGGCAAGTACTCAATACGATTATGCGCCAGGCCCTACAAACCCTGCAACTCCACAAAATACGGGCGATAGCGAGGTGCTAATATTCAATGCTAAGCAAACGTATGTACACATTCTAGAATCAATAATTGATTCGGGAACATATTCAACTGGCCATGGTTCATACAATCCATATCCAGGATCTTATACTTTTATATATGATAGTATATGTTACTATCATGGAGATAGCATTATTAATATAGATTATTATAATCTTTCTGGAAAAGATACATTAATAGATGGAACAGGTTTAGCTGGGGTTATGGGCAGTCCTGGTAAAATATTTGTACGAGAATAATTACTCATTTAGTATTATCAGATCTCAGCAACAAGCATATCCTTGCTCAACATATCAGAGATATCACGGATAGTTGCCGCAGTGCCGCTAATATTATTACGCATTCCTTGAGATAATACATAATCGATCACCTTATCCGTTTCATCTTCAAAACGGATAGCCGGTTTAGGTTTTTCTTTTAACCAGGCTTCGATCTTTGGATAATGTTTTTCTTTCAGGCTTTTAATTACAGAGATATCAAATTCTTTTATTGATGCAGCATTGCACTGTTGTTCGTACTGGTTCTTCATTGGAATGGTAAAAAGTTTTTTACCCATGTACATTGCTTCTGCGGGTGTTTCAAAACCTGCACCACATAATATTCCTTCGCAGGTGGTAAAGCTGCCTGTAAAATCAAAAGTGTTTACAGGGCGCACCAAACAGTTTCCGACACTATATGCTTTTTTGCAACGTTTGGAAAATATATGCCATTGCACTTCTTTAAATTCGCTGCAAACTTTCACCAGCTTCTTCTCATCATACGCCGGTAAGTAAACTGTATAATGCCCCATGTTTTTAGGAGTGGCATTGCGTATCTCTCTTCTTATAACAGGTGTAAAAATATCGTTGCCATAATTTTTAAAATGGAATCCAACACCTTGTTTGCATGGGGCATAATAACGCAATACTAACCAAGATAGAGGATCTGCCTTCAAAGGTTTTGGTGCATTTTTATGTAATACCGCATACTGATGGCTCATTGCCATGCAGGGAACATTTTTAATTTTACAGGCCCATGCACTGATTGGTTCAAAATCATTTATTACCAGATCATAATCTTCAACAGGAAGATCTTTTATTTCTGCCAGGAATTTTTTTGATTGTAGTTGCTTTAAAGTTTTGTAAAAATCGATTCCTCCTTTCTTACCAAAAACAAAACTCAAACCCTTTCTGCGATATTTTATAAAATGATTTAAATCGATATCAGCTTCTGTTCCACTAACTAAAATATCCAGCTCGCATTTTTTTTCGAGCATTGGAATAATTTCGTTGGCACGGCTGATATGTCCGTTACCAGTTGCTTGTATGGTGTATAGTACTTTCATAATTTTAAGAGGCTAGGTGAAAATCTTCCATCATCATTTTAAATAGTTCTGTTGTGCGTAAGTAGGCTGCTTCATCCATGTATATAGAGTCATTCAACTCATTAACTTCCGTATCCTGCTGATAATAATAAACCTCCCACTTGTTGTTTTTGTATTCTAATGCTGTGAGGTTTTCTATCCAATCACCGGAGTTCAAATAATTTACTTTTCCTTTTTCGGTTTTTATTTCTCTGTTACAAGGTTGATGAATATGTCCGCATAGTACATAGTCATATCCCTTTTCGATCGCGATACCTGCAGCAGTATCTTCAAAACTATTAATATATTTTACCGCGCTTTTTACCGAATTTTTTATTTTTTTAGAAAGAGATATTTTACCTCTTCCCATTTTTTTGCTGAGGTAATTGATGAATGCATTGATATAGATCAGCATATCATACCCAACAGCGCCAAGCTTTGCGAGCCATTTACTGTACTGCATGGTAACGTCAAATACATCTCCATGAAATATCCAACTACGAGTATTATTGGGATGATGAATGATCATTTTATTAACGATATGAAAATCGCCGATAGAAAAGTTTTCAAACCTGCGTAACATTTCATCATGATTACCGGTTATGTAGTAAACTTTTACACCACGACTAAGCATACTTGTAATTTGTTTAATTACTTGCATGTGTCCGGTTGGCCAATACTTTTTGCTGAATTGCCACATGTCTATAATGTCACCATTTAAAACAAGTATAGTAGGGTCGATTGTAGAAAGGTAGCGGGATAATTCGTTGGCGTGGCAGCCGTAAGTTCCAAGGTGAACATCAGAGACAACCGCTACATCCATTTTTCTTTTTTCCAAAGCGTATAAACTTTGTACAAAGTACAGATGTGTATGTTGCTAAATTGTAAAGTATATATTATCTAAATATGATTTCTTGGAAGAGGTGTTAATCTTTTTTACTTATTAGCGTAAACCCAAAGGTTGTACCAACATCTAAAGTACTACGTACATGCATAGCTTGTTGATGTGCTTCAATAATGTGTTTGCAGATAGATAGACCTAAACCACTACCACCGGCTTTTCTGCTTCTTGCAAGATCTGTTCTGTAAAAGCGTTCAAATATTCTTCCCAAATGTTCTTCAGCAATGCCGGAACCATTATCACTAACTTCAATTAGTATTCTTTCACCATCAATTCTATAAAAGCTGGCTTCTACTTCACCATGTTGTTTGCCATATTTAATGGCATTGTCTACAAGATTAGTAGCAACCTGTCTTATTTTTTCTTTATCTGCATAAACTATCAAAGGAAGTTCACATCCTTTTTTGATAGATAATTTTATTTGCCTGTCATCAGCCTTAATGGCGAGCGATTCGAATACTTCTTTAAAAATATCCTGTATCACAAAATTTTCTAAATATAATTCCTGTTCACCGCTTTCAAGTTTCGCTATTTCGTCGAGGTCATCTACAAGGTTAACAAGTCTGTCAACATTCCTTGATGTGCTGATCAAGAATTTTTTGTTTACTTCCGGATTATCTAATGCGCCACCATTCAATAAAGTATCTACATAACCCTGTATCACAAAAATGGGTGTCTTTAATTCGTGCGATAAATTTTGCAGAAATTCTTTTCTGTATGCCTCGTTTTGTTTTAATACTTCTATCTCCGCTTTTCTTTGCTTGGCCCAGGTTTCAACATCTTGTCTAACTTCTTCAATACTTTTTTGCGGTAAAATATTGTTGTAATAAAACTCTTCTCTTTTACTTGCTTTGGTTTGATAGATCAATTTATAGATCAACTTTATTTTACGATATACAAATCTTTGCAGCGTATATAAGATCAATCCATAGCTTCCGGAAAAGATCACAATAAAAAAAATGAGAACGATCCACCAGTTAGGTTGTAAAAGATAAGTACTTAAACTAATAGGAATAGCCAATGCTAATGCTGCCAATGCTGCTAATTGCTGCGGAGAAAAGTTTTTAGGTGATAACATGCCTACACGTTTTGATGGGCTTAGCGTAAAGATAAAGCTATAGTTCAAACTTATAGCCAACTCCTTTTACAGTAGTAATGCAGTCTAACCCTAGTTTTTGGCGGATCTTGCGGATATGAACATCAATTGTTCGGTCACCCACAATTACTTCGGTGCCCCAAACCTGGTTTAATATTTCATTGCGCAAAAAAACTTTGCCGGGTTTAGAAGCAAGAAGCGCTAACAATTCAAATTCTTTACGGGCAAGAATAATATCATTGCCCTGGTAATTCATGATATATTTTTCACGATCAATTTTCAGGTCACCTATTTGTATAATAGTGCTTTCGCCTCCTTTATTTAATCTTCTAAATAAAGCACTCACTTTACTTATTAAAACTTTAGGTGTAATTGGTTTGGTAACGTAATCATCCGCACCTGTTTCAAGTCCCCAAACTTCAGTACCCTCATCGCTAATTGCAGATAGAAAAATAATTAACGTAGCATAAAATGCAGGCTGCTGGCGCAGAATGTTACAAACCTCAATACCATTTTTACCCGGCATCATTATATCAAGAATGATAAGATCGGGTTGGTGTTTTTTTGCTTGCTCAATGGCTTCATCACCATTTTTAGCGGTTATAACAGTGTATCCTTCTCTCTGGAGATTAAATTGCAATATCTCAAGGATATCCGGCTCATCATCTGCAATTAATATTTTCTTAACAGTGCTCATATTATTATTTGTAAAATTAGTCTATCATTATAAGATTGTGTCAGTTTCTATCTATTACTTGTATTATCAAATTGTTAACCGATTAAATATCTTGTCATTACATATTAAAAAGGATTGGCGTAACTTAGTCACTTTAAAAGAATACATGTTGAAGCTTTTTATTCTTTCAGTCTTATCGATAATTAACGTTACTGCTTTTGCTTGTGTGGACACAGTTAAAGTACCTTTTGCTCGTGTCCTTTTTCATGATAGAATAAGTGATGAACAAAATCTATTAGATAAGGATGACGGTAAACAAGACGGTCTGCTTAAAGTTAGCAATAATGATGAAATAAACCTGCATGTTACGGATGTAATATTCAGAAAGGTAAACGAATTGGCTGATTCGGTAGAGCTTAACGATAAAATATTTTCTAACAATGATAAGGTAAGGTACTTGGTATACATACGGGACCTTGTAAAGAATTTCAGAATAGCATATGAAGCAAAACAAATTGATCCATCTTTAGCAGGAATTTTAGTCGATAATTTCAAGAAAATTATGGATGCCAATATCGATACGCTTAGTATGGCGCCATATATTAAAGAGGTTCCTTACGAGGTAGGCAAAATAAATGCGGATATTTTTAATAAAAATCCCGGGTATCACGAAAGTGAAAATATTCTCTACCTCAAATATTGTGCTTTATATCCTGATAAAATATTGTCAACTATAAAGCCGTATGTAAACGAATCTTTTGCAGATAGCCTTATCACAGCAGTTACACTTCGCGATCCTGTGCAAGTATATAATTATGCATCTGCAGCTAATTCACCAGAAGGACAATTGATACATAGAAATACTGACCCAATAGTAAAGGTTGTTGCAGGGTTAAGTAAAACACCTAATGCTTTATTATATTTCCCTTTTTTGGATAATATTTTACATAATAAAATAACTATTGATAGCATAAAAAAATACATTGGTGATGGTGATAAGGTTGATTACTTTAAATTATTAGTAAAAACAGAAATTGGTTACAGCAGCAGACTTATCCGCAAGGATACACCTATTGCAATGATTGGCCCTAATGGTTTACGTGATGTTTTGCAACACAAAGCGATAGAAGATTTTATTACACCTATTAATGAGTTGCATGAAGAGAATAATTTGAGTATTCGCATGAAGGCCATCGAGCCTTTAACTGCCGAAGAAATTTATTACGTATTGGTAATGGGCGAAAATGATATTTATACATCAAGTTATAAATATGCTTTTGCAGATATGCTTAAGAAGATGGGACCAACACCAAGAGGTGATCAATTGCTGCAGAATGTAAATATGGACTACTTTAAAAAATTCATTAAAATGGCTGCTAATTTTAACCAGCTGAATACATTTCTACAATTGATGCCGAAAGAAAACTCTCAAAACTTGATGAAAGGATTTGTGGCAAATCTTGATAACGTTGGTAGTTTAGAGGATGCCGTTGATGTTGCGGATAGTTACAGTAGTATAAAAGATACAGCATTGCTAAAAACAATTTTGCAGAATGTACAAGATAATGAAGAGCGAAGCATAAAAGATAACAATACAAAAGGGCAAGTTATTTATGGGCTATTAAAAATAATTTTTCAATCTGCTAATGATCCGAAAATTGATCTGACTAGTGAAATTGGCATTCCTTCTATTTATAGTATTTCAGATTCTGTTCTGGCAGATGATAGCGGCAGAATAATTCAACAAGTGTTTTTTTATGGTGATGATGATGGAAAAAAATATTTCCCCGATTTTGTAAATTCTTTTTCTGTTAAAGATTGGAAAATAACCATGCAAAAAGAATGGGTAGAGATCAAATCAATACGAGGACAGAAAATTTGGATCTTCGCTAATCGCCCATTAGATAATGATACTAACCTTGATGATTCTGCTCAGATTCATCTCAACAGATATTTATATAAAAATGATCTGGAGCCTTCAGTGGTAATTCACAGAGGGCATAGCTATTGGTTACCGCGTACTATTGACAGAATGCCGGGTACAGCAAAAATTATTGTATTAGGTTCCTGCGGCGGATATAAAAACTTAAATGAGATATTGGATATTTGTCCGAATGCCAATATTATTTCTACAAAAGAAATCGGAAAAGGAGACATCAATAAACCGATATTGAATTATTTGAATCAGTCGTTGATTTCCGGTAAAACATTGGTATGGCAGGATATGTGGTACTCGCTAACAAAACTTTTTGCAGCGGATAAGAATAAAGATGTAAGAGATAGCTGGGATAATTATATACCCCCTTATAAAAATTTGGGAGCGATCTTCATCAAAGCGTATAATAAAAAGATGGAAGGGAAGTAATTATGAGTGAACAAAATAAAGACAAAAAAATATTTGATTTTTCTTTGCTACGCAGGGTTTTTAGTTTTGCTGCTCCTTATAAAAGCAAATTTTACTGGTCCATTTTTTTAGCTATTTTTTTGGCAGTGATTTCTCCAATAAGGCCATGGCTTATACAAATTACCATCAACAAAGGATTTAGGGATGGTGCGCATATCTGGCTCTTCAAAGGTCCTGTACAGGTTATTATCGGCATCACGATTATTCAATTATCGTTATTGTTAATTGAAACAATTAGTCGTTTTATTTTTACATTTTACACAGCAGCACTCGGACAAAATGTTGTAAAAGATATGCGTGTGGCTACATACGAAAGAGTGATTGATCTTAATTTATCTCAATTCGATAAAACTCCTATCGGTACATTAACTACAAGAACTATTAATGATATAGAATCCATCAACGATATTTTTAGTGATGGTTTAATACCGATCATCGCCGATTTCTTGTCGATTATTGCAGTCGTTGCTTACATGTTTTTTGTTGACTGGAAATTAACATTGATCTGTTTGGCGTCTTTTCCGGGATTAATTCTTGCTACATATTATTTTAAAGAAAGTGTGAACAAATCTTTTATTCGTGTAAGAAATGCAGTGGCACACTTGAACGCATTTGTGCAGGAACATTTAACAGGAATGAATATTGTACAGGCTTTTGCGGTAGAAGATAGAGAATTGAATAAATTTAATACAATCAATGTTGAACATCGTAACGCGAATATCAAAGCAATTTTTGCATACTCTGTTTTCTTTCCGATCGTAGAATTGGTAATGGCATTATCATTGGGTTTATTGGTTTGGTGGGCGGGCGGACAAGAAGATGTTAACGCTGCAGGAACGATTACTTCTTTTATTCTTTGTCTGAATTTATTGTTTCGTCCATTGCGCGTGATGGCAGATAAATTCAATGTGTTACAAATGGGTATGATTGCTAGCGAAAGAGTATTTAAAGTATTAGACAATAATGATATCGCTGACAATAAAGGAACAATAATAACCCCAACAATAGGTGGCGATATGGAATTTAAAAATGTTTGGTTTGCATATACCGATGATCATTATGTTTTAAAAGACATCAACTTTAAAATAAACTCTGGCGAAACATTGGCCATTGTTGGTAATACAGGAAGTGGAAAAACGTCGATCATTAGTTTACTCAATCGTTTATACCATATTCAAAGAGGGAGTATCACGATTGACAATATTGACATTGAAAAATATGAACTCTCTTTTCTGCGTAGCAAAATTGCAGTTGTATTGCAGGATGTATTTTTATTCAGTGGTTCTATCTATGAGAATGTCACACTTCGCAACGATTCGATAAAAAAAGAAGAAGTTGTTGCAGCAGCAAAATTAATCGGCATTCATGATTTTATTATGCGGCTGCCAGGTGGTTATGATTATAATGTAATGGAACGTGGCGCTACTTTATCATTGGGACAAAGACAATTACTTTCTTTTGTACGTGCATTATTATATAATCCGTCCATTTTAATTCTAGATGAGGCCACTTCATCTGTTGATACAGAAAGTGAACAATTAATACAGTCTGCCATCGATAAATTAATAGCAGGAAGAACTTCGATTATTATTGCCCATCGCTTATCCACCATTCGTAAAGCCAATAAAATTATTTTGCTTGAAAAAGGCGAAATAAAAGAAATTGGCACCCATGACGAATTGATCCAGGAAAAAGGAATTTACCATCAATTGCACAAAATGCAGTTCGAAAAGCAAGTCAAGCTTATATAATTACCTTTTAATTTGAAATATTGCATTTTTTTAAGATTTTAGATTAGACTTTTTCGGTTTTCAGCTGTCCGGTGCTTATCTTTGCGGCAAATTTAGGAAATAAAATGGCAAAAAATAGCATAAAAGCATTACTGGTAGCGACTCTCAGCTTATTTATGATATTATTTTGCAATATCTGTACAGCTCAGGAAATAACAGCGCTACCTACTGAACATCATACTACTGAAAAAAAGGAAGAAAAATTAGATCCTGCGAAAATTATCATGGATCATATTAAGGATTCACATGAGTTTCACTTTTTTAGCATCGGTAGCTTTAATGCAAGTATTCCTTTACCTGTGATTATTTATTCTCCTGCAAATGGTTTTACAGAATTCTCTTCTTCAAAATTCGGTGAAGATGGGGATGTTATTTATAATGGCTACGGTTTGGATGAGAACAAACAGATCTATTCATCTGACGGAGCAAAAGTGTACGATTTTTCCATTACTAAAAATGTAGTGCAAATGTTTATCGCATTAGCCCTTTTAGTTTGGATAATGACTTCCGTTGCAGGTAAATATAAAACTGGTCAGGGTTTAACAAAAGCACCTGCCGGTTTACAAAATGCCATTGAGCCAATTATAACTTTTGTAAGAGATGATGTGGCAAGACCAAATCTCGGTAAGAAAGCGGATAAATATCTGCCTTATTTATTAACTGTGTTTTTCTTTATTCTTATCAATAACCTGGTTGGTTTATTTCCAGGCTCAGCAAATGTTACAGGCAACACAGCTTTTACAGCCGTGTTGGGTGTAATTTCGTTAGTAGTTATTTTGTTTAGTACTAACAGGCATTTTTGGGGGCATATTTTTTGGCCTCCGGGTGTGCCTTTTTTGGTTAAACTAATTTTAATACCAATTGAATTAGCGGGTGTTTTATTAATTAAACCAGCAGCATTAATCATTCGTCTTTTTGCTAACATGGTAGCGGGACATATTATCATTTTAAGTTTTATTGTTTTGATCTTTATATTCGGTGCAATGGCAACTGTTGCGGGTTATGGTTTTTCTCCCTTATCTGTGGCATTTGCGGTATTTATTTATTGTATTGAAATATTAGTGGCATTTATTCAGGCGTTTATTTTTGCGAATTTAACCGCCGTGTTTATTGGCCAGTCTTTAGAAGGTGGAGATCATGGTGAAGGAAATGGCCACGATGATCCAATTATAGCGTAATTTTTTATTCATTCATAAAACAACAGTTATGTCATTATTGAACATTTTGTTAGATGCTTCTTTAGCAAATGCTGGCGGTGCAATTGGTGCAGGTTTAGCTGCGATCGGCGCAGGTATCGGTATCGGTTTAATCGGTAAAGGTGCTGCTGAATCAGTTGCTCGTCAACCGGAAGCTGCTAATGATATTCGCGGTAACATGATCCTGACTGCTGCATTCGTAGAGGGTGTTGCCCTTTTTGCAGTGATCGCGGGTTTACTAGCGGTATTGAAAGCTTAGTCTACAGTATTACTGCATCTGAAGTACAGGACGGAGGATGCAGTAATTCTTCTTAATTGACAATTGATAATGAACAATTGACAATTAAAGATACTTTGAATTTTAAAATTGTCAATTATCAATTGCCAATTGTACATTTAAAACGCGTTTAACCATTGGCGTGAGCTAATAAAAATATAAATTATGGATTTACTATTGCCGCATTTTGGCCTTATTTTCTGGACAATGTTGTCTTTCATAATAGTGTTGATCATACTTAAAAAGTTTGCATGGACGCCTATTTTAACAATGTTGAATGAAAGAGAAAAATCAATTGCTGATTCTATTGCTTTGGCAGAAAAGGTGAATGCAGAAATGGCTCAATTGAAAAATGATAACGAAGCATTATTAATACAGGCACGTGAAGAAAGAGCATCATTATTAAAAGAAGCAAAAGAAACAAAAGATAAGATTATCGGCGAAGCGAAAAATCAGGCGAAGATCGAAGCCGCTAAAATTATTAATGAAGCGCAGGCTGCTATCAATCAGCAAAAGATGGCTGCTGTTACTGAATTGAAAAATCAGGTTGGTAAATTGGTAGTAGAGGTAAGCGAAAAAGTATTACGCAGAGAATTAGGGAATAAAACAGAACAGGAAAAATACATCAAGCAATTATCAGAAGAAGTTACACTTAATTAGCAGTTTTAAAAGATGAATAATCCAAGATTAGCAGGTAGGTACGCAAAGAGTATAATTGATTTGTCAATTGAGCAAAATCAATTAGAAGTGGTGTATGAGGATATGAAGTTTATACAATCAATCTGCAAAAGCAATCCTGATTTCGTAGCTGTATTACGTAGTCCTATAATTAAAGGCGACGTGAAAGGTAAAATAGTAGGATCTATTACAAAAGAAAGAGTATCAAAATTAACTTCGGCTTTTATAACATTATTGATAGTTAAAGGAAGAGAATATGATCTACCTGAAATCGCCAATGCATTCATTGATCAATACAATGAAATAAAAGATATCCATAAAGTTAGGATCACGACTGCTGTTCCTGTAGATGTAGCTTTTACTAATGCTATTGTTGCTAAATTAAAAGCAGCATCTGCTATAAAAAATGTTGAAGTAGAAAATGCAGTGGATGAAACATTGATCGGAGGATTTATTTTAGAAACAGGAGGCAAGTTAATTGATGCAAGTGTGTTGAAAGACCTAAACGAATTGAAGAAAGAATTTTTGAATAACGAATACATTCATAACATAAGATAATTCTATAAAAATAAACAAGATGGTAGATATTAAACCAGATGAAATATCGGCGATACTGCGCCAACAGCTGACTAACTTCGATGCAGGCGCAAGTTTGGAAGAAGTAGGAACTGTATTGCAAGTGGGTGATGGTATTGCCCGTATCTATGGCTTAAACAATGTTCGCTCTAGTGAATTGGTTGAGTTCGGCAACGGTACTAAAGCTATCGCTTTGAATCTCGAAGAAGATAACGTAGGTGTGGTATTGATGGGTGATAGCGCTGGTATTAAAGAAGGGGATAAAGTAAAACGTACAGGAAAGATCGCATCTATTAAAGTAGGTGAAGGTATGAGCGGACGTGTTATCAATACACTTGGCGAGCCGATCGATGGTAAAGGTCCTATCAAAGGTGAATTATATGAAATGCCATTGGAGCGTAAAGCACCTGGGGTAATTTTCCGTGAACCGGTTAAGGAACCATTGCAAACTGGTATCAAAGCAATTGACGCGATGATTCCTATTGGTCGTGGACAAAGAGAATTGGTTATTGGTGATCGCCAGACCGGTAAAACAGCTATCTGTATTGATACCATTATCAATCAAAAAGAATTTTTTGCGGCAGGTAAACCTGTTTACTGTATATATGTTGCGATCGGTCAGAAAGCTTCTACCATTGCAGGTATCATGAAAACATTGGAAGAAAATGGTGCGATGGCTTATACCACGATCGTTGCAGCTTCTGCAGCAGATCCTGCTCCATTACAATTCTACGCGCCATTTGCAGGTGCTGCGATCGGAGAGTTTTTCCGTGATACCGGCAGACCAGCATTAATTATTTATGATGATTTGTCTAAGCAAGCAGTTGCTTATCGTGAGGTATCATTGTTATTACGTCGCCCGCCAGGACGTGAGGCTTATCCGGGTGATGTGTTCTATCTACATAGTCGTTTATTGGAAAGAGCTGCGAAAGTTATTGCTAAAGATGATATCGCAAGACAAATGAATGATCTTCCTGAATCTATCAAGCATTTGGTTAAAGGCGGTGGTTCCTTAACAGCATTGCCTGTTATCGAAACACAAGCAGGTGACGTATCTGCATATATTCCAACAAACGTAATCTCTATCACTGATGGACAGATCTTCTTGGAAGGTAATTTATTCAACGCAGGTATTCGTCCGGCGATCAACGTAGGTATCTCTGTTAGTCGTGTGGGTGGTAATGCACAGATCAAATCAATGAAGAAAGTTGCTGGTACATTGAAATTGGATCAGGCTCTTTACAGAGAGTTAGAAGCCTTCAGTAAGTTTGGTGGTGATTTAGATGCGGCTACTAAAAACGTAATTGATAAAGGAGCTAGAAACGTGGAATTGTTGAAACAATTACAATACTCTCCAATGTCGGTTGAAAAACAAGTAGCTGTAATTTATCTTGGTACACAAGGTGTCATCAAAGATGTAGCGGTTAAAAATGTAAAAGCATTTGAAGAACATTTCTTGTTAGAAATGGACAACAAGCTTCCTGAAGTTTTGGTTGAATTTAAAAAAGGAAATTTACCGCAGGATGGTATCAACAAAATGGTTGATCTTGCTAAGACTTTGATTCCTCAGTACAAATAAGAGTTTATAATTCTATATAATTGAAAAGAGAAGATGTAAAAGTCTTCTCTTTTTTTA
>DATHNB010000297.1:0-2112 GCA_035486495.1 Ferruginibacter sp. | reverse complement strand
CCGGTGCAACTGTTAACAGCGTTGGTGGCGCTTTATGGCTCGGCAGATCGTAATTATTTTCAACCGCAAAGGACGCCAAGTACCGCTAAGTTTCGCAGAGACCCTTTGCGAAACTTAGCGTTTTTTCTTTGCGTTCTTTGCGGTTAATCAACCTCCGGATTAGCATCGTATTTCGTAACTTTACGCCCATGAAATATTTAGACGAGTTAAACGAACCGCAGAGAGAAGCTGTATTACACAAAGACGGACCGATCATGATAGTTGCCGGCGCAGGAAGCGGCAAAACAAAAGTATTGACCACACGCATCGCACACTTAATGGGTGAACATAAAATTGATGCATTTAATATCCTGGCGCTAACTTTTACTAACAAGGCAGCGGCAGAAATGAAGGAAAGAATTGAAAGAACTTTAGGCAATTCAGAAGCAAGAAATTTATATATCGGTACTTTTCATAGCGTTTTTGCAAGGATACTTCGTGGCGAAGCGACCAAACTTGGCTATCCAACCAGTTTTACTATTTATGATACTGATGATGCCAAAAGTGTTATCAAAACAGTTATCAATGAAATGAACCTGGATGATAAATTGTATAAACCAAACCTGGTTTACAATAGAATTTCATCCGCTAAAAATAGTTTGATCGGTCCTGCAGAATATCTTAAAGACACACACCTTCAACAAGAAGATAATTATTCTAAACGTCCAATGATAGGACAGATCTATGATGCATACTGCAAACGCTGTTTTAAAAACGGCGCGATGGATTTTGATGATCTACTTTTCAAGATGTACATCTTACTAAAGAATTTTCCCGAATCTTTATCCAAATACCAGCGCAAATTCAAATACATATTAATTGATGAATATCAGGATACCAACACATCTCAATACGAAATAATAAAGCTGCTGGGTGCTATGCACGAAAATGTTTGTGTTGTAGGCGATGATGCACAAAGTATTTATAGCTTCCGTGGTGCAACCATCGAAAATATTTTACAGTTTCAAAAAGATTACGACGATGTAAAAGTTGTAAAGCTTGAACAAAATTATCGCAGCAGCAACAGCATCATTACTGTTGCCAATAAAGTAATTGATAATAATAAAAATCAGCTGCCTAAAAAACTTTGGACCGATAAAGCCGATGGAGAAAAAATAAGATTGGTAAGAACATCTACCGATAATGAAGAAGGAAAATATGTTGCCGATACAATCAAAGAGCAAAAACTTCGTAATCATTTCATGAATAACGAGTTTGCCATTTTATATCGTACCAACGCACAAAGCCGTGCTTATGAAGAAAGCTTGCGCAGGATGAATATTCCCTATAAAATTTATGGCGGCTTATCTTTCTATCAACGTAAAGAAATCAAAGATTACGTAGCTTATTTGCGCGTTATTGTAAATCCTAATGATGAAGAAGCATTAAAACGCATCATCAATTATCCTACACGCGGCATTGGTAAAACAAGTCTTGACAGAGCAATACTGGCAGCAAACGAAAACAATGTAACGCTATGGGAAGTCTTTGAACAGGCACGCACTGCGGGTTACAAAGGAGGTACATTGGAAGCTATTGAAAATTTTGTACAGATGATCAAGATGTTTCAAAGCGAAATGAAAAAAGGTGTGAATGCTTACGACCTTGCTGTGATGGTTGGCAAGCACACTACATTAGTTAAGGAGCTTTTTAATGATAAAACAACCGAAGGATTAGCACGATATGAAAACACACAAGAATTATTAAACTCTATCAAAGCGTTTATTGAAACGCCGATGAATGAGGAAGATGGTGAAGTGGGTGAAAAAGATCTGGGTACTTATTTACAACAGATCACATTATTAACAGATCCGGAAAATAAAGAAGAAGATGCTGATACAGTAAAACTAATGACAATACATGCTGCCAAAGGATTGGAGTTTAGTTGCGTATTTGTTGGTGGTTTAGAGGAAACACTATTTCCCAGCGCTATGAGCATTAATACAAGGGAAGAGCTGGAAGAAGAACGCAGGTTATTTTATGTAGCCATTACAAGAGCAAAGAAAAACCTTTGGCTAACGTACGCGAGTGCTCGCTATCGCTTTGGCCAGTTACAACAAAACGAGCCAAGCC
>DATHNB010000296.1:0-10089 GCA_035486495.1 Ferruginibacter sp. | reverse complement strand
TTCTTATTGCAAGCTATGACAAATAAGCCAATTTTTTTAGCAATTTTTTAGTATAAAAGGCTGCATTTCTACCGGTTAATAAAATTTAACAATTAAATAGTCTACTATTTTTATAGACTAATAATTTTACTATATCTTTATCCTGAAGATAAAATAGCCGCGTGGCCGAGTGGTTAGGTCAAAGTCTGCAAAACTTTTTACGATGGTTCGAGTCCATCCGTGGCGTCAGAGCAAAGATTCTTCGTTAAGAGAGACAATCAATCGGGCGGTATTTCTATACCGCCTTTATTTTTTTAATACCTGTAATACAGTACCATACAATACCTCAGCACCTATTGCCAGGTCCTCGTAAGAAGCATATTCCAAAGGATTATGACTGATACCATCTTTACAGCGAACGAATATCATCCCATAATCACAGGCGTAAGAAAGTGCCATTGCATCATGAAATGGCCCGCTCATTAATTCGGGAGTATTGATGAGTCCTAAAGTGTTGCATTCCTTTTTAATAATATCTTTTATCCAATTGGCACAATAGCGTGGTTCTAAATTTGTATCCTCGGATATTTCGTAGGTAAGTTGATGTTTTTGTGTGATGGATCTTATTTTATCCATCAATTGCTTTTCATACTTGTTGCGTCTTTCCAGATCAATGTCTCTCAGGTCAACCGTAAACGTAACTTCTTCGGGAATAATATTTCTTGATGCGGGAAAAACATTTAGAGTACCAACCGTGCCAACAGTAGGAGCACCGGGAACTTGATTGGCAATTTCATTTAATGCAATGATGATCTCCGCAGCGCCTACTAATGCATCTTTGCGCATAGCCATTGGCACAGAACCCGCATGGCCGGCCATTCCTTTTAATTTTACTGTAAGCCACAACGGGCCGGAGATACCAGATACTACGCCGATAGGTTTGTTACTATTATCTAGAATTGGGCCTTGTTCAATATGCAATTCTAAGAAACAAAAAATGCTGCCGGGTTTATATTCTGATTCCAAAAATTTATCGGGATCACAACCAAAATCGCGCAATGCTTTTTCTCTGGTGATACCATCTTTATCTGTTCGTTGTAATTCGCCTTTTTCTAATTTACCTAGAATTCCTCTTGAACCGAAGAGGCCTTTATTAAAGCGCCAGCCTTCTTCATCAGCAAAAGAAATTACTTCAATGCTTCTTTCAGGAGTGATGTTATTTTCGGTTAAAGTTTTTATTACTTCAATGGCGCAAAGCACGCCGGCCACTCCATCAAACCTACCACCATAAGGTTGAGAATCTAAATGAGAACCCATCATTAAAACAGGTAATGATTTATTTTTTCCTTCTAGCCTGCCGATGAGGTTTCCAAAATTATCGATATGGGTTTTCATGCCAGCTTCTTTCATCCATGAAGCTGCAAGATCAAACCCTTGTTTTTCTAATGGAGTCATTGTAGGACGGCAAGTACCGGTTTCACCTATCTTTCCGATCTCACTCATTGCCTCAAAATGTTGTTGAAGACGATTGGCGTTAATTTTCATTTTCAAATAAATTTATGGTCGTGGCTGAGAAGTATTATTTCTTCAACCATAAATTTACAACCCTATTGATAATAAAGTAGCTATTATCTGGTAATTACTAATTTTCCTGTATTGGAATAGCCGGAAGCAGTTTTTACTTTATAGTAATATAAACCGGAAGCCAGTATACTTATATTAATATTAGTATTTGAGTTTGTTGTTTCTTGTATAACTTTTTTACCTATACCATCATACAATTCAATGGAAATTATTTCTTCTATGCTATCGTTGAATACGATATGGTCATTAGCAGGATTTGGTGCCAATGAATATTGTACAGGCATTTTGGGAATGATGATTGGAGGTATTGCGGTTGTCGTATCGCTAAAAACAACTACTTGTATGTTTGAATAATCAACACTACTATCTTTATTGTAGATCTTGAGGCGATAATAATTTGTTCCGGGGATCAAAGGAATAGAATCAAAAACAGTATGACTATTACTAACTATGTTAGATGTTGTATCTATTATATTCCATGTTGTACCATCTATGCTATGATCTATTTCATAACTAGAAACATTACTTTCATTATTTAATGTCCATGAAATTTTTGTTTCTTGTTGGCCGGCAACAACAACTTTAGTTGCAGTAAAATTATTTATTGTATCAGCTGTTATAGAAGATTTAATAAATGTGAAAGCATTGCTACTGGCCTGTAAAGCATTGCCGGCATTGTAAATAGCTGCTGAATTTTCTGCAATACAACCACTCGCTAGTTTTATATCATCTACATACCATCCTTCTACGGGTACTGAATTTCCATTATCAGTTTCAAAACGGAAACGTATCATTACAGTTTGTCCGGTAAAAGAAGACAGATCAATAATGGTTTGTTCAAAACCATTGCTTGCGCCAGAGAAAGCTTGTTGGCCCGCTAATATTGTAGAGGCATCCATTGTTGCAGTATAACCATTCTTTATAATTTCCGGTCCAAGATCTTGCCAGGTGCCACCACCATTAGTAGATATTTCAACCACGCCTCCATCGTAAGTTGGCTCTGTATTAAAATAATGATTGAAACTAAATATGGATTGCTCGCTAAGAACAATTGCTGCGGAGGTTAATGTTATATCAGATGGAAAAGTAGGTTCAGTAGCAAACCAGGAATGAGTAGGACTGGCTGACTTTGCAGATGAAACGGCCCAACCTCCGGCCGTAGTAAATCCACCAATAGTGGAACTATCTCTATTATCATTAATTTCATAAGCAATAGTACATCCCGGAATAGTTGGAGTAGCGTTTATAGTATAACTTAATGTTTGTAATGGTTGTGTAAAATTAACGGGGTTAATAGTTAAAATATTTCCGCTCAAGGTTCCCGAAGAACTATTAATATAATGTAAGCTTGCAGGTAATGTATCAATGATCTTTAAATTTGTTGGAACACTGCATCCGCAAGAAGCATTAATTGTATAAGCTACTGTGTCATTTGCATTTAAGGAATCTGCAGCAGTTTTTGAAAAAGTGATAGACGTAGGAATATCATAAGCAGGCACTTGATCAGAGGTACTATTGCTGCTACCTTGCTGCGCACTATAACCCATGCCACGTCTTGCAAAAGCTCCCCATATAGCACATTTATGACGATAGTTATATAAAATAGAATCTGCTTGAAGGATCGCGTTTCTTGCATCAAGAAAACCTGGGCCGCACGGTTGTAATTTTAATCCTGTTATTACATCATTCAATGCAATTGTATTGCCACCTGTACTTACAGCATTATAAATATTAGGTTCTATACTATCTTCCTGTTCAATAATTCTCCAAGTCATATCCCAAAGTGTACTTGCCCATATTTCGCCTATGTAATGAACTTCGGATCCGTTTGGGGTTCCATTCATATCTGCATAAGTGTGTGGGTCGACAGCCATATTTAAGGTATATGGATATGTTCGTAAACCAATACCTGTGGTAGGTTCTCCTAGAACATAAGTGCCGAGCGGACGTAATACAAAACTATCTGCTATAGTAGTAGTGTCCCAATGTTGCGTAACCATGAGTGCCATATAATCACTCCAGCCTTCACCGCCTTGTTCAGCATTTGTTAGGCAACTTGTATTCGCCGGGCCTCCTGTTAATCTATTTGAAATGCCATGTGTAAATTCGTGTGCAATTACGCCATCATCATAGTCGCCATCAAGCATAGGCGAAGAATTTAATGTTACAGATTCACCGCTTGATATTTGAGCTGTTAAATTTGCACCATCAGCCTCGGAGATCATTACCGCGGGAATAGTAATTGTATTATCTGTACCGCCCATTACAATAGGTGTTTCTACAACGTCGTCAATCATTATTACAGCTATAGCACCGGCTGTTTGCGCATCTTTTACTTTCTGCGTAAAATTGCAAGTGCCACGATTGATAAATACAATTTTTCCTGCAATAGAATTAGCTGGTACACCACAGCCTAAATGTGTAGTACCCGCTATATCATCATTGAAGTATATGGTAGTCCCTGTTACCGGAGCATTTAATAGATTGTTAGTACTGAACGCACCTTGTACCGCATTGTAATTTCCCGCTATTGACGCAGGAGTGTTTACGGTTAAAAACAATGGCGCGGGATTCCACAAATACATTTGCATGCGTGGAGATTGGCCATCAGGTAATGTATTCATATTGGCATTATTAGTACCGCTACCATCCTGAGCCTCTGCGTTTAATGGATCATTTCCTACACCACCTCTGCCGTCATTATTTACCTGGAAATTACCAGAAGGTTCATCAAATCCATATTGGTAGCTAATGTCATGCATCATATTCGTTACATAAAATAAATTAGTAACGGCAGCGCGCATATTATTGGTAATATGTGGTTGCTCAGTAAAATCGGGCGTTTTAGTAAAAGTAAAACTAGGAGATGCCGTGGAAGAAGTATCACTATGGCCGGGATGATTCAAATTCGCTGTATCATCATAAGCGAAAACATTATTACCCCGCGTATAATTATACTCATTAGTACCATCAGAATGCCAGCCAAAAACTGCAACAGGGTTAGCTGCTCCTGCATTTAACCATGGATCGTTCACTATGGCTAAAGGTCCGAATGTAGGAGCTTCTGTTGGTAATGGTATTACTCTGTATGCCGCATCAGCTACAGCATCAATATGATCATTATTGAGCTGAAGTTGAAGTGTATTTTTTTTTATTTGTTGCTCGGCATTATTTTTTTTAGAATTTTTTTCATACAAAGTGGAATTGTCTGCATTAATAATTTCACCGTTTAATGCATCTACTCTTACATTCATATAATCTGCACTATGCAATACATCTATTGTGATATTCCACGCCAGTTTTATTGTTTTGCCATCATCAGTTGTAACCCACATTAGTTCTGCAACAATATTTTGTTTAGCAATTCCCGCAGGTGTATATACAATATAAGTTTTTGTATTTTTTGGGTCGGGAACAATATTTAGTGAAACCGGTATAGGTAGTTTGAGGTATGCAGCAGCTTTTCCAATAGCTGTTAATGCGGTAATAGAAGGTGTTGCATTGGTAGTCTTCGTATTTATTTTTTCAACAAACCGGCCACTGCTACTTACCATTACATTTTTATTATTGAAGCAAAGTGAATAAATAGCGTTATGAACTTTTAATCCTAGGTAATATTGCTGAGCGTAAGCGAATGTTAATTTGTTAGATGTTGAAGCACTTGTGATTCGCATTTCTGCTAAGTCATTGCTTTGCAGGTGAAGTTTTTTATTGTTATCGTTTATCCATTGTGTTACCTGCGGAATTAATGTTTCCTGAGCAATAGCAGGCATTGTTCTCATACAAAGAATAAAAAGTAATATCCAAAAAAAGTATAAAGCGTTTCTCATGAATAGAGTATGTCAGGAATACAGAATGGTAAAATTCTCTCTATAAAGACGTTTATAAAGATATTGATATTATAAACGCAATTAACGCTGCTTTTGTATTTATGGGATTACAAGGCAAACTGCTGTCACACAACATATAAATAATATAAAATGAAATTTTGCAATAACAGTACATTAACTAAAATGATTTATGAATAACCAGATAAATGATTGAATTGCCGTTAAAAAAATGAGAGCGGCGTTGATCCATTTTTTCAAATCCTTTTTTAATTTCCTGATTTCAATGGCCTTTTATAAATAGCATCCCAGGCAGATAAGGCGGGTTTAGGTTGCAGGTTAATATCTACTAATCCCAGGTACGCAAAATAATTTATGTCAGCAGGAGTATTGGCTGGTATAGCAGATAGATCAATGTCCGTAAATGTGAGTGAAAATAATCCTATTGCTTTTGCACTATCTAAGATCAGGCTCTGGCGATTGATATAATTTTCTTGTTCTTGTGGTGTGCTATTTATTATTGTTCCAGACTCATTTAAGTTACTCGATGTCCAACCTCCTTCTGAAGCGAAAACAGGGATGGATCTTCCTATCACCAATCTTGAATAATAATCAAGAGGAATGTCGCTCGGATCATTAAAAGCAAAATATGGGTAAGAGGACAATCCTAATTCCTGAATAAAAGGGAAGTCAATAAAATCCTGATTCACGCCTACATAACTTCCGGCACCACCTAATTTACCCCAGGCATATTCAACCTGCACACTTACACCTAATTTTACCTGAGCATCAACAGCTCTCACATCTGCCGCAGCTTCATTGGCTGCTAATTTAACACCCTGATAAATAGAATCAGGTGCAGCACCTTTGATAAGATTCGTTTCTAATGCGAATCCTAAATGTTCGGGATGAAGTATTGTATCTATTGCTATTACATAGTTTCTATATAGTTGTTGAATAGGTGTTTGTGCAATGCTTTTATTATTTGCAACAAGTATCGGAGCATCTGAAGATCTGTCTAATCCATTTTCAGGATCAACATATACCCAGAGTTTAAAATTCTTAGCGCGCCAGTAATTAACGACACCCGAATAATTGTCAGTAATATAAGCCTGCGGCGTAACCCCTGCTAATAAAGAATCCCATGGTAATTGCACACTTATTATTGCGGCATCAGCACGCGTTGACCATAAATTAAGTGATTGTACATACAGATTAAAATCTGGCCGGGGGGCAGAGTTTTGAAATCCCATACGGTATGTTCGGGGAGATGTAGTCGAGGTGTTTTGTTGTTTATTACAAGCTAAAAGCACCGACAAACTAATGATATAGATTACAATATTTTTAAATCGTACCATCATACGATTCAAGTTATGTATTTTTTTATATGGCACGAAATGAAATGTGAAAGCGAAAGGATGGCAGCTTATTCGTAATAACGAACGTCGATCAGTAAAAATTAATAAGCAATTTCTGCTGGTTGTGTAGTGGGAAGTGTAAACCAAAAAGTGCTACCCTTACCCAATTCACTATTTACACTTATCTGTCCCTTATGTTTTTTTATGATCTCTGCAGAAATATAAAGACCAAGGCCCAAACCGGAATATAGACTACCACCACTCTCTGCCTGGTAATACCGGTCAAATAAATGTGTCAATTTATCGGGAGAAATACCCGGCCCCTTATCTATTATTGATACTTTAGCCATATCGTTCATTCTTTCAATTCTGATCCTTATCTCTTTAGATTCAGGAGCATATTTAATGGCGTTGGTAACAAAATTTATCACTACCTGGTTAACTCTTTCAGCATCTGCATAAACCTGCAGTTCCATATCGCCTTCTGTAACAATATTGTAAAGACCTTCAATACTTATGGAATGGCAACACTCATCAATTACTTTAGACAGCGTAAATACTTGTTGGTTTAAACGTAACTGGCCCTCGTTTACATTGCTTGCGTCTAATAAATATTTGATCAGTATAATAACTTTATCTAAACTTTTATTTGCCAGGTCTATCATGTTTGGTAACATTGCAGAAGAGGGTTCATCTTTTATCCTGTTCAACAATTGCAGCGAAGCTTTTAAACTTGTAATAGGAGTTTTAAGTTCATGACTTGCAATGCTTATAAAATCATCTTTCTGTTGTTGTAGCAATTTAAGTTCATGTATATCAGTAGCTGTGCCCGTCCACAATTGAACTTCATCTTCTTCATTTTTAACAGGCATTAAACGGATCAAGTGCCAGCGGTAAATACCATCTTCACGCTTTTTTCGATTTTGAAATTCACCACCTTCACTGGTTTCCAGAATTGATTTGTATTGATTTAAAGTGTACTGTAAATCGTCAGGATGAATTGCCGACAGCCATCCCCATCCTTTGCTGTGTTGATAATCAAGGCTGGTATAATCATACCATCGCTGGTTATAAAATGTCACTTCACCATCAACAGTATTTGTCCAGGCAATTTGTGGAATAGTTTCCATCATATTGCGGAATTGTTTTTCACTTTCTGCCAAAGCTCTTGTGCGGTTGGCAACACGTTCTTCCAATTCCTGATTTAATAATAGAAGTTCTTTGTTAGCAATAATTAATTCTTCGGCCTGTATCTTTACTTTTTCTGTAATAATTTCCTTTTCCTTTTTTTCTTTCAGTTCTTTTAAAGCACGGATAATCTTTTGAGATAAAGTAAATAGTTTATCCTTCTGTGTGTAATCAGTAATACCTTTTTTTATAAGCTCAACTGCATTCTCTTCACCAATAACACCAGATACAATAATGAAAGGGATATGAGGGAGTATTCTTTGTTTAATATCGAAAGCACTTTCTGCATCAAAAGAAGGAAGTGAATAATCAGATAAAATTATATCAGGGATAAAAGAATGCAGCGCATGCTCAAACTTTTCTCGTGTCTCTACTGTCTCCGATATAAACTGCAAACTGCTTTTTTGCAATTCACGGTTAAGTAGATCAGCATCGTTCTCGTTGTCTTCTACTATGAGTATTCTCAGCTTATTCATTGTATGTTAGCAGTATGTCGTAACTTAAATTTATGTTTCTCTTATTTATTTGGAAAGAGTACTAAAAAATGATTCAATATTGAGGTTTATATTATTATTAATGGGGGAGTTCACTCAATACCATCCAAAACATTCCAATTTCTTTAATCGCTAGAAAAAAATTATCACTGTCAACGGGTTTTACAATGTAGCTGTTTGTTCCAAGCTTATAGCTTTCTTTTACATCTGGATCTTCTTTAGATGAAGTAAGAATTATTACTGGTATAGATTTAAGCGTAGGATCTGATTTTATTTTTTCAAGAACTTCCATTCCTGTTACCTTAGGCATTTTCAGATCGAGCAAAATTAATTTGGGATGTTTGGATATATCTCTGGACGTATAAGCGCCTTTGCCGTATAGGAAATCGAGCGCTTCTGCTCCATCTTCAACATGTAATAATTTATTGCTAAATCCGCTTTTGGTAAGTGCTCTTATGGTTAGCGTTGCATCATGTATGCTGTCTTCAGCAAATAAAATTTCAATGTCATTGTAATTCATGTTTTATATTTTAATGTTAGGTAAGCTAAAGTAGAAAGTTGTTCCCTCGTTTAAGACAGATTCTGCCCATACAGTACCATTATGCCGGTTAATTATTTTTTGAACAATGGCAAGGCCAATACCGGTGCCCTCGAATTCCTTTTGAGAATGTAATCTTTGAAAAACTCCAAAGAGCTTGTCATAGTATTGCATATCAAATCCGGCACCTTCATCTTTTACGTAATAAATTATGAAGGCACCTTTTTTAAAAGCTCCTATTTCCAAATTTGTTGTTGCTTTATTCTTCGAGTATTTAATGGCATTCGAAATTAAATTTATCCATACCTGTTTAATTAACGATTGATCTCCTTTGATAGGAGGCAGTGGGGTAATAGTAAAATTGGGAATATTTTCATCTTCATCAAATACTAGTTCTTCTCTTATTAACTGAACAAGGCTATCCATATTAATTTCTGATACACTAATTTCTTTTCTGCCTAATTTAGAAAAAGCAAGTAAATCATCTATCAGCTTACCCATTATTTTTGAACTATGAATAATGGCCTTAAGCACATTTTTTCCATCAACATCAAATTTTTCTTCATAATCATCTACTAAGATCCGTGTATATCCATTGATAGCTCTTATGGGAGCTCTTAAATCATGAGAAACAGAATAAGAAAATGATTCCAATTCTTTGTTAACAGATTCTAATTGTGCAGTACGTACAATTACTTTATTTTCCAATTCATCATTTAGTTTTCTAATATTCTCTTCCGCCACTTTCAATTCGGTATTGGCAGTAATTAACTCTTTTGCTCTTTTTTCTTTTTCGTTATTTTGAAAAATAAGTTCTTTATTGGCGATAACCAATTCCGCTGCTCTTTTTTCTTTTTCTTTATTTTGGAATACAAGTTCTTTATTGGCAATCACTAATTCAGCCGCGCGATTTCCTTTCTCTTTATTAGCAATAACTAACTCTGCAGCCCTATTCTTTTTCTCTTGTTTTTGAAATGCGAGTTCTTTATTCGCGATGAGTAACTCATCCGATTTTTTTTTATCCATAACATGTGTCTACGGAGTAGATTCGTAGGACGAGAAGATCAGCTTTCTTAGTCATGTAAGTGTTACATAATTTTAGAAAGAAGTTACATTATTCA
>DATHNB010000295.1:0-4406 GCA_035486495.1 Ferruginibacter sp. | reverse complement strand
TGATCAATCACTGGCCGCTGAGTCCGGGAGAATCACCAACAGGACTGGCCATCGATCTCAAAACAAAAATATTGTTTGCAGGATGTGATAATAAATTATTGATCGCGATGGATGCTACCAATGGAAAAATTATTACTAAGCTTCCCATAGGTGATGGTTGTGATGGTGTTGGATTTGATTCTTCTTTGCACCATGTATTAGCATCATGCGGAGAAGGAACGTTGACAGTTATTAAAGAAACATCAAAGAAAAATATAAAAGTTCTTGATGTTGTACCGACAAAAAAAGGCGCAAGAACAATTACTGTTGATCAACAAACTCATGCCATCTATTTACCAACGGCAGATTTTGAACCTGCGGTAGCAAACACAAAACCTAAAGCTGTTTCAGGTACTTTTGAAATATTGGTGGTAGAAAAATAAACGAATTAAAAATCGGTTTGTATCCCAATAAACGAAAAGAAATATTGTCTTTCCTGGTTGGCAGGTGTGATAACCTGTGTACCAATTGAACCAAGGAAAGTAAATGTTTTATTAAATGTATATCTACAACCGTAATTCATAAAACCTGTCGTTGCTATTGTTGGATGAAGACTTTTCTGTAAAAAGAACTCTCCCATTATTTCCCATTCTTTGGATACTTTATAACTCAGTAAATTTCCATTGATCAAACTGCTGGAATCTTTCTCAACAAATAAATAACCAACCTCTTCTCCAAGAACAAATTTGCCAATTGTTTTAACTAATAATAACGGAAGTAGAAAACCTTTTTGAGTACCGGTAACGGTTACCTGCGGATAAGTTGTTGCTGACAGAAAGTATTTGTCTTCACTAACAAAATGATACTTTACTCCGAATAACGGATCAACAAATTTTCCTGATGAATGTTTTTGTTCATCGATCGTGATTTGGTAAGGCATTTCTACCTTTAGCTGAAGATTATTGTTTATCCCATAATTAGCATCTACATAAGGTATGGCTAACTGTACCTCTTTTGTTATTTGTGAATTGACTGATGTGTTTATTTCGAAAGTTCCTTTATCCAATGTTGCAGGATCATCTGTAAGCATTGGCGGTCCGCCGCCCTGTGCATAAGCACTAGTAAAAGCTAATAGACAAATAATTGCTAAAAGGATATTGCGTAACTGTTGCTTCATTCAGATCCAAAACCTAAAGTTACTGTATAAAAAACAGCTGCTTAAAATTTTAAGCAGCTGTTGTAAAAAATAATTGTTATCATTTTAATGTTGATTGCCAGTTCCATTTACCTGGTAACAACCAATATCAACTCCTGGAGGAGTAATTCCTGATGAACCATAAATAGGATCTATAGGTACATTACTAAACGGTGTTAAAGAAGATGTAGTTCCTTTTCCTATAGCAGCAGCACTTGTCGCTAAATGGAAATCAAAACCTGATGCATAAGCATAACCTTGATAACTATAATTTGGGAGAGGAAAGTTTTTGAACAGTCCGCTATTTACACTGATAATATTTATAATAGGAGTATAAACAGCACCAAGCGAATAACCTACAGGTAAATAAGTTGATGGCGTAGGGATATCAGTAGTTTGTGGATGTGACACATCGCCTACCGGATAAAAATTATCGCAGATAACTGCAGAGTCACCATAATAAAAATTGTAACCATAGTGAGTATTTGTTGTATCGGGAGCACTAGATCCTGAAACAACTCTTAATCCTTTTTTGCAATTCACAAAAAGATTATTGTATAAATTTCCTTCGGCACCCTTTTCGATATCAATAGAACCACCATGAGGTGAAGTACTTGTTTGACGGAAGCCACAATCTACATAAGTGTTATTGTAACAATCCACATTACATTCTGTTGGCGTTAACCCGGCATTTGAAATTTTAGAGCCGTTAGTCGCACTACCTATAAATAAATTATAAGCAATGTTTCCTACCGTACCACTTTTAACATTCAGTGCTTCGCCACCGAACTGACCTGTTTTTTCGAAAGTGTTTCTCATGATATTTACTTTTCCAAAAGTTACATGTACCGCATCATCAACAGTTCCATAGATCCAGCTATCTTCTAATATAAATATACCATTAGCATTTTGGAAGAAGATATCCCATGATGGTGTGTTTGGTGCAAGGCCAGCTAAAGGAGCTGATGAAAACATTGCGCCTGAACCTTCAACATGTGTATATTTCATTACAAATAAAGCGCAGGTTGTATCACAATTGATACCGTACCATTTTCCTGAAAAAGCGGAATCCGTTAAAGGATTTTGTCCCGGAACATCCGTTTTAGTTGTTAAAGAAGTGATAGTGTTAGGTTGTGCGGCAGTACCTGCAGAAATGAAAGTACCTCTTACTATTACAAGAACATTAGGATCTACTTTTACAGTTACTCCTGGTTGTAAATATAAAGTGTCACCTTGATTTACAGTAACGTTACAACCAAGGATGTAGGTTTTTCCCGTAAGCATTGTTCCTTTGATAGATCCGCAAAGTGGTGCAGAATCACTTACGGCTTGTCCGATTTGAAAAGCCGGTTTTGATAATGTGATCGATTGATTTTTTTTACACGATGCAAACAGTATTAATCCTGCTGCGAGGTAAATGATTGGTTTGAGCAATTTCATAATTGTTGTTTTATTGTTGAATATTTATTTGAGTTTAAAAATGATACCTGATGCCTGCCAGATATGTTTGGCCATAATATTTTTTCTGAATTAAAATTCTGTCGCTTCTATTTTCCAATGGTGGCCATTCTTTACCAATGCTGGAACTATTAAAATCCATTTCAATAATATCTGCAGTATTTAAGAGGTTACCGAGCTTTGCATAAACTGAAAAGTGTTTTCCTAATTTTTTCTCTCCCGAAAAATCCATGATAACAGATCCTCTTTGCCAGTAATCCATATTATCATAAGGAGATAAATAAACCATATGTCTGCCTGTGTAAATTGTGGCCAGTTGTAGCTCGATGCCGCTTTTCCCATCTTTATACAATAAAGACAAATTGCCAATATGCGCGGCCTGCCCCTGTAAGGGAAGATTTACTTTTACAGCTTTAGTAGTGGATTGATACGTTCCGGTAACAGAATCGCGAAAATTATAAGGATATGTTTTAAGCGTTGGCGCGTTAGAATAAGTGTAAGTGTAATTAGCAGACACACCGAATTTGTGAAAATATTTTGTGTACACTAATTCAAAACCAATATTTGTTGCAGTTGCACCATTCTCTGGTCTTATATAAGTACTGCTTGTTGCGGGCCTTTCATAAGTGTATTCAATAGGGTTTTGAATATTTTTATAAAATACTCCAATTAAGATCTGGTTGGCTCCGCCAGGAAAATATTCGTATCGTAGATCAAGATTTTGCGCCTGAGAATGCAGCAAACTATCGTTGCCGGCTTCTGTATAATATTCGCCTGGTTTTTCCGTAGGTACGATCTCAAAAAATCCGGGGCGACAAATAGAACTGAAGTATGAAAAATGAAGAGCGGCTTTATCATTTAATTTATACTTGATGTGTACGCTTGGCAAAGGATCTATATAAGTTTGACTTCCTTCTCTGCCAGCAACAGTACTATCTACTTGTGTTTGCACGTATGATTGGGTGGTACTTTCAAATCTTACACCGGCAAGTACGTTCCATTTTTTATTGGGTTCCCAACGAATATCGAAGTAGCCCGCACTTACATCTTCTGTAGCAGTATAAATATTCTGACTATTAGGAGTTCCTTTTCCTTGTGATGTTGATGTAAATACAAATGGAGCATTATAGATATTATCAAATATCACCGGGGTTGGAGAAGTTATCTGGAGTGTGTAAGTATTATCATAATTGTCCCTTTCTTTATGCCTACTCATTCCTCCTACACTTACGTTAAAATTTTGAGCAGCGATATTAAACTTGTAATGAAGGTTTATATATCCTGCAATATCATTATCTGAATTATGTTGCCATTCGCGCGTAAGTCCCGGACTGGCTATTGCCATTGCCGGAGAAGCTGGCGATGATGATGTTTGTCCAGTAGAATCTTTTGTAATTGTTTGTGACAATGTTAACTCTGCCTGATCAGGAGTTTTTTGTGTTGCAACCGAATAAACACCGGACCAATCTGCCGATAAATGTTCTGTTATTTGATGTAAACCTTGTAATGTTAAACTAAGAATGTTTTGAATATTGGTTTTGGACCGATACAGATAATCTACCACACCCGTTCCGGGAACACTGCGCAATCCATCGGTAGAATCTGTTATTTGTCTGGATTGATAATCTGTCAATTGAGTAAAGACAGTGGAGAAATCAATTTTATTATCAGTATTAATTCTATAATCGATCTTACCAATAAATGCAATGCGATTATCGGTGATAGAATACTTTCTCGATTCAATATCAGTTAATGAAGGAACTCCGCCATTATT